>NZ_JACAPY010000023.1:0-110407 GCF_013385455.1 Pseudomonas sp. G1002
TGGCATCACCTCGGTGTGTCTGATTCACCGAGTTGTCTGCATCGCCGGCAAGCCAGCTCCTACAGAAAAGCAGCTTTTGCCTTTGCTTTTAACACTCAGGTCGGCTCTCAGGCAGCCGTGCTCTTACTTTTGATCTTGATCTAACTGCCCCCTGCCGCTTTTGCAAAGTGACTCGCTGTAAGAGCGAAACCATAAGTAGCCGTAACCTAAATAACGGATATGTCCCCCCCTCCTCCGGCCAAACTCAACACTTCTCCCGCGAAATAAACCCCAACACCCCAGTATCCATCACCGGATTAAAACGAACCCGGGTCGTAATGTCCTGCTCAATCTCACGCATCGCCACCTGCGGCAACGTAGAAATATCCGCATCCTCCCGTATCCGCGCCGGCGTCACCGACGAGGTCAAAAACGCCACCCCACGCTGCACCGACCACGCCAACGCAACCTGAGCCGGCGTCTTCCGCACCCGCCGTGCAATCCCGGTAATCACCGGTTCATCCAGCACCCGCGGCCTCATCCCATGCCCCAACGGCGCAAACGCCAACACCACAATCCCATGCTGCCTGCAAAACTCCAACAGCTCCCACTCCGGCAGATAAGGGTGTGACTCAACCTGCACCACCGCAGGTTTTATCCGCGCCACCGCCACCAACTCCCGCAGCGTTTCCAGGCTGATATCCGACACCCCGATGGACTTGCAACGCCCCTCATCCACCAGACGCTCAAGCACCCGCCACGTCTCGATCAACGTCACCCCCGAGTCATACAACACATGCCCAAACGCATCCCGTGGGTGCAGCTCGTCACCCGGCAAAAACGCAAACGGCGTATGGATCATGTAGCAGTCGATCACCTCCACCTGAAGCCGGCGGCAACTGGCTTCGAACGCCGGCACCACACGCTCGGGCCGATGGTTGTTGTTCCACAGCTTGGTGGTGATGAACAGGTCCTCGCGCCGGACTTTACCGGCCGCCACCGCATCGTGAATCGCCGCGCCGACCTGCGCTTCGTTGCCATAACGCTCCGCACAATCGAAATGGCGAAAGCCCGCCTCCAACGCTTGCGTGACCGCCTGGGTGGTGGCCGTCAAATCCCTGAACAGCGTCCCGAACCCCACCGCCGGCATCGCGCCCGAGCCATGCTGCAAAGGAAAACGGGTATCGCGAAGTGCATCGTAATAGCTCATGTGTTTGCTCCACTAGCGTTTGAAATCGTTGACCGAGCGACCACCGAGCGCCACGAACAACCGCACGGTGTCGAGATGTTGGGCGGTGCTCGCCCGGATCTGCCCGAGCAGGGCCTGCTCATAGGCGCGTTGTGCCTCCAGCACTTGCAACAGCCCGCTCTCCCCTGCCCCATAGGCCTGCTGGTTCAGGCGCAAACTGTTGGCGGCGGCCTGTAGCGCGGCGGTCTGTGCCTGGTACTCCTCGGCGTCGTGGTTGATCGCCTGCAAGGTGTCTGCGACCTGGCCGAAGGACTTGATGACGGTCTGCTGATAGTTGGCGAGCGCGGCGTTGTAGCCCTCCACGGCGGCCTGGCGCTCTGCCTTGAGAGTTCCGCCATCGAAGATCGGCCCCGCCAACCCGGCGGCAAAACCCCACAGCGCCGCACCACCATTGCCCGACGCGGCCTGGGCCAGTGACGCGGACAACTCCACACGGGGATAGAGATTGGCGGTGGCCACGCCGACCGCCGCGCTGGCCGCATGCAATTCGGCTTCGGCTTGCAGCACGTCCGGGCGGTCATGGGCCAGTTTGGACGGCAAGCTGACCGGCAGCGTGGTGGCCGAGGCAAATCCAGCCAGTTCGAAATCCGGTGCGCGCCAATCCGCCGGGCCCTTGCCCGCCAGGATCGACAGCGCATGCCGCGCCGCATCGCACTGCTGGGCGAGTGGTGGCAACAGGGTGCGGTCCTGCGCCAGTCGCGTTTCGGCCAGGGAGACATCGAGCTGCGTCGTCGTGCCGCTGTGTTGCGCCGCGCGCACCAGTTCGAGGTTTTTCGCGTCGGTGGCGAGCAAGGTCTGCACCGCTTCCATCTGCGCGCTGGCCGAGGCCATCAGCAACGCCTGGCTGGCGACGTCGCCCGTCAGCGTCAGGTACGCCGCCTCGAAGCGATGCTGCTGGAAATCGGCCAATGCCTGCTGTTGCTCGACCCGGCGCTGATTGCCGCCGAATACGTCGAGGTCGAAACTGACCTGCGGCCCGACGCCATAGAAGTTCGTCACCGCTGGCCGCGCGGCGTTGTGCACGCGCTGGCGGCCCGCTTGCGCGGCGAAATCCACCTGCGGGAAAAGTGCACCCTCGGCCGCAGCCACCGAAGCGGCGGCCTGACGCAACGTCGCGTCCGCTGCCGTCAGCTCAAGGTTGCCGGCAATGGCCCGGCGCATCACGCTGTCGAGCGTTTCGGAATGAAAGGTCGACCACCAGTCGACGCTGACCTTCTGACTGAAGGAAACGTGCTGCTCAGCCTGCACGTCATAGTGCGGCGAAGCGGTAACGGACGGCGCCTTATAGTCCGGGCCAACCGAACACGCGGACAGGGTCATGACGGCCGTGATAACAAGCCCATGGGATTTCATTACGCACACTCCGGAAAACTAGTGGGTCGTGACAGGTTTACGCAGCAGCAGCACCAGCGGGCTCACCACCAGCATTGCCCACAGCAGAATCTTGAATTGGCCGACCACCGCGATGAAGGCGGCCTGGCCGGTGATGGCTTCGTTCAGCGCGGCGAATCCCGCCAGGGGCGTCGATGCGGGGACCGAATGCACAGTCAGGTGGCCGGCCAGCGCCACGTGCATCGCCTGGGTGTTGTTGAAGAAGAACCACTGCACCACCGCCACACCCAGGGTGCTGCCGTAGACGCGGGACAGGTTGAACAGCCCACTGCCTTCGGGGCGCAACGTCGGGTCGAGGGTGCTGAACGCCACCCGGGAAAGCGCCGGCATCAGCAGGCCCAGGCCCGCGCCCTGGATTGCGCCAGCCACTGCCACCGGCCAGCCGTCCATCAAGGGTGAATAGCCGAGCATCGAGTGGTTGGCGTAGATCACCACGGCGATCCCGGCGACCACAAATGGGCGGCCGTCGAGATGCGCAGGCACCTTGTTCATCAGCCAGAACGCACCCAGCAGCCCCACGCCACGGGGGATGGTGAGGAAGCCTGTGGTGTCGGGCGGGAAGCCCAGCAGTTCATCCAGCATCGGCGAGGTCATCGCCATGGTCGGCAGCAGCACGAAACCGACGGCGAAGAACAGGATGGTCGACAGCACGAAGTTGCGGTCGCGCAACAACCCCTTGCTGATGAAGTGTGTGCTCGAGGTGAACCGGTGCATTGCGAACAGGTAGAACCCCAGGGCACTGGTGGCGGCTTCCAGCCAGATCTCGGGCGAGTCGAACCACTCCAGGCGCTGGCCACGGTCGAGGACCATTTGCAGGCCGATCACGCCGAGGGTGAAGCTGGCGAAGCCTGCGAAATCAAACGCAGCAGCGCTGTTGGCTTTCTTCTCCTGCTGCAACATCGCCACGATCAAGAAGGTGTACGCCAACAGCGGCAGGCTGGCGTAGAACATCCAGCGCCAGCCGAAATGCTCGCTGATCCAGCCGCCAATCGCCGGGCCGCTGACAATCCCCAGCAACCCGATCGCCGTCCATGACGGGCCGAATTTTGGCCGTTGCGTCGGGGCCAATGTCTCCAGGGCGATGGCCATCGACAGCGGCGCCAACACGCCGCTGGCAGCACCCTGGATGATCCGCGCGCCGACGAATTGCAGTGAGGTGGTGGCCTGTGTCGCGAGCAGCAGGCCGAGGGCGAAGATCAGCATCGCCGCCTGGTAAACCGCCTTCACGCCGAAGCGCGCAGCAAGCCACTGAGCCACCGGCAACGTAATCGCGCTGGCCGCCAGGTACGACGTGAAGATCCACCCCGCCTCGTCATCCGTCATCGACAAACTGCCCTGCACAAACCGTAGGGCCGAGTTCGGCAGCGACACGTTGACCGCCTGCAACCAGGTCACCAGCAACGCCGCAAACCGGAGAGTACGTGCGCCGTTCATGGGCCGGTCCTGATATCAACCGTCACCGTGGCGCTGGTGCCGGAGAACAGCGGCAAGTCCGCGTTGGCATCGTCCAGTTCCAGGCGCACCGGCACCCGCTGCACCACCTTGACCCAGTTGCCGGTGGCGTTTTCCGGCGGCAGCAGCGCGAAGTCGGCACCGGCGCCCGGGCTCAGGCTGGTGATGTGCGCCTTGAAGGGATGATCCGGGTAAGTGTCGAGCTTGATGGTTGCCTGCTGACCGGCTCGCATATGGGTCATCTGGGTTTCGCGAAAGTTGGCTTCGACCCAGGTGCGACGGGGCGACAGCAAGGCGAAGGCCGGCGCGCCGCTGTTCAGGTAATCGCCGACCTGCACGTCATCCACCTTGGCCACCACGCCGTCGTCGGGGGCATATACCGTCGCGTACGAGAGGTAGAGTTGCGCCTCGTCGAGCTGCGCCTGGGCCTCGCGAATCGCCGGGTGTCGGTCGATTTCGATGTCGGGATTGCCGTTCAGCGCCACCACCGTATTGGCGATCTGCTGCTCGACGGACGCCACGCGTTGCCGGGCGACTTTCAGGTCGGTATCGGCCCGTTCGAACACGGCCTGGGACACGAACTCGGTGGCCACCAGGGCCTTTTTGCGGGCGAATTCCTTCTGGTCGAAACCCGCCGATTCCTTGGCCGCCTGCAACTCTGCCTGCTGTTGCCGGTAGCTGGCCTTGAGGCCTTCAATCCGCAGGCGCGCCACGCTCAATTGCGCCTGCGCACGCTCGACCGCGACCTGGAACGGCTCGGGGTTGATACGCAGCAGTACCTGCCCCTTGTGTACCGACTGGTTGTCTTCCACGGCGACCTCCACGACCTGCCCGGATACCCGCGCATTGATCGACGCCTTCGCCACTCGGGCATACGCGTTATCGGTGGATACGTACGGCGCATCCTTGAGGTAATACACATACCCGGCCGCTGCAATGAGTACCGGAAAGCCCACCATCAACAGTGAACGCCAGGGGGTGCGGGTCGTGTTTTCCAACGCATTGCTCATGATCGAATCACCTTTGCTGAGCCCGGGATTTCTGAGGCCTTAATTTTGTGCGATGATGTAAGAATATCGACCCACCCACCTCTACTCAAGGATTTTTGTACGCCATGGCACAAAAAAAGATCACAGAGGCAAAAGGCCGTGGCCGCCCACGGGCCTACGACCCCGAAACGGCAATGCAAAAAGCCCTCGGGGTGTTCTGGAGCACCGGCTATTCCGGCGCCTCACTGGACAGCATCGCCACCGCCGCCGGGATGAACCGGCCAAGCCTGTACGCCGCGTTCGGCGACAAACACGCGATCTACCTCAAGGCACTTGAGCAGTATTGGGGTCTCGCTTCTGCCGCCATCGACGAGGCGCTGGACGACCCGAGCCTGACCCTCGCAGAGGCGTTGATGCGCTTATATGAAGGCCAGTTGTCGATCTACTTTTCGGGGGATGGCGAGCCACGGGGCTGCTTTATCATCGGCACCGCGACCACTGAAGCGGTGGAGGATGCGGAGATTCGCGCCGTGCTTTTGCAGCGCCTCGACGCACTCGACGCCCATCTCGAAAACCGCTTGCGCACGGCCATCGAGGCCGGTGAGTTGAAAGGTGGTGCAGACCCGGCAGCCGTCGCCGTCCTCGCCGCGTCTTTGGTGCACAGCCTTTCGATTCGTGCACGGGCGGGCAAGCCCCACGCCGAATTGATCACCCTGGCGCGCAACGCCGTGCAGGTCATCTGCGGATGAGTGAAGGACTGGAAGACATTCTGGCCGAGCACCTGGCCGTGATTTTCTGCGGCATAAACCCGGGGCTGAAGGCCGCCACCACCGGGCATCACTTCATGGGCAGGAGCAATCGGTTCTGGCGCACGCTGCACCTGGCCGGGTTTACGCCCCATGAAGTGCAGCCGGAGAACGACCGCACGATCCTGCAATACCAATGCGGGCTGACCACGGTGGTGGAGCGGCCTACGGCCCGGGCGGACCAGTTGTCGGCGGATGAATTCAGGGCGGCGGCGGCGGGTTTTGAACGCAAGATCGCACGTTATGCGCCACGGTATGTCGCGTTTCTGGGAAAGGCCGCCTATAGCGCGTTGAGCGGGCAGAAGCAGATTGCCTGGGGGCTTCAACCGCACACCCTGGGGTGTACGGCGGTGTGGGTTCTGCCCAATCCCAGCGGCAGGAACCTTGGGTTTACGCTCGACCAATTGGTGCAGGCGTACCAGCAATTAAGGCTGGCAACACTCAGTCCCGATTAGAACTCAACTTCTCCCACAAAAAGCTGTAGACCAGCGCACTCATATGCGCAGCCTGTGCATTGTCTGCCGCCCCGCCGTGCCCACCTTCGATATTTTCGTAGTACGTCACGTCCTTGCCGGCCTCGATCATCTTCGCCGCCAGCTTGCGGGCGTGGGCTGGATGCACCCGGTCATCGCGGGTCGAGGTCAGGAAAAACACCGGTGGGTAGGCCTTCGCCGGATCGAACAGGTGGTATGGAGAAAACGTCTGGATGTACGCCCACTCTTCAGGTACGTCCGGGTTGCCGTATTCCCCCATCCACGACGCCCCGGCCAACAGTAGGTGATAGCGCTGCATGTCGAGCAAGGGCACCTGGGAGACGATTGCACCGAACAGTTCCGGGTATTGAGTAAGCATATTGCCGACCAACAGACCACCGTTGCTGCCACCCTCCGCGCCCAGGTGTCGGGGCGAAGTAATCCCGCGGTCGATCAGGTCACGGGCCACTGCGGCAAAATCTTCGTAGGCACGCGGACGGTTCTGCTTGAGTGCGGCCTGGTGCCAGCGCGGGCCGTATTCACCGCCACCGCGAATGTTGGCAACCACGTACACCCCGCCCTTCGAAAGCCAGGCGCGGCCTGCCTTACCGGAGTAATACGGGGTCAGGGAGTATTCAAAGCCGCCGTAACCATAGAGCAAGGTCGGCGCCGTGCCGTTGCGCGGCAGGTCTTTCCCGAGCACCAGGAAATAGGGCACACGAGTGCCGTCCCTGGAGACCGCAAAGTGCTGCTCGATCACGTGCTGGCTGGAATCGAAAAAGGCCGGCAGGGTTTTCAGTACCTCGGGCGGATCACCGATCTCGGCCAGCGACAAGGTGGTCGGCGTCAGGTAGTCAGTGGTCACCAGCCAGACGGCATCACTGTCGTCGCTGTCCACTGCGCTGGCACCCACCGTCCCCATGCTCGGCGCCCCGGTGAACGGGCTGTGCTGCCAGCCGTTCGCGCCGGGAGTGAGGACGCTGAGGCGGTTCTTGACGTGATCCAGTACGTTCAGCACCAGGTGATTCAGCGTCCAGAAAAACCCTGCCAGCGAGGTGCTGTCCGTAGGGGTGAACAGCACCTCGAAATCCCGCTGGCCTGCCATGAAGCGATCAAACCGGATCGCCAGCAACGAGCCGGCCACAAACACTTCATCAAGCGTCCAGTCCTCCCGCAGTTCCAGCAGCAGCCAGTCTTTGTACACCGACTTTTCCGCTGAGTTCGGCGCGTCGATTTTGCTTAATTGGTTGTCGCTGCACCGCAGGTACAGCTCGTTGTTGTAGAACGCCAGCGTGCGGCTGACGAAGTCACGCTCGTAGCCGGGCGTGTCGTCGTGCATCGCCGCGATGTACATATCATCCAGCGCGCCTTCATAGACAAGACTGGCGGCACTCAGCGGTGTACCGCGCTGCCACTGCTTGACGATGCGCGGGTAACCGGAACGGGTCATCGACCCCTCACCAAAATCGGTATAGACATAGACGTTGTCACGGTCGATCCAGCCCAGGCCGCCCTTGGACTCGGGCAACTGGAAGCCGTCTTCGACCCAGGTCTTGCTGGCCAGATCAAACTCGCGGGTGACATTCGCATCGGCGCCGCCACGGGACAGCGCCAGCAGGCAGCGCTGGTAGTCCGGGCGCAAGAAATCAGCACCGTGCCACACCCAGTTTTCGCCTTCGGCGGCGTTCAGTGCGTCAAGGTCCAGCAACGTTTCCCAGGCAGGTTGAGGCTTGCGGTACTCCGCCAGCGTGGTGCGACGCCACAGGCCCCGCGGGTGGGCGGCGTCCATCCAGAAGTTGTAGTAATAGGCGCCGACCTTATCGACGTAGGGGATGTTGCTGTCCGAGTCCAGTATCTCCAGCACATCGGCCTTGATCTGCTTGAAGCTGTCGGAACGGGCGAGCCGGTCTTCGGTCCTGAGGTTCTGGGCGCGTACCCAGTCCAGTGAACGCGTGCCGTCGACGTCTTCAAGCCATTGGTAGGGATCGTTGGACGTTTCGGGAAGTTTTGACATGTTCGAATCCTGTCGAAAAGCAGAAATGGATAGCGTGCCCGACTTTGAGCCTTTTTGAGCGATAAAAAAAGCAAGAAACCGGGTGCGCTAGCCGATCTGATCGGCGATACATGGCGGACGTACCGCAGGCTGGTGCGGCAGGAGGACAAGCGATGGCTGACAAAAACATCTGGATGCTGATGGGCGCAGACGCAAGCCCCTTCCCAAGCCCCGAGCCGGGAACGCTGGGCGGTCACCGTCGCGGCAAGCGCTATGGAAAGCTCGACTGTCGTGCGGCGCTGCGAGCCATTGCGCGTGGCGGCTACGTGAAAAATCGCGTGTTTTTTCTCGATGAAGCGACGGCTGTCGCCGCGGGATTTCGTCCTTGTGCGGTGTGCATGCCTGCCGAATATCGTCTGTTTCGAGGGCACGCCTGAATCGAGTGTCCGGGACAAATTCCGGGCAAAAAAAAGCCTGCATCGCTGCAGGCTTTTTTACTATCTGGCTCCACGACCTGGACTCGAACCAGGGACCCAATGATTAACAGTCATTTGCTCTACCAACTGAGCTATCGCGGAATGCGCCGTATGTTACTGATTGAAAAGGAGAAGTCAAGCATTCAGTGAGATTTTTGCTTCACCCCAGGTGCGCCGCGCTGGAAAATCACCACGCCACTTCCTGTCACGACGCTGTCATACGTCAACGCCAACATCCGCAGATACCCCGCCCCTACCCTCTTCTTGAAGGACGACACATGCACACTCGCTCAGGCCCGCCAGCGGTAAAAACCCTGCTTGCCCGTTTTATCGTTATCGGATGCAGCCTGACGGTGAGCGCGTGTGACAGTGTGACCAGGAGCGCGCCTGTCGCGCCTGCTTCGTTCAAAACCCTGGACGGTGCACCGCCGCTGGTTATCGGCCATCGCGGCCTGCCAGGACTGTACCCGGAAGAAACCCGGGCCTCCTACGAGCATGCAGCCGACGCTGGTGCGGATTCGCTGGAGCTGGACCTGCACATGACCAAGGACTGTGTATTGGTGGCCCGGCACAATCCCTGGTTGAGCGACAACACCAACATCAGCGACGTCGCGAAGACCAATCCCGAAGTTGCACGCCGCAAGCGCACGGTGCCGGGTGTACTGGTTAACGTCAGGTATCCGGCCACTGCAGAAAATGGCCCGGCCCAGTACCTGAGTGATCTGACTGACCCCAACGATCCAAAATCCGTGTTGAAGTCCTTGATCGTGGATGGCGAAGACCATACCAACGACTGGTCAATCAGCGATTTCACCCTGGCCGAACTCAAGCAATGGATCGGCGGCACGACGTATGATGCCCGCGACGAGCGCCCGACCGAACTCAACGGCAAGCTGCCGATCCTGAGTTTCCAGGAAGTGATCGACATCGCGAAAGCCAAAAGCGCCGCCACGGGCCGGGTGATTACCACCTATCCGGAAAGCAAGAACCCGATCTGGAACAATGCCCAGGCCATCGCCAACGGCTGCGGCTCGCCGGGCAGTCATCCGTTCGAAGCGGCGTTTCTCAAGACCCTTGAAGACAACAACCTCAATCGCAAAGACGCGCCGGTGTTCGTGCAGAGCTTCGACCCGAACAGCCTGAAATACCTGCGCTCCATCGGCCTGCAAACCAGGGCGGTTCAACTGGTGGATGGGAACGGGGTGAACTTCAAGACCGGCGAGACCATTTTCATCACCGACAAACCCAACACCTTCGTCAGCGGCCGCCCCTACAGCTGGACCGTCGCCGGCGACCCACGCGCCTTTGGTGCGATGCTGACCCCGGCCGGGCTGGCCGAGGTCAAGACCTATGCCGACGGCATCGGGCCATGGAAGCCGCAAGCGATGTCGCTGACCGCCGCTTCAGCGCATAACCCCGGCTTGCCCGAGGTCGATACCTTCAAGCCCACCAGCCTGATCAGCGATGCGCACAAGGCCGGCCTGTTCGTGCATATTTTCACCTTCCGCAACGAAGCCAAATACCTGGCAGGTGCCTACAAGGGCAACCCGGCGGCGGAATACATGGCCTTTTTCCGCGCCGGTGTTGACGGTGTGTTTACGGATTTCACGCCGACTGCCGTTGCGGCCCGAACTGCCTACCTTAAAGAAGTCGCGCGCTAAAAAGTCGTGCGCAAAGATGGCGGCCTTATGGGCCGCCATCCTTCAGTCGAGTTGCTCAATCACCCCTCCTGCCTTGAGCTGCCCCAACTGCTCTGCCGACAACCCGAGGCGCTCGCCCAGTACCTCATCGGTATGCTGCCCCAACATCGGCGCCGGCCTTACATACTCTACCGGCGTGCCCGACATCTTGATCGGGCTGCCGACCATCTCGAACTGCGGATTCCTGGGATGCGGGATCTTCACCATCAACCCACGGGCAATCACCTGCGGCTCTTCCAGGGATTGCGCGATGTTGTTGATCGCCCCCACCGGTACTTTCGAGGCGTGAATACTCGCCACCCACTCGTCCGCCGTGCGCCCCAGGAAGTGCGCCGACAACAGTTCGACAATCTCCGCCCGATGCGCAACCCGATCGGCATTGCGCCGAAAGCGCGGGTCTTCCGGCAGGTGCGGCAAACCGATGCTGTGGCACAGCGCTACAAACTGGCTGTCGTTGCCGCAGGCAATAATGAAGTCGCGGTCGGCGGCGCGGAACACCTGGTACGGCACGATGTTGGCGTGGGCGTTGCCGAAACGCTGCGGCACCTTGCCCGAGGCCAGGTAGTTCATGCTCTGGTTGGCCAGGGTTGCCACTTGTACGTCCAGCAGCGCCATGTCGATGTGTTGGCCAACGCCGGTGCGTTCGCGGCTGAGCAGTGCGGCCTGGATCGCGACGGTGGAATACAGGCCGGTCATCAGGTCGGAGAACGCCACGCCGACTTTTTGCGGGCCGCCGCCGGGCAGGTCGTCGCGTTCGCCGGTGATGCTCATCAGGCCGCCGATGCCCTGGATGATGAAGTCGTAGCCGGGTTCTTCGGCGCGCGGGCCGGTCTGGCCGAAGCCGGTGATGGAGCAGTACACCAACCGTGGATTGATCTCGGCCAGGGTCGCGTAATCCAGGCCATAACGCGCCAGGGAACCGGCCTTGTAGTTTTCGATCAGTACGTCGGAGCTGGCCGCCAGGGCCCGCACCAGTTCCTGGCCTTCGCTGGTGGCCAGGTCAATGGCCACGGATAGTTTGCCGCGGTTGGTGGACTGGTAATAAGACGCCTGCCCGGACGACTCGCCGGTGTCGGTCTTCATCCACGGCGGGCCCCAGCCGCGGGTATCGTCGCCACTCTGTGGCCGTTCGATCTTGATCACTTCCGCGCCGAGGTCGGCCAACACCTGGCCACACCAGGGCCCGGCCAATACCCGGCTTAAGTCCAGCACCCGCAAACCTGTCAATGCACCCATTATTCTTGTCCTGTGATGAATCGAAATCAGCCGACTGCCGGCTCTTCATGACGCAGGGAAATCCCCAGCACGGCACGCCGCCGCAGCCAGGGGCTGGGGCGATAACGTGGGTCGTGGGTGAGTTCGCTCATGCGTTGCAAAATCGTGAGGATGCGCCGTGGCCCGAGGGCATCGCCCCAGGCGAGCGGGCCTTGTGGATAACCCAGGCCGAGTTGTACGGCCTGGTCAATGTCGTCGACGCTGGCGATGCGTTGCTGGGCGATATCGCAGGCCAGGTTGACCACCATCGCCAGGGTGCGCTGGGCAACGAAGCCGACGCTGTCGCTGATCACTGTCACACCTACACCGTCACTGGCGAGCAACGCGTGGGCGGCATCGCGGGTGGCGGTGGACGTCAGCGGGTTTTGCATCAGGGTGCGGTGGCGCGACAGGTCGGTCAGCAGGTCGATGCACAGGGTGCGTGCCGGGTCAGTGTGGAAGCGCTCGCTGGCCGAGGTGGCGTCGAGGCCGTAGGGCGCCAGCAGGCACAACGCTTCAGGCGAAGGCTGCGCCGCGCTTTCAAGGTGTGCGCCCAACTCGATCACCAGGGCGCTGAGGCGCTCGTAGTCTTCGGCGTTTTCGGTGGCGATCCATACCGGCGGGAATTGCTTGATGGAAGGCACCGGCTGCGGCTGCGGGCCGTCGACCACCTGGCCATTTTCATAGCGGTAGAAGCCCTGCCCGCTCTTGCGCCCGAAGCGTCCGCCCACCAGCATCTGGCGGGTCAGGGGCGATGGTTTGTAGCGCGGGTCCTGATAGAACTGGTTGTAGATCGACTCCATCACCGGGTGGGAAACGTCGAGCCCGGTGAGGTCCAGCAGTTCCAGCGGCCCCATGCGAAAGCCTGCGCCTTCACGCAGGATACGATCGATGTCGCCGCGCTCGGCAATGCCTTCATCGAGCATCTTCAAGGCTTCGGTGCCGTACGCACGGCCGGCGTGGTTGACGATGAAACCCGGGGTGTCCTTGGCGCGCACGCCGCGATGGCCGGTACGGCCGACGAAGGCCAGCAGGTCATCGCCGACCTTCGGTGCGGTGGCCAGGCCGTCGATCACTTCGACGACGCGCATCAACGGTACCGGGTTGAAAAAGTGCAGCCCGGCGACCCGCTCAGGGTGTTGGCAGCCGGTGGCGATGGCCGTGACCGACAGCGACGAGGTGTTGGTGGCGAGGATGCACGCCGCGCTGACCACACCTTCCAGCTGCTGCAACAGGCCGCGCTTGGCCTCGAGGTTTTCGACAATGGCTTCCACCACCAGGTCGCAGTCGTGCAGCGCCTCAATGGTGGCGGCAACTTGCAGGTTCGCAAGCGCAGCGTCCACCGCTGCCTGGGTGATCTTGCCCTTGGCGGCCAGCTTCGAGAGCGTGGCGCCGAGGTTATCCCGAGCGGTTTGCGCCGCACCGTCGCGGGCATCGAACAAGCGCACCAACACGCCCGCCTGAGCGGCAATCTGTGCAATCCCGGCGCCCATCACGCCGGTGCCTACCAGGCCCATGATCTTGATTGAATCAGCCATTGTCATTCCCCCAGGTAGTTCGCGGTGCGTTTTTCGAAGAACGCCGCGGCGCCCTCCTTCTGGTCTGCCGAATCGAACAGCAGTTGAAAGGCCTTGCGCTCCAACACCAGCGCGCTTTCCAGCGGCAGGTCGGCGCCAGCCAGCATCACTTCCTTGATCTGTTCCACCGCCAGTGGCGGCAAGGCGGCGATCTGCGCGGCCAGTTCCAGGGCGCGGGGGATGGTCTGGTCATCGGCCACCACTTCGCTGAGCATGCCCATGGCCAGGGCTTCCGGGGCCTTGACCATGCAGCCGGTCAACGCGATGCGCATGGCCTGGAACTTACCCACGGCGCGTACCAGGCGCTGGGTGCCACCGGCGCCCGGCATCAGGCCCAGCTTGACCTCGGGCTGGGCGAAGCGCGCCGATTCCCCGGCGACGATCAGGTCGCAATGCATGGCCAGCTCACAACCGCCGCCCAGGGCAAACCCGTTCACCGCGGCGATCACCGGCTTGGGGCAGCGGCTGATGGCTTCCCACAGGTATTCAGTGTGGCGGCGATACATCTCGATCGGGCTGGCGCTGGCGAATTCCTTGATGTCGGCACCGGCCACGAAGAACTGGTCGCCGCCGGTGAGCACGATGGCGCGCACATCACGGCGTTTGGCCAGGGCACGAAAGTGCTCGGCCAGCTCTTCGCGAACCTGGGCGTTCAAGGCGTTTTTCACTTCGGGACGGTGGATGCGTACCACGGCGACGCCATTGTCCTGGACGTCGAGGTGCACTACGGGTTGGTCGAGGCTGGCCACAAATTCTCCTACTGCAATGTTCTTGTTAGTTCGGATATCGCCAGTTTCGCTATGCGAAACAACATTCCGTATTTAGCGATAATCATAAGGACCGAGTCGCCGTGATGTAAACGTAAAAACCTGACCCTCCGATAAATCGGGCTATAACTCGTTGTTTAGACGAGTTTTATTAAACAAACAGACAACGCCACGCAAAGTTGATTAGTTTCGCTGTGCGGAATACAATTTTGTTTTGTTGATTTTCTAAAAAAAGGGGGACTAACATGCGCCGTCGAAACCTGGACCCGAACACACCCGAAACACCTGCCGGCAACCACGCCTTCGAGCACTTGCTGATCGATCCGATGAATGCCGACGAGGAAGAAGACAAGGACCGCCAGTTCGTCACCGCCCTGGCCCGTGGCCTGGAATTGCTGCGCTGCTTCACCCCCAGCGAAAGCGTGCTGGGTAACCAGGAGCTGGCGCGCAAGACCGGGCTGCCAAAGCCGACGATTACGCGGATGACCCATACGCTGACCCGCTTGGGCTATCTCAAGCACCTGCCGCAGTCAGGCCGGTATCAGCTGGATGTGGGCGTGATGGCATTCGGTTACGCAATGCTGTCGAACCTGTCGGTGCGGGCCGTGGCCCATCCGCTGATGGAGACGATGGCCAAGTACGCCCAGGCCGCGGTGGCGATGGCCACGCGGGACCGCCTGGACATGGTTTACCTGGACGTGGTCCAGGGTGAAGCCAACATGACCATGCGCCGCCAGGTCGGCACACGGTTGCCGTTGCATTTGAGTTCCGCAGGCCGCGCCTGCCTGGCAGCGATGCCGGAAAACGAGCGGGAATTTATCCTCGACCATATCCGCCAGCGTCATCTGGAGGATTGGCCGGGCATCAGGAAGGGTCTGGAACGTGCCTTCCGGGATTACACCGACTTCGGCTACTGCATGTCGATCGGTGAGTGGCACCGCGATGTAAACGCCATCGCCGTACCGCTGCTGCATGCACAACATGGGCTGCTGACGTTCAACTGTGGCGGACCGAGTTTTCACCTTTCCCGGGAGAAACTCGAGGACGACATCGGGCCCCGTCTCAAGCACATGGTGAACAACATCGAGGCCGCCGCCCGCTAGACAGATCGGTGCAAGGCCTCGGCAGATTGACGACAACAGGCCCGCCGAACGGGCCGCTGAGGAATGCACATGATCCGAGACCCCGAAACGCTTCATCTGTTGCTGGAAACCCTGCAGCAGTTCGTCAACGAGGCGCTGATCCCCCGGGAAAACGAACTGGCCGAGACCGATGACGTCCCGGCGGATATCGTCAGCCAGTTCCGCGAGCTGGGCCTGTTTGGCCTGACCCTGCCCGAAGCCTACGGCGGCCTCGGGCTGACCATGGAAGAAGAGGTCAACGTGGCCTTCGAACTGGGCCGCACCTCGCCGGCATTTCGTTCCTACTTCGGCACCAACAACGGCATCGGCTCCATCGGCATCCTGCTGGACGGCACCGAGGCGCAGAAGCAGCACTACCTGCCAAAACTCGCCAGCGGTGAACTGCTCAGTTCGTTCTGCCTGACCGAGCCGGACTCCGGCTCCGACGCCGCCTCGCTGAAAACCACGGCGGTGCGCGACGGTGACTACTACGTCATCAACGGCACCAAGCGCTTTATCACCAACGCCCCCCACGCCGGGATCTACACGGTGATGGCCCGTACCAACCCGGACATCAAGGGCGCGGGCGGCATCAGTGCATTCATTGTCGAGCGCAACACCCCCGGCCTGTCTCTGGGCAAGCGCGACCACAAGATGGGCCAGAAAGGCGCCCACACGTGCGACGTGATTTTCGACAACGTGCGCGTACCGGCCGACCAACTGATCGGTGGCGTCGAAGGCGTGGGGTTCAAGACCGCAATGAAGGTGCTCGACAAGGGCCGCCTGCACATTGCCGCCGTCAGCGTCGGGGCCGCCGAGCGCATGCTCAACGATGCCCTGAACTACGCCCTGGAACGCAAGCAGTTCGGCCAGCCGATCGCCGAGTTCCAGCTGATCCAGGCGATGCTCGCCGACAGCAAGGCCGAGATCTACGCCGCCCGCTGCATGGTGGTGGACGCCGCGCGCAAGCGTGACGAAGGCCTGAACATCGGCACCGAAGCGTCCTGCTCGAAAATGTTCGCCACGGAAATGTGCGGCCGCGTGGCCGACCGTTGTGTGCAGATTCACGGCGGTGCCGGGTATGTGAGCGAGTACGCCATCGAGCGGTTCTATCGCGATGTGCGCTTGTTCCGCCTGTATGAAGGCACTACGCAGATCCAGCAATTGGTGATCGCCCGCAACATGATTCGCGAGGCCAAGCACTGAACCCCGGGAACAACACAAAACCCATGTGGGAGCGGGCTTGCTCGCGAATGCGGTACATCAGCCACCGGATGCATTAACTGACACACCGTTTTCGCGAGCAAGCCCGCTCCCACATTTTGACCGTGTTCCAACCGCATTACCGCAACACCCATAACTTGTGCCCTAACAACTACAACAAGGTATCGCTATGGAAGTCGCCGCTTCGGCGGGTGCGTTGTCGCCCGCGCAAAACAAACTGTGGATCATCGTATTCATCTTCTGCTTCCTCGGCCTGCTGATCGACGGTGCCGACTTGATGCTGCTGTCCTACAGCCTCAGCAGCCTCAAGGCCGAGTTCGGCCTGACCAGCGTCGAAGCCGGCAGCCTGGGCAGCTTCACCCTGGCCGGGATGGCCATCGGCGGGATTTACGGCGGTTGGGCCTGTGACCGTTTTGGCCGGGTGAAAACCGTGGTCTGGAGCATCGTGCTGTTCTCCGCCGGCACGGCGATCCTGGGCATGACCCACAGCTATTGGCAGTTCGCGAGCACCCGTTTCTTCGCGTCCCTGGGACTCGGCGCGCTGTATGTCGCGTGCAACACCCTGATGGCCGAATACGTGCCGACCCGCTATCGCACCACCGTGCTCGGCACCTTGCAGGCCGGTTGGTCGGTGGGCTATATCGTCGCCACCCTGCTCGCCGGCTGGATCCTGCCGAACCACGGCTGGCGCTGGTTGTTCTACGTGGCGATCATCCCGGTGATCCTCGCCGTACTGATGCAACGCCTGGTGCCGGAGCCGCAAGCCTGGATCAAGGCCCAGGCCGAACGTGCCCGGGAAAAGGCCGAAGGCATCAAGCGCGTGTCGGCGAAGAAACCCGACGGCATGTTCAAGCTGATCTTCAGCGACCCGAAAGCCAGCCGCATGTTTATCCTCTGGGCACTGACCGCAGGCTTCCTGCAGTTCGGCTACTACGGCGTGAACAACTGGATGCCGTCGTACCTGGAAGGCGAGCTGGGGATGAACTTCAAGTCGATGACCAGCTACATGGTCGGCACCTACGCGGCGATGATTTTCGGCAAGATCCTCGCCGGGCTCGCGGCAGACCGCCTGGGCCGGCGCCTGGTGTTCGCCGTCGGCGCGCTGGGCACGGCGATTTTCCTGCCGGTGATCGTGCTGTTCCAGAGCCCGGACAACATCCTGTGGATGCTGATTGTGTTCGGTTTCCTGTACGGCATCCCCTACGGCGTGAATGCGACCTACATGACCGAAAGCTTCGAGGCGAAATTTCGCGGCTCGGCAGTGGGCGGCGCCTACAACATTGGCCGAATCGGCGCGGCGGTGGCACCGGCAGCCATTGGTTTCCTGGCGTCCCATGGCTCGATTGGCGTGGGATTCCTGGTCATGGGCGGCGCGTACTTTATCTGCGGCGTAATCCCAGCGCTGTTTATCCGCGACAAGCAGTTCGACCCGCAAAAACAATAAGCCCTAACCCGGGGCCCGCGGCGACGCGGCCCCGGCTATAAGACGTGCGGCAGTTATACCCTTAGGCAAACCGGGCTAGACTGTACGTCAGTCCTACGGAACTGAAGGAACAGTACGACGCTCTCACCCAGCCTGTAAGACAGTTTTGTGCTTAGAGGCTCATTCGCTTATGAAAACACCGACCCAGACCAACGCAATTGACTTCGACAGCGCCAAATTGCAACGCCTGGGCTTTGGTCAGCCTTCCCTTCTTACACGACGCCCCGCGACGGTTGAGCAACTTCGCCAGCAACTGGGCATGCAATTGCAAACCAGCCTGGAGCCGGAGCATATCCTTGCGTTGTTCTTCCGCGAGATCCAACGCCTGGTGCCGCTGGACGCCCTGCAATACCGCCACGAAGCCAGCGACCTGCGCCTGGAGTACGGTCACCGCGGCCATCATTCGGTGAGCTATGCCCTCAGCCATGAAGGCGAGCACCTTGGCGAACTGGTGTTTCGGCGCAACCAACGCTTTCTCGAAGACGAACTGGCCAACCTGGAATCGCTGCTGGCCACCTTGCTCTACCCGATGCGCAATGCGCTGCTCTACCGTGCGGCGACTCGCAGTGCCCTGCGCGACCCACTGACCGAAACCGGTAACCGCATCGCCATGGACCAGACCCTGCAACGGGAAATCGACATGGCTCGCCGGCACCTGCAACCCCTGTCCTTGCTGATGCTGGACATCGACCACTTCAAGCACATCAACGACAGCCACGGCCATGCCACGGGCGACAAGGTGCTCAAGGCCGTCGCCGCCTCGATCAAGAGCCAGCTGCGCAATGTGGACATGGTGTTCCGGTTTGGCGGGGAAGAGTTTCTGATCCTGCTGTCCAACACCGGCCGGGACGCGGCATCGATGGTCGGCGAGCGCCTGCGCCAGGCGGCACAGGCCCAGGATTATTGGGCGGATGATGAGCGGATCGAATTGACGGTGAGCCTGGGCTGCTCGACCTTGCTGGCGGGAGAGTCCGCCGAGAGCCTGTTGCGCCGGGCGGACAGTGCCTTGTATGTGGCCAAGCGTGAAGGCCGCAATCGGCTGGCAATGGCGGGGTAATTTACCCCGCCATCACCCCGTTTACGCCTCGCTGGCAACCAGGGCCGGTTGTTTGCGGGGGGCGGCCACCGACTTTTCCAGCTGCATGCAACGTTCCAGGAACAGGTACATGTAGTCGTAGCTCTTGCAGACCGCCTGGCGCAGCTCTACCTGCAGTTCCTTGGTCGGGTTCATGCCGGCCAGGGTGCAGATGATTTCCAGGGCTTCCCAGGGATGTGCGTCATCGTACTGGGCATGCATCTTCAGCCACTTCATCGCGCGCTTGCGGTCTTCCTCAGGGAAAGCCGCGGCATAGACGCCGGTGGAACACACCACGGCGGACCACTCCCCAGTGGCCCCCTCGATGGCGTAGTTGGTGGCGGCAATCGCGACAATCAGCGAATCGGCCGAGCTGGTGTGCCAGCACCAGTGGCTCAGTGCATGCAGCTCCGGCGGCACTTCCTGTGCCTGCAATTCTTCCAGGCTGACACCATGGGCGCGGGCCCAATGCACCCAATAATCGGCGTGGTTGAGTTCCACGCGAATATTGCGCATCAGCCAGCGGCGCGCCATGTCCTCCCCAGGATGGCGGGCAAATTTGGTCTTGGTGAGGTTCTGTGCCATGTACAACGCAAACTGTTCAACCACCGGCCAGCCACCAATCAGGTAGTGGCGCATGGTCTTGGCGCTGAGCTTGTTATCGCGCATGCGCTGGTACAGTTCGTGTTCGACAACGCGACGCTTGCTCTCGCTACAGTCCTGGATCAGCTGTTGCGCCCAGGCGGGGTAACTTGAGGCTTCCATAAGCGGGCCGGTTCTGTTGAATGTGTCGATCACTGTCGGGCTCCTTTTGATTTGTGATATGTACAGACCAGCAAATGTTTCATCGGAACGTGCCAGGCGCCTTGAATAACAGAGGCTGCGGTCGCACAGGTCGACACTGCAAACTATCAAAGGTAAACAACTGCGGTCGCTCGATCAGGTATCCCTGAGCGTAGTCGACCCCGATCTCAAGCAAGGCTTGTTCGATCTGGGGTGTCTCGACAAATTCGGCAATTGTGCGCTTACCCATGACATGACCGATGTGATTGATCACTTCGACCATAGCGCGGTTAATCGGGTCGTCCAGCATATCCTTTACGAAACTTCCATCGATCTTCAAGAAGTCTACAGGTAAATGTTTAAGATATGCGAACGAGGACATCCCGGCGCAGAAGTCATCCAGGGAGAAATGGCACCCTAACTCTTTGAGCTCGTTGATAAAACGAATCGCACTACCCAAATTCGCTATAGCGCTGGTTTCTGTAATTTCAAAACAAATCATTTCCGGTGGAATGCCATAGGCAATGAATTGCTCACGCAGGAACCCAAGAAAGTCCTCATCGCCGATGGTAGTGCCTGACAGATTGATCGCACACATGGCCATGGGCCGGCCCGGGCGCTCACGCATACAGCCCGCGATGATCTTGAACACGTTCTCCACCACCCAACGGTCCAGGGAGGTCATCAAGCCGTAACGCTCGGCGGCCGGGATAAAACTGTCCGGCAGGATGATCCGCCCCGCCTCGTCATGCAGGCGCAGCAGGATTTCGATATGCCCATCCCCCTGTTCGGTGTGCCCAAGCGGCGCGATTTCCTGGGCGTACAGGCAAAAACGGTTCTCTTCCAGCGCCATGTGCAGGCGCTGCACCCAGGCCATCTCGCCAAAGCGCAGGGACAATTCCGAGTCATCGGCGTGATACACCTGCACCCGGTTGCGGCCCTTTTCCTTGGCCATGTAGCACGCCATGTCGGCGGCTCGCAGGGAAGTCTCCAGGGTGGTCGGGGCGTGCGTGATGTGCACCAGGCCAATACTCACGGTGGTGACAAACGGCCTGCCCTTCCACACAAAGTGCAGGCTCTGCACGGTGTGGCGCAGGCTTTCGGCGATTTTTTCCGCCACCGGCGCCGGGCAGTTCTCCAGCAGGATGCCGAACTCGTCGCCCCCCAGCCGGGCCAGGGTGTCACCTTCACGCAGGTCGGACTGCAAGAGCGCGCAGATATGCCGCAACAGTTCATCCCCCGCGGCATGCCCGCAGGTGTCGTTGACCAGCTTGAACTGGTCCAGGTCGAGGAACATCAAGGCATGGCGCCCGGTTTGCTGGCGCCCGACGTTGTGCAGCACCTGCTCCAGGCGGAACTCGAACTCGCGGCGGTTGGCCAGGCCGGTCAAGGCGTCGTGGGTGGCCTGCCAGGACAGGTTGGCGATGTACTGGCGTTCCTGTGTCATGTCGTGCAACACCAGCACCGCGCCGACGACTTTGCCGGCACTGCGGATCGGCGCGCCCACCAGGGTGACGGACACGGTGGTGCCGTCCAGGCGCTGGATCAGCTTGGAGTGCTCGCTGCCCCCACCGAGCTGGCCGCCCAATATGTGTTCGATCAGGGTAAAGCCGTCGGCCTGGGCATTTTCGTCCAGCAGGTTGAACAGCGCCGCCAGCGGCAGCCCCTGGGCCTGGGCGGCTTTCCAATGGGTCAGGGCTTCGGCGGCCGGGTTCATATACGCAATGGCGCCGTCGACATCGGTGGTGATCACTCCGTCGCCAATCGACTCCAGGGTGATCTGCGCCCGCTCCTTCTCCAACTGGAGCGCGTCGGCAAACGCATGCCGCTGGGCCAGCAGCTTGTGGGTGCGCAACAGCGCCAGCACGATCAAGCCCAGTGCCGTGGCCAGGTTGGTCACCAGCAGCAGGCGCAGGATCATCCGCGAGCCTTCACCCAGGGCATCGCTGAAGGCTTTCGCGGCCGGCGTCACCCCGTCGTTGATCGCGAAGATCCGCTGCTTCCAGCGGTGTACGTCGCTGCCGCTGACCTGATTGGCCATGATCGCTCGGTGCATCTCCTGGGCCAGGTCGTCCAGTTGCACCAGGTAGCCATCGCCCACCGTCCACAGTTCAATGGCTTTTTCCAGGTAACTGAAATGGCGGAAGTTGAGGTACAGCCAGATCAGGCTGGAAACGTCGTCAGGGTGGTTACCGCCCTTGAGGATGCCCTGGCGCGCGGCAGGCAGGTCCGGCGTCGGGCGGTCCAGGGCCAGCCGCAGCTCATGCCCGCCCTGGGGTACGGCAATCGCGTTCTGGTATTTGAGGAAGGTGGCTTCGTCGCGGCTGTCGGCGTAGAGCGTCAGGTAAAAGATCGCGTCTTTCTGGCCCTTGGACCACAGGCTTTCGCCCGCCACATAACCGCGCACCGCCGAGAGTACGTAGAGACTGACGCAGCCTAACAATGCCTGGAACAGCACGACGGCGATAAAAGGCCACACAATGCCCAATAACCGAGGGGTTCCGAGAGTCTGCTTTTGCTTCATGAGGTCCCTTGCACATGCACAACTAAAATACGCACGCGAGTGAAAACCGCTCCTGATAGCTCAGCGTAGGCTAAATCACCGCACTTGTTGCAAGTGTCCGTAAAGTTTGGCGTACAAGCCACCATCAGCAATCAACTGCTGATGGTCGCCATCTTCGGCAATATGGCCGCCATCGAACACCAATACCCGATCCGCCTGTTTCACCGCCGACAGCCTGTGGGCGATGATCAAGGTGGTACGGCCACTGAGAAACCGCGCCAGCGCCTGGTGCAGGTTGTATTCGGTTGCCGCATCCAGGGCCGAGGTGGCCTCGTCGAGTATTACCACTTTCGGCTCCGCCAGCACCATCCGGGCAATGGCCAGGCGTTGACGCTGCCCACCGGAAAAGCGCACGCCGGAGCGTCCGACCACGCTGTCCAGGCCCAGCGGCAGCGCCTTGACGGTCGCATCCAGCTGGGCAATTTCCAGCGCCTGCCAACAGGCCTGGTCGCTGCGCTCGCGGCCCATGGTCAGGTTGGCGCGCACCGTATCATTGAACAGTGCCGGGTGCTGCAGCACCACGGAGACATTCTCGCGAATCGTCTCCAGGCCGATTTCCTGCTGGGTCGAACCACCGAAGCGAATGCTGCCGGCCTGCGGCGTATACAGCCCCAGCAACAGTTGCACCAGGGTACTTTTGCCGCCGCCGCTGGCGCCGACAATCGCGACTTTTTCACCCGGGGCGATGTTCAGGTTCAACTGGTCCAGCACCAGTTCCTCGCCGTAGCCGAAATTCAGGCCGCGCACTTCGATGCCGACGGTCTCGCGTCCGGTAAACGGATCGGCACCGCCCGCGTATTGCGGTTCATCGGCGCGGGCCAGCAGTTCGTTGATCCGCGTCAGCGCCCCGCCCGCCGCGTAGTAGGCGTATTGCAGGTTCAGCAACTGTTCCACCGGGCTGATCATGAACCACAGGTAACTGAACACCGCGAGCATCTGGCCGATGGATAGGTCGGAAAACAGCACCGTCAGCATCGCCGCCGCACGGAAGATGTCGATACCGAACTGGAACAGCAAGCCACTGGCGCGGCTGGAGGCGTCGCTTTTCCACTGGGAATTGACCGCAAAATCCCGCACTTCCTGGGCCCGCTGGCCCAGGCGACCGAGGAAAAAGCCCTGGCGATTGCCGGCACGCACTTCCTGGATCGCATCGAGGGTTTCGGTCAGCGCCTGGGTGAAACGCGAGGTGCTGTCGTTTTCCAGCTTCTTCAGGTGCTTGACCCGCTTGCCCAACTGCACCGTGGCGTAGATCACCAGCGGGTTGAACAGCAGGATCAACAGTGCCAGCTTCCAGTGCATCCACATCAGGATCCCGGAGGTGCCTACCAGGGTGAGCATCGCCACCAGGAACCGGCTGAGGGTTTCACCGACGAATTTGTCCACCGTGTCCAGGTCGGTGACCAGGTGCGTGGTCACCGTGCCGCTGCCCAGGCTTTCGTATTCGCTGAGGGAAATGCGTTTGAGGCGCTCGATCAGCCGCACGCGAATGCGATAGACGATGTCCTTGGCCAGTCGCGCAAACAACCGCGCCTGCAGCACGTTGAACACCAGGGCGCCGCAACGCAGCAGCAAGGTCACCAGCAGCATCAGGCCGATATAGCCGGCGGCCTTCTGCCAACCCAGGGGCAATGCGTGGTTCATCACCTTCAGTGCCGCATCGCCATGGCCCAACAGCACTTCGTCCACCAGCAACGGCAGCAGCAATGGAATCGGCACGCTGCACAAGGTTGCCAGCACGGCGACGCCATTGGCGATCCACAGGGATTTCTTGTGATGCAGCGCCAGGCGGCGGACTTCCGCCCAGGTCAGCCGGTCGACACGCTTGGGTTGCTCAACGGGATCGGGCTGATCATGCACAGGCAGCTCGCTCCAGCCAGCGGCTCAGCAGCGGCGCCAATTCGGACAGCGGCTGATAGCCGTTGGTCAGCAGCGCCAGTTGCCCATTACGCTCCGCCAGCAAGGTCGGGAAACCGGCGATACCCAAGTCCTGGACCCAAGTGAAATCCGCCGCGGTAGCCGCGTGCTGGTCGGCGCGGTCGAAAGCTTCGGCGAACTCGATACGCGGCACGCCGGCGGTCTCGGCCAGTTCCACCAATACGTCGGCGCGGGTCACGTCGCGCCCTTCGACGTAGAACGCCTGCTGGATCAGGCCCAGCAGTTTCCAGGCGCAATCCGGCGCCAGGCTGCGGGCAGTGACCACGGCGCGGCAAGCCGGCTCGGTGTCGTAGACAAAACCATCAGGCAGTGCACCTTCACGCTTGAACGGCTGGCCGGTGGCGTCGGTCACGGCCTGCCAATGCTCAAGAATATAGCGCCGGGTCGTCGGCTCCAGCGCCGCGCCACTGCCGGTGCGCAAGCCGCCCACCACCAGGTGCAGCTCCACGCCTGCGGCCTGGGCCTGCTCAACCAGCGCCTTGGCCACCGGGGCGAAACCCCAGCACCAGGAGCACATCGGATCCATTACATAGAGCAGGCGTGCGGACATGGCTCAGGCCTCGGAGGATGGGGATTGCTTGTAGTTGTAGCCAATCGGGTGCGGCATATTGCGGGCCTTGGCCAGTTCAATCTGCTTTTGCCGGTCGATCGCGCTGCGACGGGTCTTCTCTGAAAGCTTATCCCAGCAATGCGGGCAACTGATGCCAGCTACATAGTGTTCGGATGCACGGTCCTCGACGCTGACCGGTGTGCGGCAGGCATGACATTGATCGTAGTCGCCTTCGCTCAAGTCGTGGCGCACGGTCACGCGATTGTCGAACACAAAGCAATCGCCCTGCCACTTGGTTTCTTCCTGCGGCACCTCTTCGAGGTACTTCAGGATGCCGCCCTTGAGGTGATACACCTCGTCGAAACCCTCGCTGAGCATATAGCTCGAGGCCTTTTCGCAACGAATGCCGCCGGTGCAGAACATGGCGACTTTCTTGTGTTTGGCCGGGTCGAAGTTGGCTTTGATGTAGTCGGGAAATTCGCGGAAGCTGGTGGTCTTCGGGTCGATCGCGCCTTCAAAGGTGCCGATGGACACTTCGTAGTCGTTGCGGGTATCGATCAGCAGCACTTCAGGGTCGCTGATCAGCGCATTCCAGTCCTGCGGCTCGACGTAGGTGCCGACTTTCTTGTTCGGGTCGACGCCTTCGACGCCCAGGGTCACGATTTCTTTCTTGAGCTTGACCTTGGTGCGGTAGAACGGCTGCTCGTCGCAGTACGACTCTTTGTGGTCGATGTCGTCCATGCGCGGGTCGTTCTTGAGCCAGGCCATCAAGCCATCAATGCCTTCGCGGCTGCCGGAAACGGTGCCGTTGATGCCTTCTTCGGCAATCAGCAAGGTGCCTTTGATGCCGTTGTCGACCATCGCCTGCAGCAGTGGCTCGCGCAGGGCGACGTAATCTTCGAGGGTGACGAACTTATACAGTGCCGCCACGACAATCGGTTGAGTCATGGGTGTTCTCTCCAGGTGGCTACCCTCGTAAAGGGTGAACCGGATGCAAAAAAAACGCGCCGACTGAGCGGCGCGTTGCGGATTCTAACAAAAATGGCGACGATTATGGACCGCCTCTTACTGTGGCGAGGGAGCTTGCTCCCTCGCCACATCAAGCTGATGTGCCACAGTGTCAGTGACCGCCGGCGCAGGTCGGCGAGGCCGGGGCTGCGTCGATTTTCGCCCATTCTTCAGGCGTGTAGGTATGCAGCGCCAACGCATGGAATTCGCTCATCAGGTCACCCAACGTGGCATAGACCTTCTGGTGGCGCTTGACGCGGTTGAGGCCCTCGAACTGCTGGCTGACCAGCACGGCCTTGAAGTGGGTCTGCAACCCACGGCTGTGCATATGGCTTTCATCCAGCACGCTCAAGTGTTCCGGGCTCAGGGCGACGAGTGCCGATTCGATACGCTGTTGCATGGTCATTCCTGTTTACTTCTTCTTGGCCGGGGCCGGGGCTTTTGGCGTCAGCTCGTTGGTCATGTCTTCCAGCAGCTTGTTCACCACAGGTACCGCGCTTTCCAGCTTGGCCTGGGTCATCTGGGCCGATTGCTGGGTCAGCTGGGGCATTTTCTCCAGGACTTTCTTGCCCAGTGGCGACTGGTAGAACGCAACCAGGTCCTTGAGCTCGGATTCGCTGAAGTTGTCGGTGTAGAGCTTGATCATGTCCGGCTTGAGCTTGTTCCAGCCGATGGCCTGGTCCAGGGCGGTGTTGGCCTTGGCCTGGTAGGTGTCCAGGACGGTTTGCTTGGAAGCAGGCGCCTTGGTCTGCTCGAAACGCTGGGCGAACATTTGTTGCACTTGCATGTACACCGGGGTACCCAGCTTGTCGGCATGGGCCAGGGTAAGGAAGGCTTCGGCACTGGCGTTGTGGCTGGCGGTATCGGCAAAAACCTGGCCGCTGGCACATACCAGAGCAACCGCGGTACAGATGGCACGAAGACGAGTCATCGAGTTTCCTTTTCTAGCAGGCGAGGTAAGACCCCAAGGGCGCCCATTCTGCGCCTAAAAAACGCCGCGGCTCAACCCCACGCCTTGTGGGGCCTGGTTTTGCGGGGCTTAATCCGATGAAAAGTCTTTTAAGGGAACCCCACCGGGCGATCAGGGCCTAAACTGCGCAAACGAACCTGAAGGAGTGTGCCCGATGAGCCGTATCGAAACCGACAGCCTGGGAGAAGTGCAAGTCCCGGATGACGCTTACTGGGGCGCGCAGACCCAACGCTCGCTGGTGAACTTCGCCATCGGCGACCAACGCATGCCCCTGGCTGTGTTGCACGCCCTGGCCCTGATCAAGAAGGCTGCGGCCCGGGTCAACGACCGCAATGGCGACCTGCCCGCCGACATCGCCCGGCTGATCGAACAGGCCGCTGACGAAGTGCTCGCCGGCGAACACGACGACCAGTTTCCCCTGGTGGTGTGGCAGACCGGCAGCGGCACCCAGAGCAACATGAACGCCAACGAAGTGATCGCCGGCCGTGCCAACGAGCTGGCGGGCAAGCCCCGTGGCGGCAAGAGCCCGGTGCATCCCAACGACCACGTCAACCGTTCCCAGAGCTCCAACGACTGCTTCCCCACCGCCATGAGCATCGCCGCCGTGCAGGCCGTCACCGAGAAGCTGTTGCCGGCGATCCGTGAACTGTCTGGTGGTTTGGCAGAGTTGTCGGCGCGCCACATGAAGCTGGTGAAAACCGGCCGCACCCACATGATGGATGCGACGCCCATCACCTTCGGCCAGGAAGTCTCGGCCTTTATAGCGCAACTCGACTACGCCGAACGCGCGATCCGCAGCGCCCTGCCCGCCGTGTGTGAACTGGCCCAGGGTGGTACTGCCGTCGGCACCGGGCTCAATTCACCCCACGGTTTTGGCGAGGCGATTGCCTCGGAATTGGCCGCGCTGTCGGGCCTGCCGTTTGTCACCGCCCCGAACAAATTCGCCGCGCTGTCGGGCCATGAGCCGTTGACCACCCTGCACGGCGCGTTGAAGACCCTGGCCGTGGCCCTGATGAAAATCGCCAACGACCTGCGCCTGCTGGGCTCCGGCCCGCGTGCCGGGCTGGCGGAAGTCAAGTTGCCGGCGAATGAACCGGGCAGCTCGATCATGCCCGGCAAGGTCAACCCGACCCAGTGCGAAGCGCTGTCGATGCTGGCCTGCCAGGTGCTGGGCAATGACGTGACCATTGGCTTCGCCGCCAGCCAGGGCCACTTGCAGTTGAACGTGTACAAGCCGGTGATCATCCACAACCTGCTGGAATCGATCCGCCTGCTGGCCGACGGTTGCAGCAACTTCCAGGAGCACTGCATCGCCGGCCTGGAACCCGACGCCGAGCAAATGGCCGCGCACCTTGAGCGTGGCCTGATGCTGGTGACTGCGCTGAACCCGCACATCGGCTACGACAAGTCCGCCGAGATTGCCAAGAAGGCCTATGCCGAAGGGCTGACCCTACGGGAAGCGGCGCTGAAGCTGGGCTATCTCACGGACGAAGAGTTCGACCAGTGGGTGCGTCCGGAAAACATGCTGGAAGCCGGTCATTAAGACGCCAATCGTGCACGCCGGGCCCTGAGCCCGGCGAACAGCGACGGCGCCAACGCCACGGTCGCAGACCCCAGCACCACCAACACGGCACCGCCGTAGCCGAGGGCATTGATGTCTTCGGCGTGCACATACTCGGGCCACATCCACGCGGCCAGCGCCACCGCGACAAAGGTCACCAATGGCGTCAGCGCCAGGGTGGCGCTGACGCGCGAGGCTTCCCAGTGGGCCAGGGCTTCGGCGAATGCGCCGTAGGCAATCAGCGTATTGAAGCAGCAGGCCAGCAGCAGCCAGCCTTGCAGCGGGCTCAGTTGCAGCGCTTCCATCGGGTGCGCCCATGGCGTCAGCAAGAGCGCGCAGGACAGGTAGATCACCATCATCACCTGCAACGAATTCCATACCGTCAGCAACTGCTTCTGGCCCAGGGCGTAGAAGGTCCAGATGGTGGTGGCCAAGAGAATCGTCAGCACCCCGGCGGTGTAGCTGCCCAGGGAGGTCAACAACTCGGTCAGGCGCTGGTTGAAGAACAGGCCGAAGCCGATGATCAGCACCAGCAGGCCCATGCCCTGCCCGAGGCTAAAGCGTTCCTTGAACACGAAGACGCTGGCGATCATCAGGAAGATCGGGCCCACCTGTACCACCAGTTGCGCGGTGCCGGGGCTCAGCAGTTTGAGGCCGACCAGGTAGAGCACGTAGTTGCCCATCAGGCCGCACACGGCGATTGCTACTAGCCAGCCACCTTTTGGTCCGAGGGAACGCCAGCTGGGCAGGCGCCTTACGGCGGCGAGATAGATAAACAGACAACTGCCGGAGACGACCAGGCGAAACCAGGTGACGGTGACGGGGTCCATCACCTGCAAGACCTGTTTGAGTTTGATCGGCAGAATGCCCCAGAGCAGCGCGGTCAGCAGGGCCAGGGATAAACCGTAGACCCAACGGCCCGATGAGATGTGCATGAGTGCCCCGAATGCCTGAGGTGGAGGAGGTGCATTCTAGGGGGATGTGAACGGATTGGGATACGGTGCTGATCAAATGTGGGAGCGGGCTTGCTCGCGAAGGCGGTCTATCAGCCAACATTTTCATCGACTGCCCCGCCGCATTCGCGAGCAAGTCGAATCGTCGCACCGCCACTCCCACACTGAGTCAGCGTACGGCTTCGAACAAGCCGGTGGCCCCCATGCCGCCGCCCACACACATAGTGACAATGCCGTAACGCAACTTGCGCCGCTGCAACTCACGCACCAGATGCCCCACCTGCCGCGACCCCGTCATCCCAAACGGATGCCCGATGGAAATCGACCCACCGTTGACGTTGTACTTGGCGTTATCAATTTCCAGCCGATTACGCGCATAAAGGCACTGCGAGGCAAACGCCTCATTCAACTCCCACAAATCAATATCCGCCACTGCCAGCCCACGGGCCTTGAGCAACTTGGGCACCGAAAACACCGGCCCGATCCCCATCTCATCCGGCTCACACCCCGCCACCGTAAACCCGCGAAAAAACGCCTTGGGCTTAAGCCCCAGTTCCAGCGCTTTTTCCAGGCTCATCACCAGTGTCATGGAAGCCCCATCAGACAACTGCGACGAATTCCCCGCCGTCACCGACCCATCCTCCGCAAACACCGGCTTCAATCCCGCAAGACTGGCCAACGTCGTATCCGGACGATTGCAATCATCCCGATCCACCACCCCCTCCAACACCTGCACCGCGCCAGTGTTCTTGTCCTCAACCTTGTACTTCACCGCCATCGGCACGATTTCATCATCGAACAACCCGTCAGCCTGGGCCTGAGCCGTACGCTGCTGGCTTTGCAGCGCATACAGATCCTGCTCTTCACGACTGACGTGATACCGCCGCGCAACGATTTCCGCCGTCTGCCCCATGGGAAAGTAAATGCCCGGCACCTGCTCCTTGAGCAACGGATTGATCAGGTTATCGGTGTTGACGCTCTTCATGGTCAGGCTGATGGACTCGACCCCACCGGCCACGATGATCTCGCTGCAACCGGAAGCAATCTGGTTGGCGGCGATCGCAATCGCCTGCAACCCCGAGGAACAGAAACGGTTGAGGGTCATGCCCGCCGTACCGGTACCCAGTTGCGACAACACCGCCACATTGCGGCCGATGTTGTAGCCCTGGGCACCTTCGTTGGAACCGGCGCCGACGATGCAGTCCTCGACCGTGGCCGGGTCGATGCCGTTGCGGGTCAGCAACGCGTTCACGCAATGGGCAGCCATGTCATCGGGACGGGTCTGGTTGAACTTGCCGCGAAAGGACTTGGCCAGGCCGGTTCGCACGCTGTCGACGATCACTACTTCACGCATGGGCTACCTCAATTGTTGTGGTTGTTGAGAGATGGATCGAGCATAGATCCCGCCCTCTTCAACCGCGACAATCATTCACCCCGCGTATGCAAAAGCATGGCGTTACTTCTTCTTGTCCTTCTTGTCATGCTTGTCGGTCTTGTCGAACGCTTCCTCCAGCGCCCGGTTGATGGTGCGCAGTACCTTCACCCGCGCCCAGCGCTTGTCGTTGGCTTCAACCAGCGTCCACGGCGCAATCTCGGTGCTGGTGCGGTCCACCATGTCACCCACCGCCGCCCGGTAGTCGTCCCACTTCTCGCGGTTACGCCAGTCGTCCTCGGTGATCTTGAAGCGTTTGAACGGGATTTCCTCGCGGGCCTGGAACCGCTCCAGCTGCGTCTGCTTGTCGATCGCCAGCCAGAACTTGACCACGATCACCCCGGCGTCGCGCAGTTGCTCTTCGAAGTCGTTGATCTCGCCGTAGGCGCGCATCCAGTCCGTCGGCGTGCAGAAGCCTTCGATGCGTTCCACCAACACCCGGCCATACCAGGAGCGGTCGAACACGGTGAACATGCCCCGCGCCGGAATCTTCTGCCAGAAACGCCACAGGTAAGGCTGGGCGCGCTCGTCTTCACTGGGCGCGGCAATCGGCACGATGTGGTACTGCCGGGGGTCGAGGGCTGCCGCCACACGCCGGATGGCCCCGCCCTTGCCCGCCGCGTCGTTGCCTTCAAACACCGTCACCAACGCGTGCTTGCGCATGCGTTTGTCGCGCATCAGCCCGGAGAACCGCGCCTGCTCGGTAATCAGTTGTTCTTCGTAATCGTCCTTTTCAAGGCTCAGGCTCATGTCCAGGCTGTTCAGCAGGCTCATCTGGTCAACCGCCGATGGCAGCGGCGCCGGGTTCATGCCGCTGGCTTTACCCTTGGGCACTTTCAAGGCGTTTTGCAGGCCTTCGAGCAGGATCTTGCCGACGGTCAGCCCGCGGTAGTGCGCATCGACACCCTCGATCACATACCAAGGCGCATAGTCACGGCTGGTGCGGCGCAGGATCCGCTCACCAAAATGCACAAACTTGTCGTAGGTCTTGGACTGCTGCCAGTCCAGCGGGCTGATGCGCCAGCTGTGCAGCGGGTCGTCCTGCAAGGCCTTGAGCCGGGATTTCATTTGCTTCTTGGAGAGGTGGAACCAGAACTTGAAGATCAGCGCACCTTCATCACACAGCATCTTTTCCAGGCGCTCGGCCCCGGCGATGGCCTGGTCCAGCCGCGCGTCCTTGATCTCGCCATGGACACGACTCTGCAGCATCTGGCTGTACCAGTTACCAAAAAAGACCCCCATGCGACCTTTCGCCGGCAGCTGGCGCCAGTAGCGCCAGGCCGGCGGGCGGGCCAGTTCTTCGTCGGTCTGCTGGTCGAAGGTGCGCACCTCGATCAGGCGCGGGTCCATCCATTCATTCAGCAATTTGACGGTTTCACCCTTGCCCGCGCCTTCGATGCCATTGATCAGGATGATCACCGGGAAGCGCTTCTGCTGTTGCAGTTCGTACTGCACTTCCAGCAAGGCTTCACGCAGGGCCGGCACTTCGGCGTCGTAGGTGTCTTTGTCGATGGCGTGACCGATTTCGGCAGATTCGAACATGGGCGGCTCCGTTCCAGAAGTGATCAAGACTAGCGGATTGGGCAACAACACGTGGCAGGAAATTCCGCAGCGGCTTGCCATGGATCAATGACAACCCTGTTGATCAGCTAGAATGGCCGCCTTGCCTTTGCCGAGCCGCTCATGAACCCCGTATCCCACGCCCAGCTTGACTGGGATGACCAAGGTCGCCCGCACTCGCGGGTCTTCGATGACGTGTACTTCTCCGACAAGTCGGGCCTTGAAGAAACCCGCTACGTGTTCCTCGAACAGAACCGTCTGCAGGAACGTTTTGCGGCGCTGCCGGTGGGCGGGCGCTTGGTGATTGGTGAGACGGGCTTCGGCACCGGCCTGAATTTTTTGTGCGCCTGGCAGTTGTTTGATCAACACGCGGAGGCGGGTGCGCGCCTGCATTTTGTCAGCGTGGAAAAGTACCCGCTGAGCCACGCCGACCTGCAGCGCGCCCTCGCCCTCTGGCCGGAACTGGCACCGTTCGCCGAGCAACTGTTGGCGCAATACATCGCGATTCACCAAGGCTTCCAGCGGCTGGTACTGGATAACGGTCGAGTCACCCTGACGTTGCTGATCGGCGACGCCCTGGAGCAATTGCCGCAACTGGACGCGCAAGTCGACGCCTGGTTCCTCGACGGTTTCGCCCCGGCCAAGAACCCCGACATGTGGACTGCCGAGCTGTTCGCCGAACTGGCGCGGCTGGCGGCGCCGGGCTCGACCATCAGCACCTTTACCAGCACCGGCTGGGTACGGCGGTTGATCAACGCCGCCGGGTTCAAGATGAAGCGCACCCCCGGCATCGGCCACAAGTGGGAAATCCTGCGGGGTGAGTTTCTCGGCTGGCCCGCTGAAACGCCTGCGCCTGCCGCGGCAAAACCCTGGTTTGCGCGCCCACCTGCGGTTTCCGGTGAACGCCATGCACTGGTCATCGGTGGTGGCCTGGCCGGTTGCGCCACGGCGGCCAGCCTGGCGGCACGCGGCTGGCGCGTCAGTTTGCTGGAACGCCACGCGGCGCTCGCACAGGAAGCTTCCGGCAACCCGCAAGGGGTGTTGTACCTCAAGCTTTCCGCCCATGGCACGGCACTTTCGCAGTTGATTCTCAGCGGTTTCGGCCACACGCGGCGCCTGCTGGAACACCTGCAACGTGGCGTGGACTGGGATGGCTGCGGCGTGCTGCAACTGGCCTTCAACGCCAAGGAAGCCGAGCGCCAGGCACAACTGGCCGGCGCTTTTGCCCCGGACCTGTTGCACCTGCTGGATAAAGAGCAGGCACAGGCGCGCGCCGGGATAGCGCTGGAGCACGGCGGCTTGTTCTTCCCCGAGGGCGGCTGGGTTCACCCGCCGGCGCTGTGCGAATGGCAAGCCAGGCACCCGCTGATCGAAGTGCTCCAGCACCACGACGCCCTTGAGCTCAAGCAGGTCGACGGTCAGTGGCAGGCGTTGCAGGGCGATACGGTTCTGGCTCAAGCCAGTGTGGTCGTGCTGGCCGGCGCCGCCGAGATCAAGCGGTTTTCCTTCAGCGCTGACTTGCCCCTCAAGCGCATCCGCGGGCAAATCACTCGCCTGCCGCAAACGGCGCAAAGCCAGGCGTTGGCCACGGTGGTGTGCGCCGAGGGCTACGTCGCCCCGCCACGCCTGGGCGAGCACACCCTCGGTGCCAGCTTCGACTTCAAGAGCGATGACCTTACGCCCACGGTGGCCGAGCACGCGGGCAATCTGGAGATGCTGCGGGAAATCTCCCTCGATTTGCTGCAACGCCTGGGCGCCGACAGCCTGGCACCCGAACAGCTTGAAGGCCGCGCCGCCTTCCGTTGCACCAGCCCGGACTACCTGCCGATCGTCGGGCCGCTGGCGCAGCGAGAGGCGTTTGATCACACCTACGCCGCCCTCGGCAAAGACGCCCGGCAGGTCCCTGATGCGCCGTGCCCGTGGTTGCACGGCGTGTATATCAACAGTGGCCATGGCTCACGGGGGCTGGTCACCGCGCCACTCTGCGCAGAGCTGCTGGCCGCCTGGCTCGACAATGAGCCCCTGCCGCTGCCGCGCAGTGTCAGCGAAGCCTGTCACCCCAATCGGTTCGCGCTGCGTGCCCTGATCCGCGGTACCCCAGGCAAATCCTGAAGGCCATGACGGGCTCGCAGCCCGTCAAGGCTCTTTGCCTTATAACGTATTGTTCTAAAACTCCCACAATGTACCCGGGTCAGTCTCTGGGTACCCGCCGTTTTGGCGGGCTGCATTTCTATCCCTCCCCAACGGAAAAACCGGTAAGGAATTTATGTGCGGATTAGCTGGAGAGTTACGTTTCGATCACCAACCTGCCGACCTGGCAGCGGTGGAACGAATCACCCATCACTTGGCGCCACGCGGTCCTGACGCGTGGGGCTTTCATGCCCAGGGGCCGATTGCCCTGGGCCATCGACGCCTGAAAATCATGGACCTGTCGGATGGCTCCGCCCAACCGATGGTCGACGCCCAGCTGGGCCTGTCCCTGGCGTTCAACGGCGCGATCTATAACTTCCCGGAATTGCGTGAAGAGCTGGAAGCCCTGGGCTACGCCTTCTATTCCGGTGGTGACACCGAAGTGCTGCTCAAGGGCTACCACGCCTGGGGCGAAGCCCTGCTGCCCAAGCTCAACGGGATGTTCGCCTTCGCCATCTGGGAGCGCGATGCCCAGCGCCTGTTCATCGCCCGTGACCGCCTCGGCGTGAAGCCGCTGTACCTGTCGCGCACCGGCCAGCGCCTGCGTTTTGCCTCGGCCCTGCCGGCGCTGCTCAAGGGTGGCGATATCAACCCGATCCTCGATCCGGTGGCGCTCAATCACTACCTGAACTTCCACGCCGTGGTGCCGGCGCCGCGCACCCTGCTGGCGGGCATTGAAAAGCTGCCGCCCGCCTCCTGGATGCGCATCGACGCCGATGGCAAGACTGAACAGAAAACCTGGTGGACCCTGCCCTACGGCCCCCACGCCGATGAAGCCAACCTGACCCTGGAAGACTGGACCGACCGCGTGCTCGACAGCACCCGCGAAGCCGTGGCGATTCGTCAGCGGGCGGCGGTGGATGTGGGCGTGCTGCTTTCCGGCGGTGTCGATTCCAGCATGCTGGTGGGCCTGTTGCGGGAAGTCGGCGTGCAGGACCTGTCGACCTTCTCCATCGGTTTCGAAGACGCGGGCGGCGAGCGCGGCGACGAGTTCCAGTATTCGGACTTGATCGCCAAGCATTACGGCACCCGTCACCACCAACTGCGTATCGCCGAAAGCGAAATCATCGAGCAGTTGCCGGCGGCGTTCCGTGCCATGAGCGAGCCGATGGTCAGCCATGACTGCATCGCCTTCTACCTGCTGTCCCGGGAAGTGGCCAAGCATTGCAAGGTGGTGCAAAGCGGCCAGGGCGCCGATGAACTGTTCGCCGGTTACCACTGGTACCCGCAGGTGGATGGCGCAAGCGACCCGTACGCGGCCTACCGCGACGCATTTTTCGACCGCAGCTACGACGACTATGCCGCTACCGTCGCGCCGAGATGGTTGACCGCGAATGACGCCGCCGGTGACTTCGTGCGCGAGCATTTCGCCCAGCCCGGCGCCGATGCGGCGGTGGACAAAGCCCTGCGCCTGGACAGCACCGTTATGCTGGTGGATGACCCGGTCAAGCGCGTCGACAACATGACCATGGCCTGGGGCCTGGAAGCGCGCACGCCGTTTCTCGACTATCGCTTGGTAGAACTGTCGGCCCGCGTGCCGGGCAAATTCAAATTGCCGGACGGCGGCAAGCAAGTGCTCAAGGAAGCGGCGCGCCGGGTTATCCCGAGCGAGGTCATCGACCGCAAGAAAGGCTACTTCCCGGTGCCCGGCCTCAAGCATTTGCAGGGTGACACCTTGAACTGGGTGCGTGAGCTGCTGCTGGACCCAAGCCAGGACCGCGGCCTGTTCAACCCGGCCATGCTCGACCGCCTGCTCACCGATCCCCAAGGCCAACTGACCCCGTTGCGCGGCTCCAAGCTGTGGCAACTGGCGGCGCTGAACCTGTGGCTCAGCGAACAAGGAATCTGATTCATGAAACCTCATGCCACGGCTTACAGCCAACGCTTGCTGCGAGGGCAGGCGCCCTCCTACGAGCGCCTGCAAGCCCGCTTCGCCGAAGACGGCAGCGAACTGGACCCCACGCCGATTGCCGTGCATTGCGGTTGGGGCCGGCTGTTGATCGGCCACACCTTCCCGGACCCGGCGAGCCTGGCCCTGGAGTTGCTCAACGAGCAGCCCGGCGAGCGGGATATCGCGCTGTATGTGGCGGCGCCGCAGCAGATCCTCGGGATTGATCCCCAGCAGTTGTTTCTCGACCCGTCCGATACCCTGCGCCTGTGGTTCACCGACTATCGTCCGGCGACCCGAGTGTTTCGCGGGTTCCGGATTCGCCGGGTACAAACCGAGGCGGACTGGCAGGCGGTGAACCAGCTGTACCAGGGGCGCGGCATGTTGCCGGTGGACCCGGCGCTGCTCACGCCACGCCATCAAGGCGGCCCGGTGTATTGGCTCGCCGAGGACGAAGACAGCGGCGCGGTGATCGGCAGCGTGATGGGCCTGAACCACCAGAAGGCCTTTCACGATCCGGAGAACGGCTGCAGCCTCTGGTGCCTGGCGGTCGACCCGCAATGTACCCGCCCCGGGGTGGGTGAAGTGCTGGTGCGCCACTTGATCGAACACTTCATGAGCCGTGGCCTGAGCTACCTCGACCTGTCGGTGCTGCACGACAACCGCCAGGCGAAAAGTCTCTACGCCAAGCTTGGCTTTCGCGCGCTGACCACCTTCGCCATCAAGCGCAAGAACGGGATCAACCAGCCGCTGTTCCTCGGCCCTGGCCCGCAGGCGGAGTTCAATCCCTATGCGCGGATCATTGTCGAGGAAGCCCATCGGCGCGGGATTGACGTGCAAGTGGACGATGCCGATGCCGGCTTGTTCACCCTGAGCCACGGTGGCCGCCGGGTGCGCTGCCGCGAATCCCTCAGCGACCTGACCAGCGCCATCAGCATGACTTTGTGCCAGGACAAGAGCCTGACCCACAAGGTGTTCAAGGCCGCTGGCCTGAACCTTCCGGCCCAGCAATTGGCCGGCAGTGCCGATGACAACCTGGAGTTTCTCGACGAGCACCAGCGTATTGTGGTCAAGCCGCTGGATGGCGAACAAGGCCAGGGTGTGGCGGTGGATTTGCAGACCATTGAAGACGTGCAAAAAGCCATTGAGGCGGCCCGCCAATTCGACACCCGTGTACTGCTGGAAAGCTTCCACGAAGGCCTCGACCTGCGCATTCTGGTGATCGGCTTTGAAGTGGTCGCCGCCGCCATTCGCCGCCCGGCGGAAGTCACCGGCGATGGCCAGCATTCCATTGGCGCGTTGATCGAAGCCCAGAGCCGCCGACGCCAGGCCGCCACCGATGGCGAAAGCAAAATCCCCCTGGACCATGAAACCCAACGCACCCTGCAGGCGGCCGGCTACGACTACAACAGCATCCTGCCCCGTGGCGAACGCCTGGCGGTGCGGCGTACCGCCAACCTGCACACCGGCGGTTGCCTGGAAGACGTCACCGCCATCCTCCACCCGACCCTGGTGGACGCCGCCGTGCGCGCCGCCCGTGCCCTCGACATTCCCATGGTGGGCCTGGACCTGATGGTGCCGGCCGCCGACCAACCGGACTACGTGTTTATCGAAGCCAACGAACGGGCCGGGCTGGCCAACCATGAACCGCAGCCGACGGCTGAAAAGTTCGTGGACCTGTTGTTTCCCCATAGCCAACCGACGGCGTGAATGATCGTTCCCACGCTCTGCGTGGGAACGCAGCCCGTGACGCTCCGCGTCACAAGAGAGGACGCAGAGCGTCCCATGAGGCATTCCCACGCAGAGCGTGGGAACGATCATCCTCAACTCATCAGGAGTCTTTATGACCCGAACCATCCCCGAACCGGATCTCGCTTACCTGCAAAAAGTGCTGCTGGAAATGCTCGCCATTCCCAGCCCCACCGGGTTTACCGACACCATCGTGCGCTACGTTGCCGAGCGCCTTGAAGAACTGGGTATTCCGTTTGAAATGACCCGGCGCGGCACCATCCGCGCCACCCTCAAGGGCCAGAAAAACAGCCCCGACCGCGCCGTTTCCGCGCACCTGGACACCATCGGCGCCGCCGTGCGGGCGATCAAGGACAATGGCCGCCTGACCCTCGCGCCGGTGGGCTGCTGGTCCAGCCGTTTTGCCGAAGGCAGCCGCGTCAGCCTGTTCACCGATAACGGCGTGATCCGTGGCAGCGTGTTGCCGTTGATGGCCTCCGGTCACGCGTTCAATACGGCCGTGGATGAAATGCCCATCAGTTGGGACCACATCGAACTGCGCCTGGATGCCTACTGCGCCACCCGCGCCGACTGTGACTCCCTAGGTATCAGCGTCGGCGATTTCGTCGCCTTCGACCCGCTGCCGGAGTTCACCGAGAGCGGGCATATCAGCGCCCGCCACCTGGACGATAAAGCCGGGGTTGCCGCGCTGCTGGCGGCGCTCAAGGCGATTGTCGACAGCGGCCAGCCGCTGCTGATCGACTGCCATCCGCTGTTCACCATCACCGAAGAAACCGGCAGTGGTGCGGCGGCGGCATTGCCGTGGGATGTGAGTGAGTTCGTCGGCATCGACATTGCGCCGGTGGCCCACGAGCAGCACTCCAGCGAGCACGCGGTGAGTGTGGCGATGCAGGATTCCGGCGGGCCGTATGACTATCACCTGTCCCGCCACCTGCTGCGCCTGGCGGCGGAAAATGAGTTGCCGGTGCGCCGCGACCTGTTTCGCTACTACTTCAGCGACGCGCATTCGGCGGTGACCGCCGGCCACGACATTCGTACCGCACTGCTGGCGTTTGGTTGCGATGCCACCCATGGTTATGAGCGCACGCACATCGACAGCCTCGCCGCGCTGAGTCGCCTGCTGGGCGCGTACATCCTCAGCCCGCCGGTGTTCGCCAGCGATGCACAGCCGGCCAAGGGCTCCCTCGACCGGTTCAGTCACCAGATCGAACACGACACACAAATGGAGAGTGATACCCGCGTGCCGTCGGTGGACAGCCTGGTGGGCCAAAAAACCTGAGACTGGCAACTCGGATCCCGGCGCAGTAGCATCGCCGGGATTCCCTAGCCGAGGCTTGTATGCTGATTCCCTACGATGCACTTGAAGTCGACACCCTGACACGCCTCATCGAAGACTTCGTGACCCGCGACGGCACCGACAATGGTGACGACACACCCCTGGAAACACGGGTGCTGCGGGTACGCCAGGCGCTGACCAAGGGCCAGGCGCTGATTGTCTTCGACCCCGAGAGCGAGCAGTGCCAGTTGATGCTCAAGCACGATGTGCCCAAGCACCTGTTCGACTGAGACTCAAGGGTTTGGCACCGGCACTGGATGGGTGTTGGCCTGCTGCCCGTGGCGGCTGAGGATCTTCTGATAGACCTCCGCCCGGTGCACATTGACCCCCACCGGCGCTTCCACACCCAGCTTCACTTGGGTGCCGTTCACTTCCAGAATGCGCAAGGTGATCTGGTCACCCACCGAAATTATTTCACCTACCGCGCGGCTTAATACCAGCATGGGGTTCGTCCTTTTTAAGTTACCGAACCCCGACCATGCGCTCCCTGCCTGGCACCATCAATGGCCTTCAGGTTAAACAGGCATGCCTTACACATCAGGGTAAATTACCCTACAGACAGGCAGTGAATAATCTCGAATTACACCCAAGAACCAAACGATATGTTCAAATTTGCAGGCACTCTCTGTGGCTAGAGAGCTTGTTGTGGCGAGGGAGCTTGCTCCCTCGCCACAACAAGCTCCCTCGCCACATCAGGTGCTCACCTGAAATTCAACCTTTTACCGCCTGCGACTGGGCTTTCGCCCGCATCTTGTCCGCCATCACGGTCATCTCGTCATACAGCAGTTGCGGGTTCTTCTGTTTCAGTGCCCAGGCCATGCGCCCCTGCTCGTGGGGCAGGATCATGAATTGCCCTTGCGCCACTTGCTGGTAAATGTAGTCGGCGATTTCTGCGGCGGTAATCGGCGAGCTTTCCAGCAGCTTGCCCACCTGGGCCTTCATCGCGGGCGTCGGCCCGCGGAACGAGTCCAGCAGGTTGGTCTGGAAGAAGGATGGGCACACCACATGCACGCCGACTTCCTGTTGCTTGAGTTCCACCAGCAGGCTTTCCGAAAGTGCCACCACGCCGGCCTTGGCCACGTTGTAGTTGCTCATGGCCGGGCCCTGCATCAGGGCGGCCATGGACGCGATGTTGATGATGCGGCCCTTGCTCTTTTCCAGCAGCGGCAGGAAGGCCTTGCAGCCCTTGACCACGCCCATCAGGTTGATCGCGATCTGCCAGTCCCAGTCTTCCAGGGACAGTTCGCTGAAGAACCCGCCCGATGCGACACCGGCGTTGTTGACGATCACGTCGATGCCACCGAACTTTTCCTCACAGGCCTGTGCGAACGCGGTGAGCTGGCTGTAGTCGCGCACGTCGCACCGCTGGGTGAAACCGTCACCGCCGGCCTGGCGTACAAGCTTGAGGGTTTCTTGCAGGCCCGCTTCGCTGACGTCCGACAAGGCCAGCTGCCAACCCTGACGGGCCCAGCGCAGAGCGATTTCGCGACCCAGGCCAGAACCGGCGCCGGTGATCATCATGCGATTTTGCATAGGAAAGTAGCCTTGTGGTTCACGGAAGAAGTGAGCCGCAGTGTAGCGAAGGTTTTTCCTGCACCCACGCACCATCAGAGTGCTGAATGCCCCAGGCAAACCGTGGGCCGGGTCGGATAGCGGGAAACCCGCCAAGTTCCATTTATTTGAACTAAGGACAGTTATTTGCAACGGGGTTAAAGGAAATAAGCAAGTTAGCGAAAAGCTTTAAAAAAACACGGAATTTTCTGCCAAACACATTGGTCGGAGTTATTAAGGCGTCCGTATCAGTTGTCGGGCCTATTCGTTAAATAACAGGTCTTTTCAGAAGACAATAAGGAAAACAAAACATGAGCCTCATTCTTATCATTATTCTGATCCTCCTGCTGGTCGGCGGTCTTCCAGTGTTCCCTCACTCACGCAATTGGGGTTACGGGCCATCGGGTATTCTCGGTACTGTGTTGGTAGTGCTGCTGATTCTGTTGTTGCTCGGCAAGATATAACGCGTTCCAGCGTGCAAAAAAAAGAGGCCTTGAAAGGCCTCTTTTTTTATGCGCGGGTGTTTAGTCCGGCTTGCCGTCCACTACACCGGCAGTGTTGTCCAGCAGGCTCTTGGTAGCGGTCTGCAGGAACGATTCGAGCTTCTGCTTCAACGCAGCCTCGTCCGGCGACTCTGGAATCACTTTCCCGGTCGGGTTGGCGCCCAGTTCGTATTCCCACAACTTCGGCGGCATTTCCTTGGGCAGTACCAGCACCCGGTCACCGGTGAGCAAGGCGACGGTCTGGTCGCTGCCCGACGGCTTGATCACGCCAAAGCCCTTGTCACCTTCCGGCAGGTTGAGCAGGTCGCGACCCCAGCACTGGTGCAGGGTGTCACCGCCGAGACGGCCCATGATGGTCGGCACGATGTCGATCTGGGTGCCCACGGTGTGGTCACGCTCGCCGAACTTCTCCTGCATGCCCGGTGCGATCATCAGCATCGGCACGTTGAAGCGGCCCAGGTCCATCTCGGTGATCTGCTGCTCGTTGCCGAAGCCGTGGTCGCCCACGATCACGAACAGGGTTTCCTTGAAGTACGGCTCCTTGCGGGCCTTTTCAAAGAACTGGCCCAAGGCCCAGTCGGAGTAACGCATGGCCGTCAAATGCTCGTTGAGGCTGCCACGGTCGGTGACCTTCTCGACCGGCAATGGCGTCGGCAACGCGTACGGCGTGTGGTTGGACAGGGTTTGCAGCAGCGCATAGAACGGCTTGCCGCCTTCACGTGCCTTCAACTCTTCCAGGCCACGGCTGAACATGTCCTGGTCGGACACGCCCCAGGTCGGGTCCGAGAACACCGGGTTGACGAAGTCATTACGCCCGATGAAGTTGGTCATGCCCTGGTTGCTGAAAAAGCCCGACTGGTTGTCCCAGGCGAAATCGCCGTTGTAGACGTACACGTCGTCAAACTTGCGGGCGCTGAGCAACTGCGGCAGGCCCGACAGCTTGTGGCTGCCTTCCGGGGTCTGCATCAGGTATTCGAAACCCGGCAGGTTCGGGAAGCAGGCCATGGTGGCGAACATACCCTGGTGGGTGTGGGTGCCGTTGGAGAAGAAGCGGTCGAACAGCAGGCCTTCCTTGGACAGTTTGTCGAAGTACGGCGTGATGTTGCCCGGGCGGCCTAGGGCGCCCACCGAGTGACCGGCGAAGCTTTCCATCAGGATAACCACGACGTTCTTGATCGGCAGGGTCTTCTCGGCCGGCGGCGTGAAGTCACGGCGTACCGCGGCGGTGTCGGTGTCGACCAGTTTCTCGGTCGGCAATACCAGCATGTCGCGCACGGTCTGGGTGGCCAGCGGCTGCTCCAGGGTGGCTTTCCAGATGTTCGAACGCTCCTCGGAGAAGCGCGATTTCGCCGCCGCAATCAGCGACAAGGTACCGTTGAGGCCCAACTGGTTGGCGAAGTTCGAGTCGGTGGTGTACACGTCGCCCCAACGCAGTGGCGGGCCCTGGCGCAGGGTGCCACGGATGGCGACCACGGCGACCAGCAGGCAGACCACGAACACCGCGATGCGCGTGTACCACGGCGCTACCTGGCGAGTGCCGATGCTGCCACCACTGAACGGGCCGCGTGGGCGCGTTGCACGGTCGGCGCCTTTGAAGGCGATGCTCAGGATCAGCGTACCCACGGCCCAGGCCAGCAGGTAGCGCACCACCGGGAAACCGTACCAGAGCATGCTCATCACGGTTTTCGGGTCTTCCTTCACGTACTGGAAGACCAGCCCGTTGAGGCGCTGGTGGAACTCGCGGTAGAAGTCCATTTCCATCAGGCCCAGGAACAGCGCGATGCTGGACGCGACCGTCAGCCACAAGCGGAAGAACCCGCGCGCCGCCATGGCCCGTACGCTGAACAACGCCAGCAGCAGCGGCACCAGCACGTACATCACCAGGCGGATATCCAGGCGCAGGCCGTTGGCGAACGCTTCAAGGAAAGTCGAGGCCGGTGTGTCGAGGATCATCTCGCGGTTGTAGACCAGCAGCGCCAGGCGCAGCAGGGAGAACATCACCATCATGATCAAGGCACAAAGCAGCGTGTACGCCAGATGGGATTTGACGGTCGGTTGCAGCAAGCGATTAGAAGCTCGCTGCTGATTCAGGGCGTCCGGGTTTGCCATGTCGTTTTAGGACCCATTGGAAGTTTAAGTTGCGAATGAATACAGCGGCGCCCCGCCCTCGCCCAGGCAGGCTGGGGTAGACGGTGAACGCAATGGCGCAAATGGTGCCCGATCAACGCCGGCAACGCCATTGATTACTCACTCCTGCAGTAGGTGGGCACTCGTTTTAGAGCACTCGACAGGGGAAATAGCCGGCGAATTGTCTTGGATGGAATGTGAAAATTTTGTACAGCGAATATCTCGAAACACAATAACGGGCGTACGGAAACAGATGTGGGAGCGGGCTTGCTCGCGAATACGGTAAATCAGTCGATACATCAGGTGACTGTTACACCGTATTCGCGAGCAAGCCCGCTCCCACACTTACTGTGCCCGCTCTGGATAGCGTTGTTTGGATCAGATCCGCACGTTACCGCGCGGCCCGGCGATCGCCCAGATGATCAAGCCCAGTACCGGCAGCAGCAGGATCAACAGGATCCACAACACTTTGGCGCCGGTACTCGCGCCGCTTTTGAACACGTTGATGATCGCCCAGATATCCAGCGCGAGGATGATCAACCCGATCAGACCATTAAAAGTGGAACCCATGGTGTCGCTCCTAAGTGAGGGCTTGCCTGCTTAGGATAGTCAGCCGTGGCCGGGGGTTCCGTTTTATTTCAGACGTGTACCGCAACCCGCAGGGCTTCCAGCGATGGTTCGCCCTTTATGCCGGTTTCGGCACACAACTCCAGCACCCGTGGCACGTCGTTGCCGTAGACCAGCACAGCCTGGATCTCGTCGTCCAGCAATTGGCTGAAGTTCATCAGCACGTAGCCGCCGTTCTCCGGGTTGAGGGCGCTCATCTGGATCTGGATGCGGTTCAGCGCGGTCAGGGCTTCGGTCTTGGCCAGTTGCTTGGGCTTGAGGTTGAACGCCACGCCGGGGCCAAAGGAGGCGACGATCTGGGCGAACAGGTCCTGGTAAGTGTCGGCCTGGAACAGCACGGTGTCAGGCAGGCTGCCGACGACGATCCACTCACCCAGGGGAATCGGGAAAGTGTCGTCGTAGTTGATGTCGGGGTTGGCGGCCAGGAAAGCGTCGGGATCGGCGTAGGCCTGGGCCGCTTCGTCAGCCACCTTGGCGATCTCGGGTTCGCTCATGCAGCCGGAGCTGATTTTGCTGATGAGTTCGACGAGTGCGGTTTTCATGGGGTGGTCCTGTGGCGGGGCTGATTTTGAGGGCGCAAAGCCTACACCAGTTTTTGCAACTGCGCCGCCGTATCCACCGCCCCCATGGTCTGCGCGGCTGCCAGCGCGGTCACGCCCTGGGCATCGGTGGCCTTGGGATTGGCGCCCTGGCTGATCAGGTAGTCCACCATTTCGGTACGGTTGAACATCGCCGCCATCATCAAGGCGGTGCGACCATCAGAGGATGCGCCTTCGACCAACGCTCCGCCTTCGATCAATGCCTTGACCACCGGCAGGTTGCCCTTGAACGCCGCGCCGGCAATCGGCAGCTGGTTCTTGTCGTTGGCAATCTGGGGGTCGGCCTTGAATTCCAGCAGCACTTTCACCGCGTCCACATGACCATGGTAGGCCGACAGCATCAACAGCGTATCGCCATTGTGGTTACGCAGGTTCGGCGGCAAGCCCTTGGCCAGCAACGCAGCCAGCATCGCGGCATCGCCCTTGCGCGCCACGTCGAACACCTGCTCGGCAAATTCGGCGGCTTCGTCTTCGGTCATTTGTTTGGCTTGGTCTGACATGTGGGGCTCCTTGTCTGGTATTTCATAAGGCGCCCAGTCTCGCGATGGAGTTCCCCACTGTCATGCCTTTTTTCCCAAAAGCGGCGATAGGCAGAATCAATAACGGAACTTGCCCGCCTGAATATCCGCCAACAGTTGCCCGGTGACCGGCACATAACTGTCCGACCCAGGCAGCCAGGCAAAGATCGGATCATCACCGGCCTTGCCCGGGTCGAACGCTTCCTCCTTGAGTTTCACCTTCTGGTATTTGAAGGTGCCCGTGGTTTCCATCTTCACCTTGATCCGCAGGAACAACGGCACCGCATACGCGGGCAATTGCCCGTGGGCGAAGGTCAGCAACTCGCGCATGTCCAGGGAAGCCAGGGATTCGGCAGGCGTAATGGCCGCCATGCCCGCGCGGCCGTTGGTGTTTTCAATCTCCACGCCGTAGGCCACCACTTCGGAAATCTGCGGGTGCTGCAGGAAGATGTTCTCGACTTCGGTGGTGGAGACGTTTTCACCTTTCCAGCGGTAGGTGTCCCCCAGCCGGTCAACGAATTGGGCGTGGCCGAAGCCGATATTGCGCAACAGGTCGCCGGTGTTGAAATAACGGTCGCCCTTCTCGAACACGTCGCTGAGCACCACCTTGCGGTTCTTCTCGGGGTCGGTGTAGCCGTCGAACGGTGCCTTGTCATCGATCCTGGCCAGCAGCAGCCCCTGGCCCCCCTTGGGCACTTCGCGCATGAAACCGTCGGCGCCGCGAATCGGCTCACAGCTGTCATGGGCGTAGTCCACCAGTGCCCAGTGCATCAGGGAAAAGCCGATGGTGTTGTCGAAGTTCAGCACATTGGTGAAGCCGATGTTGCCGTCACTGGCGGCGTACAGCTCGCAGATATGATCAACGCCAAAGCGCTGCTTGAACTCAGCCCAAACCCCAGGGCGCAGGCCGTTGCCGATCATCTTCGTCACACGGTTATCACGGTCCTGCTCGCTCGCGGGCTGGTCGATCAGGTAGCGGCACAGCTCGCCGACATAACCCAGGGTGGTCGCATTGAATTTGCGCACATCGTCCCAGAACTGGCTGGCGCTGAACTTGCGGCGAATCGCGAACCCCGACGCCCCGGCAATCGCTGAACCCCAGCACACGCACAGGCCAGTGGCGTGATACAGCGGCAAGGTGCAATAGACGACATCCTCGGGCCCCATATCCAGGGCGATGGTGCCGAAACTGGCCGAGGACTTCATCCAGCGGCCGTGTTTGAAAATGCCGGCCTTGGGCAAGCCGGTGGTGCCGGAGGTGTAGATATAGAAGCAAGGGTCGTTGAAGTAGATCTGCTGAGTGCTGGCGGGGTTTTCCAGCGAATGATCAGCGCTCGCGGCCATCAGGTCCACATAACCCGGTGGTACGCTGGTGTGCTGTTGATCGGCGATAAACCAGGTTTTTTCTGCGCCGATTGCCACCTGGCTGCGAACCGCCTCGTAGGCACCCATCAACTCGGCACCCACCACAATGGCCGCCGGCGTCACCAGGTTGAGGCTGTGAACCAGTGCGGTCTGGGTTTGCGAGGTATTGAGCATCGCGCAAATGCCGCCCACCTTGGCCACGGCCAGTACGCTGAGCAACAACTCGGGGCGGTTCTCGATAAACAACGCCACCACGTCGCCCTTGCCGATCCCCTGCTGCTGCAGGTAGTGAGCCATGCGGTTGGCCTGCTGGTTGGCCTGGCGGTAGCTCAGCACCGTGTCGCCATACAGCAGCGCGGCGCCGTCGGGGTTGCGTTGGGTGGCTTGTTCAAAGGTCCAGCCCAGGCCGCACGGCTGGTCGGGATCGGTGATGTTGGCAACGCGGATTCCGCGCACCAGGCGCGGCAGTGCACGGACAATGGTGGGCACCTTACGCAGCATCATGCCCCAGGTGATCATGTCACTTGGCGGGTGGTTCATGGCGGGAACGTCCTTTTTCTTATTGTTCGTATGACCCTCAAGGCACTCATCGCACTGTAAGACCCGCGCCGAATGCCTTGCAGGAAAATACGCCAGCCGTTCTTCGGCTGTACACGCAGGATTTGAAAAGTTTTGTATCCCGAAAGGAAAAGGAATTTTGCGCACCGCCAGTTGGTCACTATGGAAGACCTGCCTTGCGTGCCAGCGGTGAAACACTTGGCAAAACCCCGCAAAATGCAGGATGCACGATGGCCATTCATGCAAATTGCACGAAACCGGAAATCTTAAAATTTTATAACTGATTGATTTATAACGATTTTTTAAGATACTCAGTACTGGCACAATCACTGCACCTATCACTCCACGCTGCAAAACATGAGCTAACGGAGCTGATAGACATGAGCCTGATCCAAGATAAATTTTCTTCTGTGTTCTCCAATTTCGACGTCACCACCCAGGCGCGTCCTGATGGCGGCATCCTGCTGACCTTGCGTAACAGCGAAGGCAAGCAGATCAAACGTTCGATCTCTTATCAGCAACTGCACACGGCCGACCAACTGACGTGGGTCATCAGCGCCATTCGCCGCGACCTGGCTGAACAAGCCAGCGACCTGCCACAGATTTCGATGCTGCAAAGCCAGAACCGCTTTGCCCTGCCGACCTACCATTCGGCTTGACCGTCATGCAGGACCCGAACAGGTCGTGGTGCCGTTGCGCACCACGGCCTTTTTTTATTTGCACAATCCCTGTTTCACCGCCTCGTTCACGGCCTGGACCCGGTTAGTCACCTGCAACTTGCCGTAGATGTTGCGCAGGTGAAACTTCACCGTGGCCTGGGAGATGGAGCGAATCCTGCTGATTTCCCACACCGTCTTGCCCTCGACCGCCCAATGCAGGATTTCCCGTTCCTTTGGGGTCAGGGGTTTACCCGACAACATCGCACGCGCCTTGCGGTTGGCAACCGGCGCGCTGTCCGTTTGCGTGGACGGTTGTTCCTGTGGCTCCGAACCGCTCATGCAGGCCTCTCTCTTCATATAGGTCTTGTAACGCCCGAAGTCGGATTACTCCTATTGACAGGCGAATAAATATTGAGACCAGAGAGAGTTACACAAAGAGTGGAAGTAACAAGTAAGGTCAACGATAAACAGCTGTTACCCACAAACTTTCAAGTTTATTCCTACAGCGATTTCCAACCTGAAGGAATTGAAGTTAAAAAAATGCCCCCTGTTCAGGAGGCATTGCCGGACGAACTTAGTCATCAAGCCGAGGAAAACCCTCGGCGATCGCGTCGCCCGTCAGCATGACCGCCAGCCCTTCAGGGTCACTGAACAGGCGGATCGCCACAAAGTGCGGGTTCTCCCCCATATCAAACCAGTGCGGGATGCCGCTCGGCACCAAGATCAGGTCGTTTTTCTCGCAGAACACCGCGTACACGTAATCTTCGATGTGCAAGGTAAACAGCCCACGACCCGCTACGAAAAAACGCACGTGGTCTTGGGCCATGCGGTGTTCGTCGAGTCGCTCGGCGCGCAATTGGGCTTTCTGTGGGTGATCGTTGCTGACGCGGAGCACATCAACGGTGGTGTAGCCGCGCTCGGTCATCAGCTTGTCGATGGGCGCCTGGTAGGCGGCGATAATCTCAACCTCGCTGGCCCCGGGCTCAAGTCGGGTAGCCGCCTGCCAGCGATCGAACCCCACACCCAGCTCGGCCAGGGTCGAGGCGATATCGTCCTGGTGAGTCAGGACCTTGTTCGGGGTGTCGGGGGTGCAGACGTGGTAAACCGCGAGATAGCTCATCAAACTCTTCCTCTGTCACGGGAGCCGCTCATGGCCGCTCCTCTTGCAATCGAATGCCAATGATTAGGGCGGCGGCCAGGGCCGCGATGCTGGCAATGCTGAAGGTCAGGGTCGGCCCCAGCAGGTTCCAGCTGTAACCTGAATAGAGTGCGCCCAGCGCACCGCCGGTACCGGCCAGTGCCGCATACAGTGCCTGGCCCTGCCCTTGCTGGCGAGCACCAAAGCTGCGTTGCACGAACTGGATGGCCGCCGCGTGGAAGCTGCCGAAGGTCGCCGCGTGCATCACCTGCGCCAGCAACAGCACCCAGAAGAATTCGGCAAACGAGCCCAGCAGCAACCAGCGCAGTGCGGCCAGCAGGAAACTCGCCATCAATACCCGGCGTACCGAAAAGCGCGTGAGAATCCGGCTCATGGCCAGGAACATCAAGACTTCCGCCACCACGCCCAGCGCCCACAACATGCCGATCACGCCACGGCTGTAACCGAGGTGTTCAAGGTGCAGGGTGAGGAAGGTGTAGTACGGGCCGTGGCTCATTTGCATCAGCGCCACGCAGGCATAAAACGCGAGGACGCCGGGGCTGCGCAGTTGCCGCAAAAAGCCGTCACCGGCCAGGCGGTTGCCCTGGGCCGGCGGCTGCGCATTCGGCACCCAGAGGCTCGCGCCGATGATGCCGGCCATGATCACCACGACCACCACCGGGTAGATATCCAGGCTCAGCCAGTCGAACAAGCGGCCCATGATCACCACGGTGAGGATAAAACCGATGGAGCCCCACAACCGCACCTGGCTGTAGCGCGAGGTCTGGCCTTGCAGGTGCGCGAGGGTGATGACTTCAAACTGCGGCAGGACCGCGTGCCAGAAGAACGCGTGCAAGGCCATCACCAGCGCCAGCCAGGCGTAAGTCTTGCTGACAAAGATCAGCGAGAAACTCACCAGGGTGCACACCGCGCCAAAGCGCACGATGGCCAGGCGCCGGCCGGTGTAATCCCCCAGCCAGCCCCACAGGTTGGGTGCCACGCAGCGCATCAGCATGGGGATGGCCACCAGCTCGCCGATGCGCGCGCTGGAGAACCCAAGGTGATCGAAGTACAACGCCAGGAACGGCGCCGTCGCCCCCAGCAGGGCGAAATAGAACAGGTAGAAGCTGGAGAGTCGCCAGTATGGAAGGGCTTGCGTCAGCATAAGTGACTTGTGGCGAGCGAGCCTGCTCGCGCTGGGTCGCGAAGCGGCCCCGATAGAAGCGCCGCAGTTCTCCAGGTACTACCGGATTGCAGGCTTTGGGGCCGCTGCGCAGCCCAGCGCGAGCAAGCTCGCTCGCCACACACGGTCACAGCTGGCCCAATACCGGAGTACTGACTTTTACGTCGGCGTTTTGCCCACGATGGCGCAGCAGGTGGTCCATCAACACGATGGCCATCATCGCTTCGGCAATCGGCGTGGCGCGGATGCCGACGCAAGGGTCGTGACGGCCCTTGGTGATCACGTCCACCGGGTTGCCGTGCACATCGATCGAACGGCCTGGCGTGGTGATGCTGGACGTCGGCTTGAGGGCCAGGTGCGCAACGATCGGCTGGCCGGAGGAAATGCCGCCGAGAATGCCGCCGGCGTTGTTGCTGAGGAAACCTTCCGGGGTCAGCTCGTCACGGTGCTCGGTGCCACGCTGGGCCACACAATCGAACCCGGCGCCGATTTCCACGCCCTTGACCGCGTTGATGCTCATCAGCGCGTGGGCCAGTTCGGCATCGAGGCGGTCGAAGATCGGCTCGCCCAGGCCCGGCATCACGCCTTCGGCAACCACGGTGATCTTGGCGCCGACGGAATCCTGGTCGCGGCGCAACTGGTCCATATAGGCTTCCAGCTCCGGCACTTTGTCCGGGTCTGGGCAGAAAAAGGCGTTGTCTTCGACGCTGTCCCAGGTCTTGAACGGGATTTCGATCGGGCCCAGCTGGCTCATGTAGCCGCGGATCACGATGCCCTGGGTAGCCAGGAACTTCTTGGCAATCGCACCGGCCGCCACACGCATCGCGGTTTCCCGCGCCGAGCTGCGGCCACCGCCACGGTAGTCGCGCTCGCCGTATTTGTGGTGGTAGGTGTAGTCGGCGTGGGCCGGGCGGAACAGGTCCTTGATCGCCGAGTAGTCCTTGGACTTCTGGTCGGTGTTGCGAATCAGCAGGCCGATGGCGCAGCCGGTGGTGCGGCCTTCGAACACGCCGGAGAGGATTTCGACTTCGTCGGCTTCCTGGCGCTGGGTGGTGTGGCGGCTGGTGCCGGGCTTGCGGCGGTCGAGGTCACGCTGCAGGTCTTCCAGGGACAACTCGAGGCCCGGCGGGCAGCCGTCGACAATGGCGACCAACGCCGGGCCATGGCTTTCGCCCGCGGTGGTAACAGTGAACAGCTTGCCGTAGGTATTGCCGGACATGCAGGGCGCTCCGTGAAATCAGTTGAATCAAGTCAACCGTAATAACTTAAGGCGGCCAGTATACGCAGGCTAACCGACTAGTTCATCCTCGAAACCTTACCGGTAGACGTTGGTCCAACCGGCACCTTCCTCATGATGGCGCGATGATGCTGCGAGTTCTGCTTTTGACCCTCACTCTGTTTTCCAGCCTTGGCTTCGCCGCCTCCCCTGTCGTGCTGCAACGGCCCATCAGCCTGGACACCGGCAGTGGCGAGCTGTTTGGTTCGCTGTTGTTGCCCAGATCCGACAAGCCGGTGCCGGTGGTGCTGATCATCGCCGGCTCCGGGCCCACCGACCGCAACGGCAACAGCGCCGACGGCGCACGCAACGACAGCCTCAAGCGCCTGGCCTGGGTGCTGGCCAGGCACAACATCGCCAGCGTGCGCTACGACAAGCGCGGCGTGGCCGCCAGCCTTGCCGCCACCCCCGATGAACGCAACCTGACTCTGGATGCCTACGTGTCCGACGCCGTGGCCTGGGGCAAGTTGCTCAAGGCCGACCCACGCATGGGCCCGCTGATTGTGCTGGGCCACAGCGAAGGTGCACTGGTGGCCGCCCTCGCCGCCCCGCAGCTCAACCCGGCCGGGGTGATTTCACTGTCGGGCAGCGCGCGCCCGGTGGACCAGGTGATCCGCCAGCAACTGGCCGACCATATGCCTCCAGCGCTGTTACTGCGCAGCAACCAGATTCTCGATCACCTCAAGGCCGGCCAGGTGGACGCCGATGTGCCCACCCCCCTTGAGGGCATTTTCCGCCCCAGCGTGCAGCCCTATCTGATCAGCCTGTTCCGCGCCGACCCTTCGGCGGCCTTTGCCAAATTGACCATGCCGGCGCTGATCGTCCAGGGCACCAATGACCTGCAGGTCGGCGTGGCCGATGCGCAACAATTGCAGAAGGCCAAGCCCGACGCCGAGCTGACGGTGATCGAAGGCATGAACCACGTGATGCGCATCGTGCCCAACAACGTGAAGCAGCAACTGGAGTCCTATAACGACCCGCAGTTGCCGCTGGCGGCTGAACTGGGCACTCGCCTGGTTCGCTTTATCGACGGACTTCGCGCCAGTTAAGCGAGTATTGCCCTCCAGTCCTGAGCAAAACGGCCGATAAGCCATGGGTCGACAGCAAAAAGCCTGTCGGCCCGCAGAGCTTGGACAGGATCGCGCCGAATGACGAACACCGAAGCAACACCCGAACCTACCGCCGACACCACGGCTGACACCGAGGCCGCCGCATCGGCCGCGTTACCGTGGGCGGAGGTGCAGGCCGAACATTTCAAGATGCTGCGCCTGGCCCCTTTGGCCACCGACCGTGCCACGGGCGTGCGGCCCCTGCGCTTTGTGCAGTTTGGCTGGGCCGAACGCAACAACAAGGACCACAGCCTGCTGCGCATGGTCATTCAGTTGCCGGGCCAGCGGGTGCGCCGGGAACAGAACCATTTGGATATCTGGGTCGATCACGCGACCCATCGGGTGCACTTTGGCCCGGGCAACAGCCTGGAGATCGAGCCGGCTAACCGCGGCATCGGCCGTTTCCTGGTAGCCCAGGGCGCCGCCTGGGCGAAAAAGAAGTGGTCGCACTACCGCGTCGACGGCGTCGACCTGGCCAACAAGGACGCCCTCAACGAAGCCACGCGCCTGCGCCGGGATCACTTCCTGCGTATCCAGGGCTTTGATGTGGCGTACGCCGATGTCCAGCATTTGAAGGGCAACGTGCAGCCGGGCAAGGTCAGCGATGTGCTGGACAGCTGGAACACCGAAAAGCTGCAGTTCGTGGAGATTCTGGAAGCGGCGCAGATGCTGCAACAGGCCGAGCAGAACCTGGCGGAACAGGAAGTGAAACTGCGCAAGGAAGAGGAAAAGGTCACCAAGTTCAAGCGCGAAGACAGCGGGTTGCGCTTCACGATTACGTGCCTGGTGGCGTTTACCGTGTTTCAGGCGGGGTTGTTGATCTGGATTGCGACACATCGGTAATCCGGTTTATCAATTGAAACCGGATCAAAATGTGGGAGCGGGCTTGCTCGCGAATGCGGTGTGTCAGTCACCGGATATCTTGACTGAGCCACCGCATTCGCGAGCAAGCCCGCTCCCACACTGACCGCGTTACCCACTTGGAAGCGGTTAAACCCTGGCGGCAAACACCGCCTGATGCGCCCGGCACTGCTCGGCCGTCAACATGAACACGCCATGCCCGCCGCGCTGGAACTCCAGCCAGGCGAAGTCCACTTCCGGGTACAACGCCTCGACGTGAACCTGGCTGTTGCCCACTTCGACAATCAGCAAGCCCTTCTCGGTCAAGTGATCTGCCGCCTCGGCCAGCATCCGCCGAACCAGGTTCAAGCCGTCGTCACCGCAGGCCAGGCCCAGCTCCGGCTCGTGCTGGTATTCATCCGGCATGTCGGCAAAGTCTTCGGCGTCGACATACGGCGGGTTGGACACGATCAGGTCAAAACGCTGGCCCGGCAAACCATCAAAGCCGTCGCCCTGAACGGTATACACGCGCTCATCGACGCCATGGCGCTCGATGTTCTGGTTGGCCACCTCCAGCGCTTCGAAGGACAGGTCGCCCAGTACCACTTCGGCGTCCTGGAACTCGTAGGCGCAGGCAATACCGATGCAACCGGAACCGGTGCACAGGTCCAGAATGCGTGCCGGCGGTGTGCCCAGCCACGGTTCGAAGCGGTTTTCGATCAGTTCGCCAATCGGTGAGCGTGGAATCAATACACGCTCATCAACGATAAACGACATGCCGCAGAACCAGGCTTCCTTCAACAGGTAAGCGGTCGGCACACGCTCGTGGATACGGCGGTGCAGCAACCGTTGCACGTGGGAGATTTCCTCTTCTTCCAGGTTGCAATCCAGGTAACTGTCGGCAATTTCCCATGGCAGGTGCAAGGCGCCGAGCACCAGTTGCCGGGCTTCGTCCCAGGCGTTGTCGGTGCCATGGCCAAAAAACAGGTCTTCCCCATGGAAACGGCTGACGGCCCATCGGATGTGGTCGCGCAAGGTGCGCAGGCGGGAAGTGATCACGGGGGCAAGCTCCTGGAAAAAACGACCGGCGATTCTAACAGTCTTAAGCTGTACCGACGATGTACGAAAAAACCCTTTGCCGCACGTCGGATTTCATCTTAAACGTGGTTTTTGCCTAAACGTAGTGCCCTATTGACATCGCTGCACGCCAACAACGGCGTACCTTACGATGGTAGCGATTCACAGAAGCGCTCAGCCAGAGGACAATGTCACAAAAGCCCCACTCACAGGAGCCCCAGAATGTCCGTTCCAAAGACGATGTTTCAACTCAGCGGTCGTGGTTACGCAGCGGCGAACCTGAACCATGCGACCCTCGTGATCATCGACGCCCAGAAGGAATACCTCAGTGGTCCCCTCGCCCTCTCGGGCATGGACGCTGCTGTCGAAAATATCAAGCAACTGGCGGCTGCCGCGCGCAACGCCGGGCGCCCGATCGTGCATGTGCGCCACCTGGGCACTGTCGGCGGGTTGTTTGACCCTCAGGGCGAGCGCGGTGAGTTCATTCCTGGCCTTGAGCCACAGGCCGACGAAACCATCATCGGCAAGCTGCTGCCCAGCGCCTTCCACGGCACCGGCCTGGAGAAACACCTGCAAGACCTCGGTTCCCTGGACCTGATCGTCTGCGGCTTCATGAGCCACTCCAGCGTCAGCACCACGGTGCGTGCGGCAAAAAACCTGGGCTTTCGCTGCACCCTGGTGGAAGACGCCTGCGCCACCCGCGACCTGCCTTACAAGGGCGGCATCCTCAGCGCCGACCACGTGCAGCAGACTGAAATGGCCATCATGGCTGACAACTTCGCCACCCTCGCCTTGACCAAAGATCTGATCTGATCGACCTTCGATGAGCGGGTAGCCGCCCGCTCATCCGCAAATACCTGTCATTTGCTGCAATTGCCTCTGTACCCGGAACAACCTGTGTATCTTCCGGTCGAAGGGCCGATACCCTGGAGGAAAGGTCGGAATGAAGATATCCGATGGTTTTGATGCTCGTCGCTTGCGCCCCAAGGGCCCGAGCAACTGGCGTCTGCGCATCGGCGCCGGCTTTGCCGCGCTGTTGGCGATAGGTGGCGTACTACTGGCAATTGCTGGCGGCGCTGGTTTGGTTGGACACTCACCGGCCCTGGGCGAGCTGAATGCCAGCCCTGGCGGTTCTGCAATACTCTTGGTCATCGGCCTGCTGGTGCTGTGGTTCGGCGTATGGCTGTGGCGCCGTTGCCGTCGGCGCATGCGCCAACCGCTGTCACTGAACATCGCTTCGCACCTGATGAAAAAGCACGACTGATGGCGCACAGATAGCGTTTGTTGCGCATCAAGCCGCCGCGATTAGGTAAACTGCCCGCCCTTCGCGGAGGCTGACATGCAAGACGACGATTTTTCCCTATTCAAGAACGAGCTGCGCGGCGTCAAGCCGATCAAGCATGATCGCGCCGACACCGGCAAACCCAAGACCGATCGCGCCCAGATCGCCAAGCTGCGCCAGGCCGCGACCGTGCGCACGGACGCCACCACCGTGGACGGCCTGTCGGATCAATTCGTTATCGATGTAGGTCCCGAAGACGAGTTGATGTGGGCCCGCGACGGCGTGCAGGAAAGCCAGATGCGCAAGCTCAAGGTCGGCCAGATCCCGTTCGAGGGTAGTCTCGACCTGCACGGCATGACCGTCGAAAAAGCCCGCGAAACCCTCTGGGCGTTCCTCGCCGAAGCCACCAAATTCGAAATCCGCTGCGTGCGCGTCACCCACGGCAAGGCCGTGCGCCTGGACGGCAAGCGGCCGATGATCAAAAGCCACGTCAACACCTGGTTGCGCCAGCACTCCCAGGTGCTGGGTTTTACCTCATGCCAGCCACGTCACGGCGGCGCTGGCGCGGTGTATGTGATGCTCAAGCGCACCATGATGGAAGGCCGCGACGAGTAACAAGTGCCATCGTCAGGCTTGCAGCGATGTGTTGGCCGCCGTACCCTTGCCCTTTGCGAAAATCCCACTAGGTAGTTTCATGTCCCTGGAACAGAATTACACCGCGATTCTCGGCCAACTCGGCGAGGACGTTTCCCGCGAGGGCCTGCTCGACACGCCAAAACGTGCCGCCAAGGCCATGCAGTATCTCTGCCGCGGTTATGAACAGACCCTCGAAGAAGTCACCAACGGTGCCTTGTTCAGCTCTGACAACAGCGAAATGGTGCTGGTCAAGGACATCGAGTTGTACTCGCTGTGCGAACACCACCTGCTGCCGTTCATCGGCAAGGCTCACGTCGCGTATATCCCGAGCGGCAAAGTGCTGGGCCTGTCGAAGGTCGCGCGTATCGTCGATATGTATGCCCGCCGCCTGCAGATCCAGGAAAACCTCAGCCGCCAGATCGCCGATGCGGTCCAGCAGGTCACCGGCGCCCTGGGCGTTGCAGTGGTGATCGAGGCCAAGCACATGTGCATGATGATGCGCGGTGTGGAGAAGCAGAATTCGTCGATGATCACGTCGGTGATGCTGGGTGAGTTCCGCGAAAACGCGGCGACCCGCAGCGAGTTTCTCAGCCTGATCAAGTAATACGCGGCACCTGGAAAAACCGGCGTTCATCGCCGGTTTTTTTCGCCTGTGAAAAATCAGGTAAGCTGCGCCCCCTTAAGTCTAGGGCAAGAGGTTTCAGCCATGTTCGTCAAAGCACTTCGAGTGGGCCTCGGCCACGTCATCATCGCCGGCGACTTCCTGACCCGTCCGCGCAAAAAGCAGCGCCCTGCCGAACAACAGGCGCAGGTGAACGCAGCGGCCAAGGACCTGACCCTGTATCAATTCCACGCCTGCCCGTTCTGCGTGAAGACCCGCCGCACCCTGCACCGCCTGAACGTGCCGGTGGCCTTGAAGGATGCGAAGAACAACGAGCAGGACCGCCAGACCCTGCTGGAGCAAGGCGGCAAGATCAAGGTGCCATGCCTGCGCATCGAAGAGAACGGCCAGACCACCTGGATGTACGACTCCAAGGTGATCATCGATTACCTCGACAAGCGGTTTGCGGCGGTCTGACAAACAGCGAGGATCCAGTGTGGGAGCGGGCTTGCTCCCACATTAGTTTGGTATTGCCAATTCAAGATCCAGCAATGCTGAGCCCAGGCACTTGCCATGGGCGTCCAGCGCCAGCGACCGCGTCACCCCGCCTCGCAGGATCCCCGGCAACACGAAGTTCAGTGCCTGCACATTGGGCAGTTCATAACGCCGCACCGGTGCAGCTCCCGCCTCCAGCAACGGCGCAAAAAATGCCGCCACCACCTCAGCCGTGAGTTGCTCGCAGAGCAGCGGATAGTCCTCGGCCCGATACGCGATGATCGAGATGTTCGAGGTGTCGCCCTTGTCTCCCGTTCGGGAGTGGGCCAGGGTGTGCAGCTTCATGCTTCGATCCTCGGGTTGACCGCGTGACGAGGCAGCAGCAACGATGCCACCGCCACCACCTGGCGCAGGCTCTTGCTGGCGCCACCGCCGCCGGAAGGGCCGTTGGTGTAGAGGGTTTCCACTTCATTGCCGACACGCACCGCCTCGCTGCGTTCTGCGCAGCGGGCGGCGATGCGCAGGCGCACTTCCCACGGTTCAACCGTGCTGCGCGGGCCGTGCAGGGAGTCGACGCCGATCAATTCGGCACGCACGTCCTGCATGCGCACGCCGGTCAACTCCAAGCGTTTCAGGACCACATCGCGAGCCAGTTGCGCACGAGCGACCGCGCCCGGGCCACCGTAGGAAATCTGCCCCTCACCGATCCAGCCGTCCAGATAACCGACGCTGACTTTCAACGCTTCGGGACGTGGCCGTCCGCTCGCGCAGTGGGCACGCACCCGGTCCACGGCTTCTTCGGTAAACGCCACCTGGGAAAAATCCGCGCACACGTCCGGTGTGAGGTAGGCCGCCGGGTCGTGCACTTCGTAGATCAATTGTTCGGTGCACGTGGCACGGCTGACCCGCCCACCGGAACCTGCGACCTTGGTGATCAAGGCCTCGCCGTCTGGGTCAATCTCGGCCAGTGGAAAGCCCAGGCGTGCCAGATCGTCCACGTCCTTGAAACCCGGATCGGCAAAGTAGCCACCGCTGACCTGCCCCGCACATTCCAGTAAATGCCCCACCAGCGTGCCGCGCCCCAGCCGTTGCCAATCATCCGCAGCCCAGCCGAATTCGAACATCTGCGGCGCCAGGAACAGCGAAGGGTCTGCGACCCGGCCGGTGATCACCACGTCGGCCTCGGCGCGCAAGGCGTCGATAATGCCGTCGGCGCCCAAATAGGCGTTCGCGGAAATCAATCGCTCGCCCAACGAGCCAAGGGTCTGACCGTTGTCGAGCAACTGCTCCGGCTGGGCACGCAAGGTCTCAAGCACGTCGTCGCCAACCACCGCCAGCACCTTGAGGTTAAGCCCCAATTCACTGGCAATCCGCCGCACTTCAACCGCCGCCGCCACCGGATTGGCCGCGCCCATATTGGTGATTACCCGCAGGCGTCGGCGCCCGTCGGGCTGGCCGACAAAGGGCAGCACGCGGCGCATGCGCTCACTCAACAGCGGGTCGTAACCGCCTTGTGGATCGCTGATCCGCGCCTGTTGCGCCAGGGCGATGGTGCGTTCGGCCAGGCATTCGAAGACCAGGTAATCCAGGTCGCCCTGTTCGGCCAATTCCACCGCAGGTTCGATACGGTCGCCGGAGTAGCCGGCACCGGAACCGATGCGCAAGGTTTTCATTTCAAATCACTCCCAGGAGCAAAGCCGTCAGGGTCATCAACACCGACGCGGCAAACAGAAAGGGGATGGTGAAGCGCTGGTGATCGGCCAATTCGATCTTGCACAGGCCCACCAACAGGAAGGTCGCCGGCGTCAACGGGCTGACCGGAAAGCCGGTGGTGTGCACGCCCAGCAACGAGGCCTGGGCCACTTGCAGCGGGTCGACGCCCAAGGCCTTGCCGACTTCGGCGATCACCGGCATCACGCCGAAGTAGTAGGAATCCGGGTCAAACAGCATGCTCAGCGGCATCGACAGGAAGCCCACCACCGCCGGGATCAACTTGCCGTGGCCCGCCGGAATCTGCGCCACCGCCACTTCGGCGATGGCCTTGAGCATGCCGGTGCCTTGCATGATGCCGGTGAACACACCGGCGGCGAGCAGGATGCTGGCCATGGTCAGGGCGGTTTTTGCGTGGGCGTCGATCCGCGCGCGCTGGGCGTCGACGTTCGGGTAGTTGATGCACAGCGCCACCACCGTGCCGAGCATGAACATCACCACCGGGTCGACCCAACCGGCGATCATCACCACCATCACCAGTACCGTCAGGACCAGGTTGACCCAGAACAGCCGCGGGCGACGCAGGGCAATGTCATCGTCGCTGAGCACCCGTTGCGGCACGGCGTCCACGCTGGAACCAGCGCCCAGGCCCAGGCGTTTTTCTTCCCGGTGGCCCAGCCACCAGGCGCAGGCGAATACAAAGACCAGGCCGACGATCTGCACCGGGATCAGCGGCTGGAACAAGTCCGCCACCGGCACGTGCAGCGCCGCCGAGGAACGCAGTACCGGGCCGGTCCACGGCAGGAAGTTGACCCCGGCCGCCATCGCCGCCACACACGCGAGGATGCGTTTATCAATTCCCAGCCGCGTGTACAGCGGCAGCATCGCCGGCACCGTCACCAGGAAGGTCACCGCGCCGGAGCCGTCGAGGTGCACCAGCAGGGCCAGGGTCGCGGTACCGACGACAATCCTTGTAGGACGCGTCCCTACCGTGCGCAGGATGCGATCAATGATTGGATCCAGCATGCCGGCATCGGTCATGATCCCGAAGAACAGGATCGCAAACACAAACATCCCCACCACGGGGGCGACGTTCTTGATGCCGGTGATGATGAAGGCGCTGGTTTGCAGGCCGAAACCGCCCAGCAGCGCGGCGATGATCGGCAAGGCGATCAGGGCCACCAGTGGCGACAGGCGTTTGCTCATGACGGCAGTAAGCAGGCACAGGATGGTGATGACACCCAGGGTAGCGAGCATGGGGTAGCTCCAGAACGGCGTTTTCGGCCGGTTATTGTTTTCCCTGGAGTATTGGAATCGCGTTAGGCTTTGTAAATTGGAATATTCGGCACTCCACATTCGAAAAAACAAAACGCTCGAGCAAAATAAAAATGAAAAATTCGATCCAGCATATCCAGGCGTTTCTCGCCGTTGCCCGCACGGGCAGCTTTACCAAGGCCGCCAACGAACTGCATTTGTCGCCCTCGGCGCTGACCGTGCAGGTGCAACAACTGGAGGAATGGCTGGGCGTCGCGCTGCTCGACCGCAGCCCGCGCCACGTCAGCATCACCGCCGCCGGGCTGGATGCACGCGGGCCGATGGAGAAGCTGTTGCTGGACCTGGACAACATCGTCACCGGCTCCCGTGACCTGGCAGCGCTACGACGAGGCGTGGTGACCATCGCCGCCCTGCCCTCCGTGTGCGCCGGCGCGTTGCCTCCCGCCCTGCGCCTGTTTCGCGAACGTTTTGCCGGGATCGAGGTGCGCTTGCATGACCTGGTTGCTCACCGCATTCATGCGCAAGTGCGTTCGGGCGAGGTGGATTTCGGTATTGGTGTGCGGGCGCGGCTGAGCCACGGGTTGGCGTTTGTGCCGGTGCTGAATGATCGGTTATGTGCGTTCGTGCCGCTGGATCATCCGCTGACTCGTTTTGCAAAGTTGAGCCTGGAGCAACTGGCCGACCAGCCGATCATCCTCACCGGCCGCGACAGCAGCGTGCGGGAACAGGTGGACGCGTTGTTCGATGAAACACGCCTAACGATGCTCGCGGGGATGGAGGCCAACTACATGTCGACCGTGTTGGCGTTGGTGCGGCAGGGCTTGGGGATCAGTGTGTTGCCGGAATCGGCGGCGGACAGTCTGGAGGGGTTGAAGCGGATTACCATTGATCATCCGGGGGTGAACCGGGAGATCGGGTTGATCAGTCGCAGTGGACAGCCGTTGAGCCCAGCGGCGCAGCGCTGTTTTGAGTTGCTCAGTGAAGAATTACCTAGCGCACCGCAAAACTAAATGTGGGAGCGGGCTTGCTCGCGAAGGCGGTGTGTCAGCCAATGCATAGGTTGGCTGATCCACCGCTTTCGCGAGCAAGCCCGCTCCCACATTTTTGACCGCATTTCAGCCCAGCATCGGCACATGCTTGGGATGGCTGGCCACGCGCTTCAACCACGCCTGCACGCCTGGATAGGCGCTCAGGTCAAAGCCACCTTCATCCGCCACATGGGTGTAGGCATACAGCGCCACGTCGGCAATCGAGAATTGGTCGCCCACCAGATACGGCGTCAACTGCAACTGGCGCTCCATCACCTTCAGGGCCTTGTATCCGCCCTTGTGCAGCTTCTTGTATTCCTCCAGGCGATCTTCCGGCAGCCCCAGGTAAAACTGGATAAACCGCGCCACCGCGATGTATGGCTCGTGGCTGTACTGCTCGAAAAACTGCCACTGCAGAACCTGGGTGCGCAGGCGCGGTTCGCTGGGCAGGAACTCGCTGCCATCGGCCAGGAAGTTGAGAATCGCATTGGACTCCCACAGGCAGGTGCCGTCTTCCAGCTCCAGCACCGGGATCTTGCCGTTGGGGTTCTTGGCCAGGAACTCCGCGGTCTGGGTGTCGCCCTTCAGGATGTCGACATCGATCCACTCATAGTCGATGCCCAACAGGCTGAGCATGAGTTTGACTTTGTAGCAGTTGCCCGATTTGTAATCGCCGTAGACCTTGTACATGGAGGCTCCCCTATGCCGCTTGCGCGTGCTGTGCTTGACGGACCACCGCAGCGAGACGCTTGAGACCTTCGTCCAAGCGCGCCGGGTCGATATGGCTGAAATTGAGCCGCAGGTGACCGTGATGATTGTCCGGCTCGGAAAAGAACGGTTCACCGGGCATGAACGCGATGTCCTGGTCGAGCGCAGGTGCCAACAAGGTGCGGGTATCGAGCGGCTGTTTCAAGGTCAGCCAGAAGAATAATCCGCCCTGGGGTATTTGCCAGTCGGCCAGGTCGCTGAAATGCCGCGCCAGTGCAGCCTGGAAAGCGTCGCGCCGGCCCCGGTAAAAGCTGCGCAACTCTACCAGGTGATGCTGGTATTTCTCGGTGCCGATCCATTGCATCGCCTGCCACTGGCCAACGCGGTTGGTATGCAGGTCGGCTGATTGCTTGAGTTTGAGCAGGTGCGGGAACAGGTCCGGACTGGCGATCAGGTAGCCGACCCGCAGGCCGGGCAACAAGGTCTTGGATACGGTGCCGGTGTAGATCCAGCTGGCCTTTTTCAGCCGACTGACGATGGGTTGTGCGCTGCCGCCGTCGAAGGTCAGTTCGCGGTAGGGTTCGTCTTCGATCAGGGTTACGCCAAACTCGTCCAGCAACGCGGCGACGGCCTCGCGCTTGGCATCGCTGTAGCGCACCGCCGAAGGGTTCTGGAACGTCGGGATCAGGTAGACGAAGGACGGGCGATGCTGCTCAAGGCTGCTGCGCAAGGCTCTGAGGTCCGGACCGTCCGCCTCAAGCTGTACGGTCAGGCAATCGGCGCCGAACAGTTGGAAAATCTGCAATGCCGCAAGGTAAGTCGGGCCTTCCAGGAGGATTTTGGTGCCCTTGTCGATGTACAGCTTGGCCGCCAGGTCCAGGGTTTGCTGGGAGCCGCTGACCACCATGACCTGGCGCGCATCGCAGGCAATACCCAGCACCCGCGCCTCGGCCGCCAGCAATTCACGCAACTGTGGCTCGCCTTCGCTCATGCCGTATTGGCCGATATTCAGCGGCATGCCTTCCCAATCCAGCGTGGGCAGCATCACTTCGGCCGGCAGGCCACCGGCGAAGGACATCACCTGCGGCTTTTGCGCCGCCGCGAGGATTTCACGGATCAGGGAGCTTTTAAGACGCGAAACACGTTCTGAGAAGGCCATAAGGGTCACCGGTAGCAAAGCCTGGGGAAAATACGTCAAACTGCTTGACCGAAATTACGACGACTTGGGCAGATACGTCAATATGCTTGACCTTAAAAACCAGACCAGCCAGCAAACCGCCATGGAAGCCTTCTTCTTCGGCTACCAGGCGTTCACCGCCAAGGCTGACGAAATGCTGGAGCGCCGCGGCTTGAGCCGGGTGCATCAACGCATCGTGTTTTTTATCGCGCGCTACCCGGCCTTGAGCGTCAAGGAGCTGCTGGAACTGCTCGGCGTAAGCAAACAGGCGCTGAACATGCCGTTGCGCCAACTGCAGGAAATGCACCTGGTGGACAGCGTGGCGTCCGAGACCGACAAGCGTAAGCGCCTGCTGGAGTTGACCGAGGAAGGCCGGCGTTTCGAACAATCGCTGCGGCGCGAACAGGTAAAGCTGCTGCAACGGGCGTTTGCCGAGGCAGGCGAGACGGCGGTAGAAGGCTGGCTGGCGGTAAACAAGGCACTCAGTGGCCAATCCTGAATTGCCTTTCATCCCCTTTCGCACACAAAATAGAAAACATTATTTGCTTTATTTGTATACAAAAGCATAATTCGCTTCGTGCGAGTTCCTGACCTATTGGTCAACAAAACCCGCTGGTACCTCAAAGCGCTGCTGCCCACTCATGTGTCCGGCGCTGGAAATAACAATAAAACTCTTGAGGAGTACTTGCTGTGGAAAGCCGCAAATCCGAAGCCCCTACGCTCGACCTCTCGCCAACCCACAACGGTTGGCTGGAACGCCTGTTCAAACTGCGCTTGCATGGCACCACAGTGAAGACCGAGCTGATCGCTGGCCTCACGACCTTTATCACCATGGCCTACATCATCTTCGTCAACCCCAACATCATGGCCGACGCCGGCATCGATCACGGCGCGGCGTTTGTCGCCACCTGCATCGCCGCCGCGCTGGGTTGCCTGCTGATGGGCCTGTACGCCAACTGGCCAGTAGGCCTGGCGCCGGGCATGGGCCTGAACGCGTTTTTCACCTACACCGTGGTCGGGACCATGGGCTACAACTGGGAGACGGCACTGGGTGCGGTGTTTATCTCCGGTGTGTTGTTCATGATCCTGACGCTCTCACGCATTCGCGAGTGGCTGCTCAACAGCATTCCGGTGAGCCTGCGCCATGCCATGGGCGCCGGCGTCGGATTGTTTCTCGGGGTGATCGGCCTGAAAACCGCCGGCATCATCGTGCAAAGCCCGGCCACCCTGATCAAGCTCGGCTCCCTGCATGAACCCGCCCCATTGCTGGCGGCCATCTGCTTCCTGTTGATTGCGATCCTCAGCTACCACCGGGTATTCGGCGCGATCCTGATCAGCATCATCGCCGTGACCCTCGCCGGTTGGGGCCTGGGCCTGGTGGAGTACCACGGCATCCTGGCCACCCCGCCAAGCCTGGCGCCGACCTGGATGGCCATGGACGTGATGGGCGTGTTCAACGTCAGCATGATCAGCGTGGTGTTCGCCTTCCTGTTTGTGCACATGTTCGACACCGCCGGCACCTTGATGGGCGTGGCCCAGCGTGCAGGCCTGGTGAATGCCGACGGCAAGATCGAAAACCTCTCCCGCGCCCTGAAAGCCGACAGCGCCTCCAGCGTGTTCGGCGCCATGGTCGGCGTGCCGCCAGTCACCAGTTACGTGGAAAGCGCCGCCGGGGTTGCCGCTGGTGGCCGCACCGGGCTGACGGCGGTTACGGTTGGCGTGTTGTTTATCGCAGCGATGTTTTTTGCCCCGCTGGCTGGCATGATTCCGGCCTATGCCACCGCCGGCGCGTTGATCTATGTGGCGATGCTGATGATGAGCGGCATGGCCCATATCAATTGGGACGACGCCACCGACAGCATTCCGGCGATCGTCACGGCCATCATGATGCCCCTGACCTTCTCGGTGGCCGACGGCATCGCCCTGGGTTTCATCACCTACGTGGCGCTGAAGGCCGGCACGGGTAAACGCAAGGAAATTTCCATCAGCCTGTGGGTGCTTTGCGCGATCTTCATCGCCAAGTTCGCGTTCCTGTAGGCCAACCCGCTTGACCCTGCCTCACCCCGTCGGGTGGGGCTTTTGTACGAATGGAGGAATGCAATGAGTCTGGAAACCTGGCTGCTGTTCAGCGGCGCTGCGCTGGTGGTGATCCTGATCCCCGGCCCCCTGTCCTTGCTGATGATCAGCAACAGCCTGAACTACGGCCTGCGCCGTTCGTACCCGGCCTTTCTCGGCGGGGTGATTGCTTCCATCTGCCTGCTGAGCGCCTCGGCGCTGGGTTTGGGTGCGTTGTTGCTGGCATCGGAACAGCTGTTCAGCGCCCTGAAGATCGTCGGCGCGCTGTACCTGTTCTACCTCGCCTGGCAGAGCTGGCAGCAATCCCGGCAACCGGCCCACGTCGCCGACGTACCGCAAGTGGCCGCCACCCCGCGTTTTCGTGCGCTGTTTGGCCGGGCCTTTGTGCTGGGCGCCAGCAACCCGAAGGACATCCTGTTTTTCGCCGCCTTCCTGCCGCAATTCCTCAGTGCCCAGCAGGCCTTTTTGCCGCAGTTGCTGATCATGATCGCCACCTGGACCGTGCTCGACCTGCTGTGCAAACTGGCCTACGGCCTCGGCGCCCATGGTGCCGCGCGCTACCTGCGCAGCGGCAGGGGCCAGAGCTGGTTCAACCGGATCAGTGCGGGCTTGTTCACAGGCGCCGGCGCTGCGTCGCTATTGAGCCGCTGAAGATCCAGCCCCGATCGCACTGAAGATCGGGGCCGCCTTTATGGTGCAATCAGCAGGCGAAAAAAAGCCCGCAGTGTGAGCGGGCGAAAAACCAACGAAGAGCTTTGGGGGTGTGAAGCGCGGTGACGACTCAGCTACCGCGATAGGTGGAGTAGCTGTAAGGCGAAATCAGCAAAGGCACGTGGTAGTGATCCTGTTCGGCGCTGATGCCGAAGCGCAGCACCACCACATCGAGAAATGCAGGTTCGGGCAGTTGCACACCGCGGGCGCGGTAGTAATCACCGGCGCTGAACTGCAACTGATAGACACCGCTGCGGTAGTCATCGCCTTGCAGCAGGGGTGCATCGCAGCGGCCGTCGCTGTTGGTCAGGGTGCTGGCAACCAGCTCAAGCTGTGCGCCCTCGACACGGTACAACTCAACCTTGATTGCGCTGCCAGGGCAGCCATGCGCGGCGTCCAATACGTGTGTGGTCAAACGTCCCATAGCGTCTGCGCGCCTCCCGAAGTCAGTAAAAGTGAAAGACCGCACCTTTTCAGGTCACTGAAAAAGCCGGCGATGGCTGATTAAGACACTTTTCAAAAAAATTGTACACAATAAATTCAACAAGCCTGCGTTCCGTTGCTGACGCCGATACTGTAGGAGCGAGCTTGCTCGCGAAGATCGTTAACGATAACGCAGCGCTTCAGGGTTAACGAGGCGCTCTCAGGTTTTTCGCGAGCAAGCTCGCTCCTACAGTGAATGAGGTTTTTTTCAATTTAGCTGACCAGTCAGGCAGGTTTCTTGCAGTGCTATTCTGCAAAGACCCTGCGGAAAAAATGCAGAAATACAGGCTTACAAAGTGCACACTAAGTTGTATACAATCAGTCATCGTTGTGACGCCACCCAGTCTTTCCGCTGCCCGGCCGCCACACACACCGCTACCACGAACAAGAAGGAAGACTGCAGTGAGCGCTGACTACCCACGCGACCTGATCGGTTACGGCAGTAACCCTCCTCACCCACACTGGCCGGGCAAGGCCCGTATCGCCCTGTCGTTCGTACTCAACTACGAAGAAGGTGGTGAGCGCAACATCCTGCACGGCGACAAAGAGTCGGAAGCCTTCCTGTCCGAGATGGTCTCGGCGCAACCGCTGCAAGGCGAGCGCAACATGAGCATGGAATCGCTGTACGAATACGGCAGCCGGGCCGGCGTGTGGCGCATCCTCAAGTTGTTCAAGGAATTCGATATCCCGCTGACCATCTTCGCCGTGGCCATGGCCGCCCAGCGCCACCCGGATGTGATCCGCGCGATGGTCGCCGCCGGCCACGAGATCTGCAGCCACGGCTACCGCTGGATCGACTACCAATACATGGATGAGGCCCAGGAACGCGAGCACATGCTCGAAGCGATCCGCATCCTCACCGAACTCACCGGCGAGCGCCCACTGGGCTGGTACACCGGCCGCACCGGCCCCAACACCCGGCGGCTGGTGATGGAGGAAGGCGGTTTCCTCTATGACTGCGACACCTATGACGACGACCTGCCGTACTGGGAACCCAACAACCCGACCGGCAAGCCGCACCTGGTGATCCCCTACACCCTGGACACCAATGACATGCGTTTCACCCAGGTCCAGGGTTTCAACAAGGGCGACGACTTTTTCGAATACCTGAAAGACGCCTTCGACGTGCTGTATGCCGAAGGCGCGGACGCACCGAAAATGCTCTCCATCGGCTTGCACTGCCGCCTGATCGGCCGCCCGGCGCGCCTGGCCGCCCTCAAGCGGTTTATCGAATACGCCAAGGGCCATGATCAGGTGTGGTTCACCCGCCGCGTCGACATCGCCCGTCACTGGCATGACGTACACCCTTTCCAGGGAGCCGCCAAATGACCGCGTTCCAAACCCTGAAACCGTCGACCCTGAGCCGCGACGAATTCGTCAAAGCCTTCGCCGACATCTACGAACATTCGCCATGGGTGGCCGAAAAGGCCTTCGACCTGGGCCAGGACGCTTCGATCGACGAGATTGAAACCCTGCACCAGCGCATGAGCGACATCCTGTTGAGCGCCGATCACGCAAGCCAACTGGCCCTGATCAACGCTCACCCGGACCTGGCGGGCAAAGCGGCCGTCCAGGGCCAGTTGACCGAAGCCAGCACTAATGAACAGGCTGGCGCCGGTATTCACCAATGCTCGAGCGACGAGTTTTCGCGCTTCACCGAGCTGAACGATGGCTACAAGGCCAAGTTCAAGTTTCCCTTCATCATGGCGGTAAAAGGCAGCAACCGGCACCAGATCCTTGCCGCGTTTGAAACGCGCATTCACAACTCGGTGGAAGCCGAGTTCAAATGTGCGCTGGCCGAGATCAATAAAATCGCGTTGTTCCGATTACTGACCCTTTAGCAGACCTGGCCCGAGCGGTTCATGAACGCCCAGGGCCTGGCGAGCATCCCAAGCCACTTACTTTAAGGCAGACAAGAAGAATGAAAGCGCAACCCGTACCTTTCGAAAAGTTCGTCAACCTGGCCGACGCCCGCCTGGGCACCAAGATCATCTCTGTCACCGATGACTGGTTCGCCGACGCCAACCGTCTGTTCCAGCCGACCCCGGCCGTGTGGAAGGAGGGCGTTTTCGATGACAACGGCAAGTGGATGGACGGCTGGGAGTCGCGCCGCAAGCGCTTCGAAGGCTACGACAGCGCCGTGATCCGCCTGGGCGTACCGGGTTCGATCAAAGGCGTGGACATCGACACTTCATTCTTCACCGGCAACTTCCCGCCATCGGCGTCCCTGGAAGCCTGCTTCCTGGCGTCCGGCGAGCCGGATAACAACACCCAATGGGTTGAAGTGCTGTCGGCTGTGGAGCTGCAAGGCAACAGCCATCACTTCCACGAGATCAACAACGACCAGGCCTTCAGCCACCTGCGTTTCAACATCTACCCGGACGGTGGCGTGGCCCGTCTGCGTGTGTACGGCATTCCGTTCCGCGACTGGTCGGCGGTGGGCGACAACGAACAGGTGGACCTGGCTGCTGCATTGAACGGCGGCCGCGCACTGGCCTGCTCCGATGAACACTTCGGGCGCATGAGCAACATCCTCAACCCGGGCCGTGGCATCAACATGGGCGACGGCTGGGAAACCGCACGTCGTCGTACGCCGGGCAATGACTGGGTGATCGTCGCACTGGGCCACCCGGGCGAGATCGAGACGATCGTGGTCGACACCCTGCACTTCAAGGGCAACTACCCGGACACTTGCTCGATCCAGGGCGCGTTCGTGAAGGGCGGCACCGACAGCCAGATCGAAACCCAATCGCTGTTCTGGCGCGAACTGCTGCCGGCGCAGAAACTGGAAATGCACGCTGAACACACGTTTGCCGAGCAGATCAAGGCGCTGGGCCCGATCACCCACATTCGTCTGAATGTGTTCCCGGATGGTGGTGTGAGCCGCCTGCGGGTTCTCGGTAAGGTCTCGAAGTAACACCCGATCGTTCCCACGCTCTGCGTGGGAATGCATACCGTGACGCTCTGCGTCACAAGAGCGGACGCAGAGCGTCCAGGGCGGCGTTCCCACGCAGAGCGTGGGAACGATCCATACACAAGATTAAGAAGACAGCCATGCGCACACTGATGATCGAACCCCTGACCAAAGAAGCCTTCGCCCCTTTCGGAGACGTTATCGAAACCGATGGCAGCGATCACTTCATGATCAACAACGGGTCGACCATGCGCTTTCATAAACTGGCGACGGTTGAAACCGCCACGCCAGAAGATAACGCGATCATCAGCATCTTCCGCGCCGACGCGCAGGACATGCCGCTGACCGTGTGCATGCTGGAACGACACCCGCTGGGCAGCCAGGCTTTCATCCCGCTGCTCGGCAACCCCTTTCTGATCGTGGTCGCGCCACTTGGCGATGAACCTGTATCGGGCTTGGTCCGCGCCTTCGTTACCAACGGCAGGCAGGGCATTAATTACCATCGCGGCGTCTGGCACCACCCGGTGCTGACGATCGAAAAGCGGGATGACTTCCTGGTGGTTGATCGCAGTGGCACAGGCAATAACTGCGATGAGCATTTTTTTAAAGAGGATGAGCGGTTGATCCTCGCCCCCCACCAATAAGAGAAGGTCTGATCACTCGACGACAGAGTGACAGGCGAGAGGTAAAGACTGTGGAAGCACATTTGATGGAATGGCTGAACCTGAGCGTGCGCTGGGTTCACATGATCACCGGCGTCGCCTGGATCGGCGCTTCGTTCTACTTCGTCTGGCTGGAAAACAACCTCAACCGCGTCAACCCCAAGGATGGCCTCGCCGGTGACTTGTGGGCGATCCACGGTGGCGGTATCTACCACCTGGAAAAATACAAACTGGCCCCGCCGACCATGCCGGACAACCTGCACTGGTTCAAATGGGAAGCCTACTTCACCTGGATGTCCGGCATCGCGCTGCTGTGCGTGGTGTTCTACGCCAACCCGACCTTGTACCTGCTGGCCCCGGGCAGCAGCCTCAGCGGTCCGGAAGGTGTGTTGCTGGGCCTCGGTTCGCTGCTGGCCGGCTGGTTCATCTACTCCTTTCTGTGCGACTCGGCACTGGGCAAGCGCCCTGCCCTGCTCGGCCTGATCCTGTTCGTACTGTTGATTGCCGCTGCGTACGGCTTCAGCAAAGTGTTCAGCGGCCGTGGTGCGTACCTGCATGTGGGCGCCGTGATCGGCACCATCATGGTGGGCAACGTGTTCCGCATCATCATGCCGGCCCAGCGCGCGCTGGTGGCAGCCATCGCGGAAAACCGCACGCCCGACCCGGCACTGCCGGCCAAGGGTTTGCTGCGTTCGCGCCACAACAACTACTTCACCTTGCCGGTGCTGTTCATCATGATCAGCAACCACTTCCCGAGCACCTACGGCAGCCAATACAACTGGCTGATCCTCGCAGGTATCGCGGTGGCGGCGGTGTTGGTGCGTCACTACTTCAACACCCGTCACAACAGCCAGAAATACGCCTGGACCTTGCCGGTGGGCGCGCTGGCGATGATTTGCCTGGCCTACGTGACCGGCCCAAAACCGGTGGCGACTGCACCGGATGTGGCCAAGGCTCCTGCGGCCATCGAATACCAGCCGCTGCCGGAAACGGCGTTGGGTGGCGGGCTTAAACCGGCTGCTCCAGCGGCACCTGCACCGGCACCTGCCGAAGCAGCACCGGCCCAGGCCTCGATTGATTTTGACAAGGTCCACGGGGTGATCCAGGAGCGCTGCGCGGTGTGCCATTCGGCCAAACCGACAAGCCCGCTGTTCAGCACCGCACCGGCCGGGGTGATGTTTGATACGCCGCAGCAGATCCAGCAAATGGCCCCGCGCATCCAGGCACAGGCCGTGGCCAGCCAGATCATGCCGCTGGGCAATATCACCCAGATGACCCAGCAGGAACGGGACTTGATTGGCACCTGGATCACTCAGGGGGCGCGTACCAACTGACTGATTAACGCAGGACTAGTGTGGGAGCGGGCTTGCTCGCGAATGCGGTGTGTCATTCAACACTTCAGGTGACTGAACCACCGCGTTCGCGAGCAAGCCCGCTCCCACATGGGATCTGCGGTGTGCTTTGACGAATGAGTTCCACCCGGCAATTGAATGCCGAACAACACAACAATAAAAAGATCCGAGGTGTTGCATGTCCCAGCTAGAAACGCAGACTCCTGCCGCGCCCGCCATGGTGCGGCTGCCCCTCTTGCAACTGATTCTGGTAGGCCTGCAACACGTCTTGCTGATGTACGGTGGCGCCGTCGCCGTGCCTTTGATCATCGGCCAGGCCGCGGGCCTGAGCCGTGAAGAAATCGCCTTCCTGATCAACGCCGACCTGCTGGTGGCGGGCATCGCAACCATGGTCCAGTCCTTCGGCATCGGCCCGGTAGGCATTCGTATGCCGGTGATGATGGGCGCCAGTTTCGCCGCTGTCGGCAGCATGGTGGCCATGGCCGGCATGCCCGGCATCGGTCTGCAGGGGATCTTCGGTGCGACCATCGCCGCCGGTTTTTTCGGCATGGTGATCGCGCCGTTCATGTCCAAGGTCGTGCGCTTCTTTCCACCGCTGGTGACCGGTACCGTGATCACCGCCATTGGTCTTTCGCTGTTTCCCGTCGCGGTCAATTGGGCCGGCGGTGGCGCAGCGGCGTCCACGTTTGGCTCACCGATTTACCTGGCGATTGCCGCGCTGGTGCTGGCCACCATCCTGCTGATCAACCGTTTCATGCGCGGCTTCTGGGTGAATATCTCGGTGCTGATCGGCATGGCCCTCGGCTACGGGCTGTGCGGGATGATCGGCATGGTCGACCTCAGCGGCCTGGCGCGCGCCCCGTGGGTGCAAGTGGTGACGCCACTGCATTTCGGCATGCCCAAGTTCGAGTTGGCGCCGATCCTGTCGATGTGCCTGGTGGTGGTGATCATCTTCGTCGAGTCCACCGGAATGTTCCTCGCCCTGGGCAAGATCACCGGCCAGGAAGTCACGCCGAAAATGCTCCGCCGTGGCCTGTTGTGTGACGCCGGCGCATCGTTTTTTGCCGGGTTCTTCAACACCTTCACCCACTCCTCGTTCGCGCAGAACATCGGCCTGGTGCAGATGACCGGCGTGCGCTGCCGTTCGGTGACGATCGTGGCCGGCGCGTTCCTGATTGTGCTGAGCCTGCTGCCCAAGGCCGCCTTTTTGGTAGCGTCGATTCCACCCGCAGTGCTGGGCGGCGCGGCGATTGCCATGTTCGGCATGGTGGCAGCCACCGGGATCAAGATCCTCCAGGAAGCCGACATTGCCGACCGTCGTAACCAGTTGCTGGTGGCGGTGAGTATCGGCATGGGATTGATCCCGGTGGTACGTCCCGAATTCTTTGCACAGCTGCCGCTATGGATGAGCCCGATCACTCACAGCGGCATCGCCATGGCCACGATCAGCGCGCTGTCGCTGAACCTGTTATTCAACATCCTGGGTGGCGCCGAACGCGCTGCCCCAAGCGCTCACGCACACCCACATTGATTCCTGCGTCACAACAAAAACAATAACGATCAGGGAACACACCATGTACGCCATTCACCCGGGGCCGGCCACGCGCCGTGCCCCATTCTCGCCCCGCGCGCTCTTTAACGGCGCACTTGAGCACAGGCCTGGGAGTCAGTATTCTCGGCGCCCGCTCAAATCGACTCAAAAAAAAACAGCGAATGTAAAAGCTGACTGCAAGGCCAACTTATCCGGGCCCCACGTCCGCAGCCAACGTGTGCAAAAACTCTCCGAATTCGACTGTGTTCATCACAGCCGACGGGGATTTTTTGGCTTTTTAAACACCTTGGCGCAGCTCTTGCTAAAAGCATCAAAGCTGACCGAACAGACGATTTTTGCGGCAAGCCAAAAGACGCCACACCAGAGCGTCCGCTTAGAAAAAAAACCAGAAACCTTTACCTCGGGAGCAACCGAATGAAACGTACCGTGAACAGCCTGATGCTGGCAGGATCCCTGCTGGCCGGGGGCCAGGCCATGGCCGGTGATCTGCTGCAGTGGCAGAACAACAGCCTGACTTATCTGTGGGGCAAGAACTTCACTGTTAACCCGCAGATCCAGCAAACCGTGACCTTCGAACACGCCGATGCGTGGAAGTACGGCGACAACTTCTTCTTCCTCGACCGCATCTTTTACAACGGCAAGGAAGACGGCAATGTCGGCCCGAGTACTTACTACGGTGAGTTCAGCCCACGCTTGTCGTTCGGCAAGATTTTCGACAAGGACTTGTCGTTCGGTCCGATCAAGGACGTGTTGCTGGCGTTCACTTACGAGTTCGGCGAAGGCGACAACGAGTCGTACTTGCTCGGCCCGGGCTTCGACCTGGCAATCCCTGGTTTCGACTACTTCCAGCTGAACTTCTACCAGCGCCAGACCGAAGGCAATCGCCCGGGTGACGGCGTATGGCAGATCACACCGGTGTGGTCGTACACGATCCCGGTGGGCAACTCCAATGTGCTGATCGACGGCTTCATGGACTGGGTGGTGGATAACGACAAGAACGCCCGCGGCACTTACCACGCCAACCTGCACTTCAACCCGCAGATCAAATATGACCTGGGCAAGGCGTTGCATTGGGGCGAGAAGCAGTTGTATGTCGGTATCGAATACGACTACTGGAAGAACAAGTACGGGATCCAGGACAGCGGCGCGTTCGAGACCAACCAGGACACTGCGAGCCTGTTGGTGAAGTACCACTTCTAACCACACCGCCTATCCCCTGTGGAATCGGGTTTATGTGGGAGCGGGCTTGCTCGCGAATGCGGTGGGTCAGTCAATACATCTGGCGACTGACACACCGCATTCGCGAGCAAGCCAGCTCCTACACAAGCCCGCTCCCACATTTACTTCGGTGTCAGGCCCAGGAACCGCTGCAACTCTTCGCGCTTGGCCAGCGCATCCCGCCTTCCCAGCTCGATCAATTCGCTGCAATACCCCGCCTCGAACAGCAGGTAGCTGAGCACACCCGCGCCACTGGTTTTGGTCGCCCCCGGCCCGCGCAGAAACAGGCGCAATGCCGCCGGCAATTCCTGGCGGTGACGTGCCGCGATTTCGTCGATTGGCTGACTGGGAGCGATCACCAATACTTCCACTGGCGCCAAACCTTGTATCGCCGCGTTGGCCGGCAACACATGGCTGAACTGGTTCAGGCGCTCGAGCAATTCGATATCGCTTTCCAGGCTGTCGATGAACGTACTGTTGAGCATGTGCCCGCCGATCTGCGCCAACGTCGGCTCCTGGCCGGTGAAGGTGCGCGCCGGGTTCGATGGATCGTTGCCGCGCGGGTTGCCACTGACCCCCACCACCAGCACGCGGCTGGCGCCCAGGTGCAACGCAGGACTGATCGGCGCCGACTGGCGCACCGCCCCGTCACCAAAATATTCCTGGCCGAGTTTGACCGGCGCAAACAGCAACGGAATCGCCGAGCTGGCCAGCAAATGTTCAACGGTCAATTGGGTGGGAATGCCGATGCGCCGATGCCGCAACCAGGCATCGATGGTGCCGCCGCCCTGATAGAAGGTCACGGCTTGCCCGGACTCGTATCCGAACGCGGTCACCGCCACAGCATGAAGGTGTTTCTCGCGGATCGACTGCGCGATGCCTTCCAGGTGCAGTTTGTCGCGCAACAAGTCCCGCAGCGGCGAACTGTTGAGCAGCGCCACTGGCACCTGCGCCCCCATCCCCAGCAGGCTGTGGATAAGGAATCGACTGGCCTGGCTGATCACCCCGGGCCAGTCGCTGCGCAGCACCAGGTGGCTGCGAAAGCCCTGCCAGAAGGCGGTCAGGCGCTGGATGGCGGCGGTAAAGTCCATGGCGCCACTGGCCAGGCTCACTGCATTGATCGCCCCGGCCGAGGTGCCGACGATCACCGGAAACGGATTGGCCGCGCCCGGCGGCAACAGCTCGGCTATCGCCGCCAGTACCCCCACCTGATAGGCGGCCCGCGCCCCGCCGCCGGAAAGAATCAAGCCTGTGACCGGTTCAGCTGGGCGCATTGCATCACTCCATGGTGCTTGGGGACTTCAGATCAACGGCGGCGTTTTTCATACAGTTTAGGTTCACCTGGCGGCCGGCTCTTGAAGCGGCGGTGCGTCCACAGGTATTGCTCGGGGCATTCGCGCACGGAGGCTTCGACCCACTGGTTGATGCGCAGGCAATCGATCTCGTCGGTTTCACCGGGGAAGTCGGTCAGCGGCGGATGGATCACCAGGCGATAACCGCTGCCGTCGGCCAGGCGTTCCTGGGTGAACGGCACCACCAGTGCCTTGCCCAGGCGGGCGAACTTGCTGGTGGCGGTCACGGTGGCGGCCTGAATGCCGAACAATGGCACGAAGATACTTTGCTTGGCGCCGTAGTCCTGGTCCGGTGCGTACCAGATCGCACGACCGGCCCGCAGCAGCTTGAGCATGCCGCGCACGTCTTCGCGCTCTACGGCCAGGGAGTCGAGGTTGTGCCGCTCGCGGCCACGGCGCTGGACGAAATCGAACAAGGGGTTGCCGTGCTCGCGGTACATGCCGTCGATGGTGTGCTTCTGCCCGAGCAAGGCGGCGCCGATTTCCAGGGTGGTGAAATGCAGGGCCATGAGGATCACGCCCTTGCCTTCCAGTTGCGCCTGCTTGAGGTGCTCCAGCCCTTCGACATGGGCCAGGCGCGCCAGGCGCGGCTTGGACCACCACCAGCTCATGGCCATCTCAAAGAACGCGATGCCGGTGGAGGCAAAGTTTTCCTTGAGCAAATGTTTACGCTCTTTAGCGGACTTTTCCGGGAAGCACAGTTCCAGGTTTCGTGCGGCGATACGTCGACGTTCACCGGCCACCCGGTACATTCCCGCCCCCAAGGCACGGCCAATCCCCAGTAAAGCCCGGTACGGCAACTGCACAATCAGCCACAGCAAACCCAGCCCCAGCCATAACAGCCAGAAGCGCGGATGAAAAAATACAGCTCGAAAACGCGGGCGATCCATTCAAGATTCCGGTAAAGACAACGGCCGCGCATTCTACAACGGTTCGACCCGGCTTGCGGCTAGCGGATGTTCTCGTTATAAGTCTCGACACTTTTCGTGACAAGCCGCTTTGCCGACCATGAGCCAAACCGAACCGCTAGACCAAGATCCCGTGTTCCAGTTGAAAGGCAGCATGCTCGCCATTACCGTGCTGGAACTGGCCCGCAACGACCTTGATGCCCTGGACCGCCAGCTCGCCGCCAAGGTCGCCCTGGCGCCGAACTTCTTCAACAATGCACCGCTGGTGCTGGCCCTGGACAAGCTCCCGGCCGGCCAAGGCGCGGTCGACCTGCCCGGGCTGATGCGCGTGTGCCGCCAGCATGGCCTGCGCACCCTGGCGATCCGTGCCAGCCGGATCGAAGACATCGCCGCGGCAATCGCTATTGAACTGCCAGTACTGCCGCCGTCGGGTGCCCGCGAGCGTCCGCTCGACCCGTTGGTCGGCGAAGAGAAGAAAAAACCGGAGAAACCGCCGGAGCCGACGATCAAGCCGACAAAGATCATCACCTCTCCCGTACGGGGCGGGCAGCAGATTTACGCCCAGGGTGGCGACCTTGTCGTCATCGCCCCGGTCAGCCCGGGGGCGGAACTTCTCGCCGATGGAAACATCCATGTATACGGCCCCATGCGTGGTCGTGCCCTGGCCGGCATAAAAGGTGACACCAAGGCCCGTATTTTTTGCCAGCAGTTGACCGCTGAGCTAGTGTCCATCGCAGGCCAGTACAAGGTTTCGGAAGATTTGCGCCGCGATCCGCTGTGGGGGGCCGGGGTACAAGTCAGCCTGTCGGGCGATGTGTTGAACATCGTTCGTCTTTAACGGATACTGCCGCATTTTCCAAGCATCTCTGGACTCTGATAGCACAGCGAAAACGGCAAAACTTGTGTAGGAATAATTTTAAGGTGGGGTTTGCCCAGGCAAACCGTGCTTTCTCCTACAAGAGCTGCCCGCCTGCAGCGAGTGACAAGAGATGTTTTTCAGGGACTAAAAAGTCCTTTTTCCTTAGGGGTGAAACACCTTGGCCAAGATTCTCGTGGTTACATCCGGCAAGGGTGGTGTGGGTAAGACCACCACCAGCGCCGCTATCGGTACCGGCCTCGCTCTGCGCGGCCACAAGACAGTTATCGTCGACTTCGACGTCGGCTTGCGTAACCTCGACCTGATCATGGGCTGTGAACGCCGCGTGGTTTACGACTTCGTCAACGTCGTCAATGGCGAAGCCAACCTGCAACAGGCCCTGATCAAGGACAAGCGCCTTGAGAACCTGTATGTACTGGCCGCCAGCCAGACCCGCGACAAAGACGCGCTGACCAAGGAAGGCGTGGGCAAGGTCCTCGCCGAACTGAAGGAAACCTTCGAATACGTGGTGTGCGATTCCCCGGCGGGTATCGAGACCGGTGCTCACCTGGCGATGTACTTCGCCGACGAAGCCATCGTCGTGACCAACCCTGAAGTCTCCTCGGTACGTGACTCGGACCGCATGCTCGGCCTGCTGGCCAGCAAGTCCCAGCGCGCCGAGAAAGGTGAAGATCCGATCAAGGAACACCTGCTGCTGACCCGCTACAACCCTGAGCGCGTCAGCAATGGCGAAATGCTCGGCGTTGAAGACGTGAAGGAAATCCTCGCCGTGACCCTGCTGGGTGTGATCCCGGAATCCCAGGCCGTCCTGAAGGCATCCAACCAAGGTGTGCCGGTGATTCTTGACGACCAGAGCGACGCCGGCCAGGCGTACAGCGATGCGGTAGATCGCTTGCTGGGCAAGACCGTGGAACATCGCTTCCTCGATGTTAAGAAGAAGGGATTCTTCGAGCGTATCTTTGGAGGCAACTAAACAATGAAATTTCTCGACTTCTTTCGCGCCAACAAAAAGCCAAGTACCGCGTCGGTAGCGAAAGAGCGTCTACAGATCATCGTGGCGCACGAACGCGGCCAACGCAGCACCCCGGATTACCTGCCAGCCCTGCAGAAGGAACTGGTGGAAGTGATCCGCAAGTACGTCAACATCGGTAACGATGACGTGCATGTCGCCCTGGAAAATGACGGCAGCTGCTCGATTCTGGAACTCAATATCACCCTGCCTGATCGTTGATCGAAAAGGCGGTCGCCACGGCGGCTCGGTTACCTGGCTCCCCTCACGGGGCCGGGTGAGCGAGCCGCCGTTGGCGTTTGTTACGAGGCTGTTTTAATGCCGTTGTCCAATGTCCATATCCTTCATCAGGACGCTGCTGTCCTGGTGGTGAACAAGCCTACCCTGCTGCTCTCGGTGCCCGGTCGCGCCGACGACAACAAGGACTGCCTGATCACCCGCCTGCAGGAAAACGGCTACCCTGAAGCCCGCATCGTCCATCGCCTGGACTGGGAAACGTCCGGGATCATCCTGCTGGCCCGAGACGCGGATACCCACCGTGAACTGTCCCGCCAGTTTCATGACCGGGAAACCGAAAAGGCCTACACCGCACTCTGCTGGGGCCAACCGGAACTGGACAGCGGCAGCATCGACTTGCCCTTGCGCTACGACCCACCGACCAAGCCACGGCACGTGGTGGACCACGAGTTCGGCAAGAACGCGCTGACCTTCTGGAAAGTCCTGGAGCGTTGCGGCGACTGGTGCCGGGTTGAGCTGACGCCGATCACCGGCCGCTCCCATCAACTGCGCGTGCATATGCTGTCCATCGGGCATCCGTTGCTGGGCGATGGCTTGTATGCCCACGAACAGGCCTTGGCTGCCTGGCCACGGCTGTGCCTGCACGCCAGCATGCTGAGCTTCACCCATCCCCAGAGCGGCGAGCGTCTGCGCTTCGAGTGCCCCGCGCCGTTTTAAGCTGCAAACGCAATTAAAATGTGGGAGCGGGCTTGCTCGCGAATGCGGTGGATCAGTTAGCTCATTCGGCGACTGACACACCGCATTCGCGAGCAAGCCCGCTCCCACATTTGTTCTGTGCACTTATCCCGTCGGACGGTAAACTCGCGCCATTGCTGTCTGGAGCTACTTATGCGCGAAGAGTTGAACCAAGGCCTGATCGACTTCCTCAAGGCCTCCCCTACCCCGTTCCATGCCACCGCCGCCCTTGCACAGCGCCTGGAAGCGGCCGGTTTCCAGCGTCTTGACGAGCGCGAGACCTGGACCACCGAGGCCAACGGGCGCTACTACGTGACCCGCAACGACTCCTCGATCATCGCCTTCAAGCTCGGCCGCCACTCGCCCCTGCAAGGCGGCATCCGCCTGGTCGGCGCCCACACCGACAGCCCGTGCCTGCGGGTCAAGCCACAGCCTGAACTGCAACGCCAGGGCTTCTGGCAACTGGGTGTGGAAGTGTACGGCGGCGCGCTGCTGGCGCCGTGGTTCGACCGCGATCTGTCCCTGGCCGGCCGCGTCACTTTCCGCCGCGACGGCAAGGTCGAAAGCCAGCTGATCGACTTCAAGCTGCCCATCGCGATCATCCCCAACCTGGCCATTCACCTGAACCGTGAAGCCAACCAGGGTTGGGCGATCAATGCCCAGACCGAACTGCCGCCGATCCTTGCGCAGTTCGCCGGTGACGAGCGCGTGGACTTCCGCGCAGTGCTGACCGAGCAACTGGCTCGTGAACACGGGTTGAACGCCGATGTGGTGCTCGACTATGAGCTGAGCTTCTACGACACCCAGAGCGCGGCCGTGATCGGCCTCAATGGCGACTTTATCGCCGGTGCCCGCCTCGACAACCTGCTGTCGTGCTACGCCGGCCTGCAAGCCCTGCTCACCGCCGAAACCGATGAAACCTGCGTGCTGGTATGCAACGACCACGAAGAAGTCGGCTCGTGCTCCGCCTGCGGTGCCGACGGCCCGATGCTGGAGCAGACCCTGCGCCGCCTGCTGCCCGAGGGTGATGAATTCGTACGCACTATCCAGAAGTCGCTGCTGGTGTCTGCCGACAACGCCCACGGCGTGCACCCCAACTACGCCGAGAAGCACGACGCCAACCACGGCCCGAAACTCAATGCCGGCCCGGTGATCAAGGTCAACAGCAACCAGCGCTACGCCACCAACAGCGAAACCGCCGGGTTCTTCCGCCACCTGTGCATGGCCGAAGAAGTGCCGGTGCAAAGCTTTGTGGTACGCAGCGACATGGGTTGCGGCTCGACCATCGGCCCGATCACCGCCAGCCACCTGGGCGTGCGCACCGTGGATATCGGCTTGCCGACGTTTGCGATGCACTCGATTCGCGAGCTGTGCGGCAGCCACGACCTGGCGCACCTGGTGAAGGTGTTGAGTGCGTTTTACGCGAGTCGCGACTTGCCGTAACCGGCAGGCTGACACCAATCAACTGTGGGAGCCGGGCTTGCTCGCGAATGCAGAGGGTCAGTCAATACATCTGGTGACTGATCCACCGCTTTCGCGAGCAAGCCCGCTCCCACATTTTGATCTTCATTGTTTGATAGATCGGGCTCAGTTCAACACTTCACTCAGCGGAATGAAGTTGACCCGGTCACCGATCTCCAGCGTCGTCCCCTCCAGCACTTCTACCAAACCTTCGGCCCACGCCGCGCTACGCAGCACACCCGAGCTCTGGTTGCGGTAGATGATCGCCTTGCCCTGCTCCAGCCGCCCGCGCAAATACTCGCGGCGATTCCCCGGCTTGGGCCAGACAAATCCCACGGGCACTTCAATGCGCAGCGGCTGCACGTCTTCCACGCCCTGGCGGCGCAACAGGTAAGGCCGCGCCAGCAAGGCAAAGGTCACCAGCGTCGACGCCGGATTGCCCGGCAAACCGATCACCGGTACACCACGGAAATGCCCGAACGTCAGCGGCTTGCCCGGCTTGATCGCCAGCTTCCACAGCGCCAGCTCCCCTTCTTCCCGCAGCGCAATCCCGAGAAAATCCGCCTCACCCACCGACACACCGCCGGTGGACAGAATCAGGTCTACCGAGCCCAATGCGCCCAGGCGTTCGCGGGTTTGTTCCAGGTCATCCGGCAGGATCCCGGCGTCCACCACTTCGCAGCCCAGGCGCTCCAGCCAGCTGCACAGCACTCGGCGATTGCTGTTGTAGATCTGCCCGGGCCCCAGCGGCAGGCCCGGCTCGATCAACTCGTCGCCGGTGGACAGCACAGCCACGCGGGCGCGTCGTACCACCTCCAGCCGATCACGACCCAGTGAAGCCGCCAGGCCCAACTCGATCGGGCCCAGGCGTGTACCTGCTGGCAACACCCACTCGCCCACCGTGGTTTCCTGGCCTTGGGGACGGATGTTTTGATCCACCTGCAACGCTTCGGTGAAGCTCACCCGCTGATCGGCATGGACCACGGCGTTTTCCTGCATCTCGACGCAGTCCGCGCCCTCCGGTACCGGGGCTCCGGTGAAGATCCGCGCGCAGGTACCGGCAGCCAAGGGCTCGGGTGCCGTGCCCGCAAAAATGCGCTGGCTGACTACCAGTGGCTCACCGGTCCAGTCCGCCAGGCGCAGGGCGTATCCGTCCATGGCGCTGTTGGGCCAGGGCGGCAAGTCCAGCGTGGAGATCAACGCCTGGGCCAGCACCCGACCATCACACTCGGCCAGCGCCAACGTTTCCGGCTCGCGAATCGGCGCTGCCTCGGCCATCGCCAGCAATTGTTCGAGGGCGTCTTCCACCGCCATCAACGCGCCGGTCTTGCCCGGCTTACCCACGGGATTCACAGGGCTCGGCCTGTTTCAAATGCGGGACGAAGTTGCACGGGCGGTGACGGTTATCCAATTGCTCGGCGAGAATCCCGTCCCAACCGGTGCGCACCGCGTTGGTGGAGCCCGGCAGGCAGCACACCAGTGTGCCGTTGGCCAGGCCGGCCAGGGCACGGGATTGCACGGTGGAGGTGCCGATATCGGCCACGGAGATTTGCCGGAACAGTTCGCCGAAACCATCCACCTGTTTATCCAGCAGGCAGCTCACCGCTTCCGGGGTGCTGTCGCGGCCGGTGAAGCCGGTGCCGCCGGTGACCAACACCACCTGCACCACGTCTTCGGCAATCCAGTGCGCCACTTGCGCACGGATTTTGTACAGATCATCTTTAAGCAAAACTCGCTCGGCCAGCAGGTGACCGGCGGCGGTCAGGCGGTCGACGAAGACCTGGCCCGAGGTGTCGGTTTCCAGGGTGCGGGTGTCGCTGACCGTCAATACAGCGATATTCAGGGGTACAAAGGGCACATCAGCCTTGGCTTTCATGGCTCGGTCCGGTTGTCGAAGGAACAGCCCGATGTTATATCACAGCCCCCCATTTCACTGCCCGCAGGAGCCGTCATGCCAAGCCATTCTTCCCCACTGCCCTGCTCGATCCTTTTGCTGGCCGGCGGCCGTGGCCAGCGCATGGGCGGCCTCGACAAGGGTTTGCTGGACTGGCACGGGCAGCCGCTGATCGCGCACCTGCATCGCCTGGTGCGGCCGTTGACCGACGACCTGATCATCTCCTGCAATCGCAACCAGGCGCAGTACGCGGCCTACGCCGATCAATTGGTCGGCGATGACAGCCCCGACTTTCCCGGGCCACTGGCCGGCATTCGCGCAGGACTGGCGGTGGCGCAGCATGGGCATCTGCTGGTATTGCCGTGCGATGTGCCGCAGATCGATGCACGATTGCTCGCCGACCTGCGCAGCACGGCGCAGCAAAACCCGTTGCTGCCGGTGATGGTGCGCCACGGCGATTTCTGGGAACCGCTGCTCTGCGTGATCCCCACTTCGCTGCGCGAGCCCTTCGAACGGGCCTGGGCAGCCGGCGAGCGCAGCCCGCGCCAGATCATGCAGGCGCTGGGGGCCAAGGCCCTGAATTGCCCCGCCGACGATCCGCGCCTGGCCAACCTCAATACACCGGAGTTGTTGCACCGCCCGCCCAGCGTGTCAGAATGAGCGTCGAACAAGGAACTTTGCCGACGTTGCACACGTCACAAGGTCAGTACTCAACAAAGCATTCTCTCGGAGACAAACTCATGACTCAACGGACCATCGCCGCTCTCATGCTTGCACTGGGCCTCGCTACCCTTGCCGGTTGCGCCTCGCCGACAGTGATCACCCTGAATGACGGTCGCGAAATCCAGGCCGTCGACACTCCTAAATTCGACAAGTCCACCGGCTTCTACGAATTCGAACAGCTGGATGGCAAGCGCACCCAGATCAACAAGGATCAGGTTCGCACCGTTAAAGACCTGTAAGTCTTAACGCCAGATACGAAAAGCCCGCGTAATGCGGGCTTTTTCGTTCCTGGGGTTTACCAGGCCAGGCTGATCGCGCTGCGAAAGTCGCGCTCAAGGCCGGTGACCGGGTCGATGAAACGCACCCCCTGGGCCAGCAGCTTGAGCGGGTTGGCGTAGTCGTCCTCGGCATCCTTGATGACGTCGGGGTAGAACGGATCGTTGCAGATACTCGCGCCCAGGGCCGTCATGTGCACCCGCAACTGATGCTTCTTGCCGGTCACCGGAAACAGGCCATAGCGCCACAGGTCGCCATTCTTTTCCCGCACCTCGACCGCCGTCTCTGTGTTGCTCGCCCCCTCGCCTTCCTGCATGCGAAAGAACGGCTCGCCATCCACCAGCCGGCTTTTGTGCACCAGCGGAAAGACCAGCTCAGGTAATGCCGGGGCAATGGCTTCGTAGAACTTGTCGATCTTGCGCGTGGGAAACAGCTGTTGATACGCCGAGCGCGTCTGGGGATTGGCCGAAAACAACACCAGCCCTGCGGTATGCCGATCAATGCGATGCAGTGGCACCAGCGCCGGGTTGTCGAGGCGACGGATCAGGCGTCGCAACAGGGTTTGCTCGACGTATTCACCGGCAGGCGTGACCGGCAGGAAGTGCGGCTTGTCGGCCACCACCAGGTGTTCATCGGCGTAGAGGATGGTCTCCTGCACCGGGATCACTTTCTCGTTCGGCACTTCGCGAAAGTAGTAGATGCACAGGCCTTCGCGGTAGGCGAGGTCCTGATTGATGGGGGTGCCATTGATGTCCAGCACCCTGCCCCGGGCGATGCGGTCCAGCCATTGCTCACGGCTGATGGCCTGGAAGTGCTCACACAGGCAATCCAGCACGGTGGCCCAGGCGCCTGGCGGCAGGTACAAGGTGCTGGCTTGGTGCTGGGCAGCGGAAAAAACGGACATGGCAGGCTCAAGACGTGGACATACAGGCGCACATTATCCCGCATGCAGCCGGATCAGGCCCAGCACAGATTCAGGCCTTGGCCAATTCCGCGCGCAACACCGGTGACGCACTGGCCGCCTCGGTGAATTCCTTGAGCCAGCGCAGCACATCCACCGCTTCCCAGCGGCCCGGGTCGTAAAGCGCATACAGCAAGCCCTGATAACCCACCACATCCAGCTGCTTGTGATAACCCGCGCGCTGGAACAGCGCCTCGATCTCGGCAAAGCAGGTGTTGAAATGCACTTTGTTAAACGGCGTCTTGCCTTCCGTGACCAGGCCATCGAGGCGCAGCTCGTTCACCGCGTCGCGCACGACGTCGGCGGACATGCGATTGACGCTGCTTTTCAGTTGTTCAACATTCACCACGGGCGTTCCCTCTCATTCAATCGCTGTACAAACATACAGTAACCGAATAATCGGGAACTCGCCATCGCCGAGTGCTAGCTAAGAAAGTTCACTACCTGCGCTTCGTCGAACGGCCACTCCAGCTCCGCGCCCGTGTCTACCCGGCGCAGCACCGGAATCCGCAGGCCGTAGGCCTCGAACAAGGCTTCGGAATCGGCGATATCCACCAACTCCACCAGCAGGCCGTGTTCGACCAACGGCATGATTTCGGCTTCGGCAAACTCACACAGATGGCAGCCCAGGGTGCCGAACAACTGACATTCAGGAAGCATGGCAAAGGGTCCGAGAAGAATCAGGCACCTATTCTAACAGCGTCGGGACACTGCAAAAGCCTGACCCAGATCAGCATGGCGTATAACTGATTCAGCGACTCTCGCGACTTTTTTCCCGTAATACCTGCAATGGAGCTGCATGTGTTTGCCAACCTGCTGATTATCCTGGCCTCCTCCCTGGTGGTGATTGCGCTGTTTCGTCGCCTGCAACTGCCGCCGGTGCTGGGCTATCTGTGTGTTGGCCTGGCCGTGGGCCCCACCGCCCTCGACTGGGTCAATGACAGCGAAGAGTTGCCAGACCTTGCCGAACTGGGTGTGGTGTTCCTGCTGTTTTCCCTGGGCCTGGAGTTTTCTCTCAACAAAATGCTCAGCCTGCGCCGGGTGGTGTTTGGCTTGGGCAGCCTGCAGGTACTGTGCTGCGGGTTGCTGCTGAGCGGTTTGCTGGCACTGTTCGGCCTGTCGCCGACGACCGCGCTGTTGCTCGGTGCTGGACTGGCACTGTCGTCCACCGCCATCGTCAGCAAGGAGCTGACCAGCCTCGGCGAAATCTTCAGCAGCCATGGCCAGAATGCGATTGGGGTATTGCTGTTCCAGGATGTAGTGGCCGTATTGCTGCTGACCCTCGTGCCAGTGTTCGCCGGTAACAGCGAGCAAGCCTGGTACTGGGCATTGCCACTGACCCTGGGCAAAACCGTGGTGCTGTTCCTCGGCCTGCTGCTGGCCAGCCGCTGGTTGCTGCCGCGTTTGTTCCGTGAGGTGGCGGCGTCGCATTCGGCCGAGTTGTTCGTGCTGCTGGCACTGGTGATCGTACTGCTCACCGCCTGGCTGACCCACTTGCTGGGCCTGTCCCCGGCACTCGGTGCGTTTCTCGCCGGCATGCTGCTGGGGGAAAGCCATTACCGCCATCAGATCGAAGCCGATATCCGGCCGTTTCGCGACATCCTGCTGGGACTGTTTTTTGTCAGCATCGGCATGCTGATCGACCTGCAACTGTTCGTCAGTCATAGCCTGTTGATTCTCGGCCTGACCCTCACGCTGATGTTGATCAAAGGCTGTGTGGTCGCGCTATTGGTGCAACTGCGCGGCAGCGACGGTGAAACCGCCTGGCGCAGCGGCCTGGCGCTGGCCCAGGGTGGCGAGTTCTGTTTCGCCTTGATGGCGCAAATGCAGCAAAGCCGCCTGCTGCCCGCCGACATCAGCGGCCTGCTGCTGGCTGCCACCTTCTGCTCGATGCTATTGACTCCGCTGTTGCTCAGGGCTGCACCCGCGATTGCCCTGCGCCTGCACCGCAAGCCCAACCAGCAAGTACAGCTTGAAGAGATTACGGCCCTGAATGCCGAGCTGCGCGACCACGCGGTGATCTGCGGCTACGGCCGGGTTGGCCAGTCCATCGGGCGCTTCCTGCACCGTGAACAACAGGCGTTCATTGCCCTTGATGACGACCCGGAGCGAGTCCAGGAAGCGTCTACCGAAGACAGCGCCGTGCATTACGGCGACTGCCGCCGTGGCGCCCTGCTCAGTGCGGTCGGCCTGGAACGTGCGCGCCTGGTGGTGATCGCGGTGGATAACAGCGACGTCGCCCTGGCCGTGCTCAACGAAGCGCGGCGGATCAACCTGACCGTGCCGATCCTGGTACGCACCCGCGACGACAGTCAGCTGGCCGAACTGAAAGCCGCCGGCGCCACTGAAGTGGTGCCCGAGTTGCTGGAGTCGAGCCTGATGCTCGCCTCCCATGCGTTGATCCTGCTGGGGTTGTCGCAGCAGCAGGTGCAAGGCCGTGTCGATGAAGTGCGCCAGAGCCGGTACCGGCTGTTACATGGCTGCAACCAGAACGAAGGGGACGCGCCCCTCAATCCTGACTGACCGCGCCAATCTTGTGGATCGACAAATCCGCGCCGTAATACTCTTCTTCCTGACTCAAACGCAGGCCATGCACGCGTTTGATCACGCCATATACCAGGAAGCCACCGGCCAGCGCCACCACCACACCCAGCGCGGTGCCGATCAACTGGCTGATCAGACTGACGCCGCCCAAACCGCCCAGGGCGGTCTGGCCGAAGATCCCGCAGGCAATCCCGCCCCACACGCCGCAGAGGCCATGCAACGGCCATACGCCCAGCACATCGTCGATCTTCCAGCGATCCTGGGCGGCAATGAAGAACCAGACGAACAAGCCGCCCGCCACCACGCCGGTCACCAACGCGCCCACCGGGTGCATCAGGTCGGAACCGGCACAGATCGCCACCAACCCGGCCAATGGACCGTTGTGCAAGAAGCCTGGATCGTTACGCCCGATCACCAATGCCGCTACCGTGCCACCGACCATCGCCATCAACGAATTGACCGCCACCAGCCCGCTGACCCCGGACAGGGTTTGCGCACTCATGACGTTGAAGCCGAACCAGCCGACGATCAAGATCCACGAGCCCAACGCGAGGAATGGAATGCTCGACGGCGCGAACGCCACCAGGCGCCCTTCCCGATAACGCCCCTGCCTTGGCCCCAGCAACAGCACCGCCGCCAGCGCCAGCCAGCCGCCCATGGCGTGCACCACGACGCTGCCGGCAAAGTCATGGAAGCTGGCGCCGAAGGTGGCCAGCAACCAGGCTTGCAGGCCGTAGTTGCCGTTCCACACCATGCCTTCGAAAAACGGGTAGATGAAGGCTACGATCAACGCAGTGGCACACAGTTGCGGAACAAACCGTGCACGCTCGGCGATCCCCCCGGAAATGATCGCCGGGATCGCCGCCGCGAAGGTCAGCAGGAAGAAGAACTTCACCAGGCCGTAGCCGTGGTCGGCGCTGATCACCGCCGCCGGCTGCATGAAGGTCACGCCGTAGGAGATCCAATAGCCTATAAAGAAATAGGCCAGTGTGGAAATCGCGAAGTCGCTGAGGATCTTCGACAGGGCATTGACCTGGTTCTTCTGGCGCACAGTGCCGACTTCCAGGAAGGCAAAGCCGGCGTGCATGGCCAGGACCATGACCGCACCAATCAGAATGAACAGCGTGTTGGAGCTGTGGACGAGGGTGTCCACCGCGCTTTGCAAATTTTCCATGGAGGATGGCAGGCCTGCACATGCAGGAAAAAGCACCAAAGCAGTTCATGACCTTCATGATGCGCACTAAATTGGCACCAGCGGTCCGACCCTCGTTTGAGGCCGTGAACCGCTTTGGCGCAGCGATCATTGAAAAAGGCAGAATCCGACAGGGTTTTTCCGCGAGTTTTAGTTATTTAGGGTAAGGTTTTTCAGGGTTTGAGCCCCAACCGCCCGGATTCAGCGCAAGGCCCCGGGCCCGCGCACCAAGGCAAAGCAAAAGCTGTACCAGACAATTGCAGTGAACCTTCACCGACACCGGTGACTCGAAACCAGAAGTAAACAGACCAGCCACTCACGGAGATAACCATGGCCAGAAAAACGGCAAAGACTGCTCAAGAAATACTGATGGCGGATTTTCAAACCCTGGTCAGCGATACCGAGAAGCTGCTGGACGACACGGCGATCCTCGCCGGTGACCAGGCTGACGAGCTGCGCAGCAAGATTCACGAAAGCCTGCTCAAGGCCCGTGAAACCCTGCAACTGACCGAAGACTCCCTGCGCGAACGCGGCCAGGCGGCGGTCACGGCCACTGAAGACTATGTGCAGGCCAACCCCTGGCAGTCCGTCGGCATTGCGGCCGGCGTGGGCTTTTTGATCGGCCTGCTGGCTACAAGGCGCTAATCATGTCTATCGGCGAATCCGGCTCGTCCACGGGCCCAAGTTCTACTTCCCGGCGCCTGGGCGCGGCTGTCCTGGGTTTGCTGCACAGCCATGTCGAGCTGTTCGGCATCGAGTTGCAGGAGCAGAAAGCCCGCACCGTCAGCCTGTTGCTGTTCGCCGGCCTGGCGCTGGTGTTTGCCTTGCTGTTGCTGGTGGGTTTGTCGGCGCTGGTGATGATCCTGGTGTGGGATACCTACCGCCTGACCGGGATTATCAGCCTGTGTGTGTTCTACATACTGGCCGCAGCATTCTGCGGGTTGCGCCTGAAGGCGGCGGTGTTCGATGAGTCCACGCCGTTCCACGCCACCCTCGAAGAGCTGGCCAACGACCGGGAGCGCCTGCTGCCATGAGCATGACTGAATTGCCGCAAAACACTTCCCGGCGGGAGATGCGCAAGGCGTTGATCCGCCTGCGCATGGAAATGCACCGCCAGGAAATCCGTCACGAGTCCCAGCAACTGATGCTGCCGCTGCAAAAGGTCCGCAACATGGGCCAGAGCTGGCAGGACGGTTTTGGCATCAAGCACGCGCCGCTGTGGGGCGTGGGCGTGGTGACGCTGCTGGGGTTTCTCACCGGCAAAGGCGCCAAGGGTGGCGGAATCGGCACCATGACCCGCCTGGTGCGGCTGGGTGCCGGCCTGATCCCGCTGATCAAACTGGCCATGCAAGGTGCTTCGCGCAAAAGTTGAGCGTGCTGGCTGCATTCTTGCAAACAGATCAGGCCCGGCCCTCTCCATTGAGGGCCGGGCCTTTTTTATTTCCGGTCTTTTAAGGAGGCCCCGTGATCGACGGGCAACCGCTCGCCTGCTTCCAGCCATTCATCGACACCGCCACCGGCCGCATCGCCGGCGTAGAAGCCCTGGGCCGCCTACGCCAGGCGAATGGCCAACTGCACTCGGTGGGTCCGCTGTTCGCCGACCCGCGCACGCCCTCGGTGGCCTTGCGCCGCCTGGACCGGCAGATCCGTGACAATGCCCTGAGCCGCCTGCATGAAGCCCCGCAGGAGTGGTTCCTCAGCCTGAATATCTCGCCACGCTGGATCACCCGCCTGCGCCCGGGCCAGGCGCTGCCGAGCCTGAAGCAATTGCAACTGCATAACGTCGACCCGCGCCGCATCGTGTTCGAGATCACTGAACTGGGCGGCGATATCCTGCGCCTGGCCGAAGTCGTCGAGCGCTACCGCGAGGCCGGCGCGCGGATTGCCATTGATGACTTCGGCGCCGGCTATTCGCAGCTGGACCGGGTGCTGGCCTTGCAGCCGGACATTCTCAAGCTGGACATGCGCCTGTTCCAGGCCGCGGCCCGCGGTGGCCCGAGCGGTGAGGTGGTACGGGCACTGGCGCAAATGGCGGAAAAAACCGGCTGCTGGATCATCGCCGAAGGGGTGGAAACCGAGGCCCAACTGAATTTCGCCCTGGAATGCGGTTCGCGTTATGTCCAGGGCTACCTGTTCGCCCAGGCCCAACTGGACTGGTTCGACACCGACGCATTCGTGCCGCGCTTCGCCCAGCTGCGCACCGGCTATGTCCAACAGAAGCTCGCCGAACGTGGCCGGATCATGCAACTGCGCCAGCAACTGGCGGAGCTGATGCAGATCCTGCAAACCTGGGCCCACACCCGCGCACCGCTGAGCCACCTGCCGCAATTGCCGGCGTTTCCCTGGCTGCTGCGTTTTTACCAGTGCGACCGGCATGGCACGCAACTGACACCCAACTTCGAATGGCACCAGGGCGCCTGGCAAGCCGACAGCCGCTACCTGGGCCACAACTGGTCATGGCGTCCGTATTTTTATCATTTGCTGGCCGAAGGTTGGGAGGAGCGGCGGCTGACCCTGTCCTCAACCTATCGCGATGCCACGACCAACCAGTACTGCCTGACTGCCGGACAATTCTTTGATAATGGTCAGCGCCTGCTGTTAATCGATATCGACGCCGCCGGCCTGTAGTTTTTCGCTTGCGAAGGCCTGGCTGAACCGGGAAGCTGGGAGCCGTCATTCACCGCACGGAGAGTACCCGCCTTGGATTGGCCCACCCTGCTTACCCGCGAACGCCTTGGAAAACCCCTGCACAGCCCGGAAGAACTGGGGCGCAGTCCGTTTCACAAAGACCATGACCGCATCATCTTTTCCGGTGCGTTTCGCCGCCTGGGCCGCAAGACGCAAGTGCACCCGGTGACCAGCAACGATCACATCCACACCCGGCTGACCCACTCCCTGGAAGTCAGTTGCGTGGGACGATCCCTGGGCATGCGCGTAGGCGAGACCATCCGCAGTGCCCTGCCCGACTGGTGCGACCCGAGCGACCTGGGGATGGTGGTGCAGTCGGCCTGCCTGGCCCATGACATCGGCAACCCACCCTTCGGCCATTCCGGCGAGGACGCGATCCGGCACTGGTTCCAGCAAGCTTCAGGCCGTGGCTGGCTGGATGACATGAGCAGCGCCGAACGCAATGACTTCCTCAATTTCGAAGGCAATGCCCAGGGCTTCCGGGTACTCACGCAACTGGAATACCACCAGTTTGATGGTGGCACCCGCCTGACCTACGCCACCTTGGGCACCTACCTGAAATACCCCTGGACCGCCCGCCACGCCGACTCCCTGGGCTACAAGAAACACAAGTTCGGCTGCTACCAGAGCGAACTGCCGATCCTGGAGCAGATCGCCCAGAAGCTCGGCTTGCCGCAGTTGGAAGAACAACGCTGGGCCCGGCACCCGCTGGTGTACCTGATGGAGGCGGCCGACGATATCTGCTACGCGTTGATCGACCTCGAAGACGGCCTGGAAATGGAGCTGCTGGAATACGCCGAGGTCGAGTCACTGCTGCTGGACCTGGTGGGCGACGACTTGCCGCAAACCTATCGGCAACTCGGCCCGCTGGATTCCCGGCGACGCAAGCTGGCGATCCTGCGAGGCAAGGCCATCGAACACCTGACCAACGCCGCGGCCCGGGCGTTCGTCGAACAACAGGACGCGCTGCTGGCCGGCACCCTGCCGGGGGACCTGGTGGAACATATGCACGGCCCGGCCAAGCGCTGCGTGCTGGATGCCAAGGACATGGCCCGCAAGAAGATTTTCCAGGACAAGCGCAAGACCCTGCATGAGATCGGCGCCTACACCACCCTGGAAATCCTCTTGAATGCCTTCTGCGGCGCGGCCCTGGAACAACATGGCGGTCGCACCCCGTCGTTCAAGAACCGACGCATCCTCGACCTGTTGGGCAATAGCGCCCCGGATCCCTCCTGGTCATTGCACGCGTCCTTCCTGCGCATGATCGACTTTATCGCCGGCATGACTGACAGCTACGCCAGCGAGATGGCCCGCGAGATGACCGGCCGCTCCAGCCCGCAATAAATCGGAGCCCTGGCTGATGGCCAGGGCGACTTTTCAAAGAATCGCCCTACGCACGGAACAGAGCGGCCTGATCGAAGTTCTTCCCCGCCGCGATGAATAATCGCGCGCCCTGACCGCAGTCTTTCGACCTGCTCCTGCGCCCGATAGCTGGCGGGCCCATTAACTTCTTACTACACGCCCTGGTGGAGCGTCTTCAGGGCTCTTGTCCATTCCATGGAAAAAACCATGCTCGAACAACTTCGCATCCTGTTGGTGGAGGATCACCCCTTTCAATTGCTGGCCACCCAATGCCTGCTACGAAACTATGGCTACCACGACCTGGCACTGGCCGAGAATGCAGAACAGGCAATGCGGCTGATGACACAAACCGACGTGCCATTCGATATTCTGCTCTGTGATCAATGTTTGCCCGACTTGCCCGGGCTGGAGTTGATTGAAATTGCCAACCGCAGAGGCTTTATAAGGTCCGCGATATTGCTCAGCGGCCTGCCCGTCAATGAACTGGAACACCTGATGGCCCAGGCATCCCGACGCAACTTTCCATTACTTGGCTATTTGTCGAAGCCGTTAAGCCACCTTGAGCTGAATGAACTCATACGCCAATCACGCCTTACTCGTTCAACAGAAAAGTAGGAAGTTAAACACCCGGGCAATCCGAAAACGCCTCTTTATAACGCTGCGCTCTCACGACCAGTTACTTTTAAATTCCACCCACGCAAAACTCTTACACCCAAACAACAAACACCTCACAGAGCGTAATCCCTTGCTTTTTTTGATGTAGGATTATTCTTGTTTTACGTTTGTTCCACATCAAGTTCATCCTCCTTCATTGCCATGTGAGCTAATGTGCCGACTTTATTTGCGCCTGTATGGAATTTGATCATGAACTCAGTTTTTATTATTGACGACCACCCCGTCATCCGACTTGCCATTCGGATGTTGTTAGAACACGAAGGTTATAAAGTAGTGGGAGAAGCCGATAACGGTTGTGATGCGATACAAATGGTCAAGGAGTGTCAGCCTGACCTGATTATCCTTGATATCGGCATTCCGAAACTCGATGGCCTGGAAGTGCTGTGCCGGTTCAACGCAATGAGTACGCCGACCAAGACGTTGATACTCACTGCCCAGACCCCCAAGCTCTTTGCTACCCGGTGCATGCGCTCCGGCGCGGATGGCTATGTGTGCAAGGAAGGTGACTTGAGCGAACTGCTCAGTGCCATCAGGGCAGTCTTGTCAGGTTACAACTACTTCCCGAGCCAGGCCCTTAACGGCAGCACTAACGAAACGGATAACAATGAAGAGCTTGAACTCTTCAAAGTCGTCAACGATCGTGAACTCATGGTATTACAACTTTTTGCCCAAGGCCGGACAAACAAGGAAATCGCCAAGGGCATGTTTCTCAGCAACAAGACCGTCAGCACTTACAAAAAAAGGCTCATGCAAAAACTGAAAGCCAAATCCTTGGTAGAACTTATCGAGATGGCAAAACGTAACGCGCTAGTGTGAGAAATCGGATGCCCAGGCGATTAAAGGACTATCTAATCATATTGAGTATCGGGGTGTGCCTCAGCACTTCCGTGCCTGCCGAACAAACTGTTCCCGAGCAATATGCCCTGCTGGGGCGTGCCGGTGCCGTTCAACTGGACACCCCGCTGAACAAGACACAGCGCCAGTGGTTGCAGAACAAACGGGAACTGATACTGGGCACCTCTGCACCCGACTATCCGCCCTTCGACATCACCTCCAGCGGGCGTGATTATGAAGGGCTGACTGCCGATTACGCCGGGCTGCTGGCCAGGACACTGGCGATACCGCTCACCGTGTTGCGCTACTCCTCCCGTGAAGCCGCGATCCAGGCGCTGGCAAACGGCGAAATCGATTTTCTGGGGTCTGCCAACGGTTTTGAAGCGGCGAATCCCGACATCGTCCTGTCACTGCCCTACGCAGTGGATCAGCCGGTACTGGTGACCCGTGAAGGTGAGAACCGCGACCTTGGCGACGGCCTGGCCGGCCTGCGCCTGAGTCTTGTCTACCATTACCTGCCCATGGACGAAGTGCAGGCGCTGTACCCCAAGGCGACCATCCACGCCTACCCGTCCTATCAAAATGCCTTGAATGCCGTGGCATTCGACCAGGCTGACGTATTCCTGGGCGACACCATTTCCACTCACTACATGATCAACAAGGGCTACCTGAAAAATATCCGCATGGCCAACTTCGGCAAGCACGAGGCCCACGGGTTCAGCTTCGCCTTGCGCAAGGATCAACCCATTCTCCTGAGTATCATCGACTCAGTGCTCGATGGCGTATCAACCTATGAACGTGACAGCATCGCCAAGCGCTGGAGTGCGGGCAGCGACATTCTGCTGACCGACCGCAAGCTGCAACTGAGCCTGCGCGAAGAGCGCTGGCTCAAGGACAACCCCGTGGTGAAGGTGGTGGTCAATGAAACCCTCGCCCCCCTGACGTTCTTCGATACCGACGGCAAGTTCCGGGGCGTCACCGCCGACGTGCTGGAGCTGATCCGCCTGCGAACCGGCCTGCGCTTCGAGATTCAACACGTGCGTGACGTCGCCAACATGATGGAACTGGTGCAGACCGGCGCAGCCGACATCATCGGCGCAATTACCCCCAGTACCGGGCGCGAGTCCCAGTTGAACTTCAGCCGCCCCTACCTGGAAAACTCCTACGTATTACTGACCCGTAAAGAGCCGGGCGCGCCCACAAGCCTTCAAGAACTGGCCGGCAAGCGCCTGGCGATTACCCAGGGCAATCAGCTGGAAAAATTCCTGCAGCAGGCATTTGCCCAGATAAACCTGGTGGAAACCGGGGATACCTTCAAGGCATCGGAATTGCTGGCACAGGGGCAAGTCGACGGCGCAGTGAACCCTTTGGTGATCGCCAACTACCTGCTTTCTTCTCCGGCATTCCAGGACAAACTGCAGATCAGTTCCAGCATCGGCACGTTGCCTGCGACGTTTGCCCTGGCGACGTCCCGACACGCCACGGAGCTGAGTTCGATCCTGGACAAGGCACTGCTGAGTATCGCCCCGGATGAGATGGCGGCGATCAACAGCCGCTGGCGCGGCTACAACGCAGCGTCCGATGGCTACTGGCGCAATTACCATCGCCTGATTGCCCAGATCATCATCGGCACCGGGCTGCTGCTGTTGATTTCCCTGGCCTGGAACGGCTACCTGCAGCGCCAGATCAAGCACCGAAAACTGGCCGAGCGCGCCCTTAACGACCAGTTCGAGTTCATGCGGGCGCTGGTCAATGAAACGCCCCATCCGATCTACGTACGCGACCACAACGGCTATCTGCAGACCTGCAACGACAGCTACCTGCAGACGTTCGACATCAAGCGTGAAGACGTCATCGGCAAAAGCATCACGCAGATGAGCATGGCCCTTGAGACGGAGGCGGCGCAGTACCATGCCGACTACCAGCGGGTAGTGGCCGAGGGTAAACCGTTGATCCTTGATCGCACCCTGCACGTGCACGGGAAAAAACTCACGATCTACCACTGGATCCTCCCCTACCGCGACTCCGTGGGCGAGGTCCAGGGCATCATTGGCGGCTGGATCGATATCAGCGAACGGCGCCAGTTGTTCGACGAGCTGCGCGCCGCCAAGGAACGCGCCGACGAGGCCAATCGCGCGAAAAGCACGTTCCTGGCCACCATGAGCCACGAAATCCGCACGCCGATGAACGCCGTCATTGGCATGCTGGAATTGACACTCAAGCGCGCCGATCAGGGTCATCTTGATCGCCCTGCGATCGAGGTCGCCTACAACTCGGCCAAGGACCTGCTGGAGTTGATCGGCGACATTCTGGACATTGCACGTATCGAGTCCGGTCGATTGAGCCTGGCCCCGGAGCGGGTCAACCTGCGCGAAGTCATCGAGTCGGTGGTCCGCGTGTTCGATGGCCTGGCGCGCCAGAAAACCCTGAGCCTGGTGCTGGAGTTCACCCCCGATGTCGAGGATACCGACGTACTGATCGACCCTCTGCGGTTCAAGCAGGTGCTCTCGAACCTGGTGAGCAATGCGATCAAGTTCACTGAACGCGGGCAGGTGAAGATCAAGGTGCAGCTGAAGGCGACCGGGCAACCTCAACAGATCGAGATGAAACTGGTAGTGGAGGACACCGGCATCGGGATCAATCGCGAAGACCAGCTACGCCTGTTCGAGCCGTTCGCCCAGGCCGACAACTCCGGGCACCTGGCCAGGAGCGGCGCCGGCCTGGGCCTGGTGATCTGTCGCAGCCTGTGCGCCATGATGGGCGGGCAATTGAGCCTGAGCAGCGTGCCCATGGTAGGCACCCAGGTCCACGTCAGCCTGAAGATGACCAGCCTGCCGCCGGTCAAGGCCGTAGACAAGCTCGAACCGGCCGCGGCCACGCCGGCGCCAGTACTCAACGTGCTGGTGGTGGATGACCATCCGGCCAACCGCTTGCTTATGTGCCAGCAACTGGGTTTCCTCGGGCATCAGTTCACCGCGGCCCATCATGGTGCTGCGGGGTTCCAGGCCTGGCGCCAGGAACACTTCGACCTGGTCATTGCCGACTGCAATATGCCGATCATGAACGGCTACGAATTGAGTCACTCCATTCGCGAGTATGAGGAGCGCGAGCAGAAAACCCCGTGCGTGATACTCGGCTTCACCGCCAACGCGCAGCCCGAGGAGAAACAACGCTGCTTTGACGCCGGCATGAATGACTGCCTGTTCAAACCCATCAGTCTTACTGCGCTGGAACAGCACCTGGCGCAGGTCGATCCGCTGCCCACCCGCAACGTGTTCACCCTGCAAAGCCTGGACGCGATGACGGGCGGTGACCCACAGTTGAGCCGGCGTTTGCTCGAGGAGTTGCTCAGCAGCAGCCGGAATGATCGGGTCGAGCTGATGGCCATGCTGGCACGGCAAGCCGCGCCCGGCGACCTGATCGACCAGGCCCACAAGATCAAGGGCGCCGCCCGGATCATCCAGGCCGATACCTTGTCCGGACAATGCGAAGCGTTGGAGCAGGCGTGTGGCGAACGCGAGACACCACACGTTATCGAGGCGGGCATCAAGGCAATAGAGAAATCCATGCTTGAGCTGGAGAGGATGCTGCAGATGCAACTGGACGTGCTGGACTGTCGATAGCCTGCAGGAGCGAACTTGCTCGCTCCTGCAGGAGACTCACCCCATCAACAATCGGTCAACCGCAGGAAAATCGCCGCCAACTGCTCGATGCCGGCCTGATCCTGCGGGGTAAACCGCGACAGCGATGGGCTGTCCAGGTCGAGCACACCAATCAAGCGCCCGTCCTTGACCAACGGGACGACCAACTCGCTGTTGGACGCACTGTCACAGGCGATATGCCCCGGGAATGCATGCACGTCTTCCACCCGCTGGGTTTGCCGCGAGGCCGCTGCCGCGCCGCACACACCGCGACCGAACGGAATGCGCACACAGGCGATCTGCCCCTGGAACGGCCCGAGCACCAGCTCTTCATTGCGGTTGAGGTAGAAGCCTGCCCAGTTCAAATCATCCAGCTGGTTGAACAGGAACGCAGAAAACTGCGCGGCATTGGCAATGAAATCCCGCTCATCCGCCAACAGCGATTCCAGCTGCGCATGCAGCATGGCGTAGCCATCGAGGCCGGTTCCAGCCTGTTGCAAATCAATCATGGTTGACGCTCCAACAACTTGAGGCCCACCCAGTAGCGGGCGAACTGATAGGCACAACGGCCGTTGCGATTACCGCGCCCGGTGGCCCAGCGCACGGCGAGGATGTCCAACTCTTCATCGCGCTGCCACTGCAGACCGGCCTTGCTCGCCAACTCGCCGATCCAGTGCTCGACCACATTCAGGAAGTGCTCCTGATTGAACGGGTAAAACGACAGCCACAAGCCGAAACGGTCAGACAGGGCAATCTTGTCCTCCACCGCTTCGTTGGGATGCAGCTCGCCGTCTATGGTCTTCCAGTTCTCGTTGTCGCTCTGGTTCTCGGGCACCAGGTGACGACGGTTGGAGGTGGCATACAACAGGACGTTTTCCGGCGCCTGCTCCAGGGAGCCGTCGAGTACGCTCTTGAGCACACGATAATCGCTCTCGCCGGCTTCGAAAGACAGGTCATCGCAGAACAACACAAAGCGTTGTGGCAATTTGATCAGTTGCTCGACCACCCGCGGCAAGTCCGCCAGGTGATCGCGCTCGATTTCGATCAGGCGCAGCCCGGCCTTGGCGTGCTGGGCCAGCAAGGCGCGCACCATGGACGATTTACCGGTGCCGCGCGAGCCCCAGAGCAGCGCATGGTTGGCCGGCAGGCCGTCGAGAAACTGTTGGGTGTTACGGGCCAATTGTTCGCGCTGTTTATCCACGCCGATCAGGTCGGACAGGCGCATATCCAGGCTGACTTCCAGTGGCAATAAAAAGCCGCTGCGACCTTCACGCTGCCAACGGGCAGCCAGGCAATGGTTCCAGTCAACGGCTTCACGCGGGGCAGGCAACAAGGGCTCCAGGCGAGCCAGTACCGCGTCGGCACGCTCAAGAAAGGCATTCAATCGAGAATCCACGACTATTCCTCTGGCAAGTTCTTGTAAAAGATGGCGTATTGGCAACCCTGAGGCAGACCGTGCAGGGCTGCACCGAATAAAATCGATTCATGCCGGGCAAGTTTGAGCCTGTGGATGTTCAGCTATGCTTGCCGGGCGAAAGGAAACGTAAAGTGGTACAGCACCCGATGGATATCAAGTTCGCCCACCGCTTGTCTTATAAACAAGCCAGACTGACAGTGCTGGTCGGATTCGTCTTGGGAACCTTGCTCAGCCTGATACAGATTGGGATTGATTATGCCAGCGAAGACGCTTCCATCAACCGGGAAATACGTGCGCTGATTGAAATCAGCCATAACCCGGCTTCGCGCATCGCCTACAACATCGACGCCGAGCTGGCCCAGGAACTGACGCTGGGCCTGCTGCACTCCCCCGCCATCACCCATGCACAACTGATCGACAACAACGGTTTGGTGCTGGCCGATGTCCATCGCCCACGCAAGGAAAGCACCTACCGGCCCATCAGCGACTTCCTGTTTGGCGCCAACCGCCAATTCGAAGATCGGCTCTACCTCGCCCACATGCCCAACGATTCCCTCGGTGTACTGCGTCTTGACGTAGACACCTACGCGTTCGGCAGCCGCTTCCTGCACCGCGCCGAGATCACCCTGCTCAACGGCTTCGCCCGCAGCCTGATCCTCACCGGCATTCTGTTGGCGCTTTTCTACGTGATGCTGACCAAGCCGCTGGTGCGCATTATCCGCGAGCTGAGCTCACGCAAGCACGAGCGCCTGGACTGCCCGCCGGGGCACGAGCACGACGAGATCGGCGTACTGGTCAACGTCGCCAACCAACAGTTTGAAAACATGGAGACTGAAATCCAGCAACGCCGGCATGCTGAAAATCGCCTGACCGAATACCTCGGCCAACTGGAAGACATCGTCTCCGCCCGCACCACCGAGCTCAAGGCGATCAATCATCGGCTGACGCTGTCGAACGACGAGCTGGAAGCGGCGAAGATGACGGCCCTGGGCATGGCCCAGGCACGGGCGGCGTTCCTGGCCAACATGAGCCATGAAATCCGTACACCGCTGAACGGCCTGCTGGGGATGATCGCCCTCTCCCTCGACAGCCCGCTGAACGCCGAGCAACGCCAGCAACTGTCGATCGCCCATGACTCCGGCAAAGTACTGGTGGAGCTACTCAACGATATCCTCGACCTGTCGAAGTTCGACGCCGGCCAACTGGAACTGGAAAGCATCCCGTTCGACCTCGGTTCACTGGTGGAAGACACCGCCAACCTGCTCTCGCAAAACGCCGCGCCCAGTGTGGAGCTGACGTGCCTGATCGACCCGCAGTTTCCCGCCCAGGTGCTGGGCGACCCGACGCGGGTACGGCAGATTGTCAGCAATTTGCTGTCCAACGCCCTGAAGTTCACGCGTTTCGGCCGGGTGGATGTACGCCTCAGTGCCCAGGCCGGCCGGGTCAGGATCGAGGTGTGCGACACCGGTATCGGGATCGCCCAGGATGCCCAGGTCAAGATTTTCCAGCCGTTCACCCAAGCCGGTGCGGGCATCACCCGCCAGTTCGGCGGGACAGGCCTGGGCCTGGCGCTGACCCACAACCTGTGCGAAGCCATGAAGGGCCGCCTGAGCATCAGCTCGGAAGCTGGCTTTGGCAGCCAGTTCTGTGCCGACCTGCCCTTGCCGACCCACTTGCCGGCGGTGCGCCTGGCGCCTTTGGCTGGAGATGTAATCGCCATCACCAGCACCAGCAGCGGGCTGGCAGAACTCCTCACCAGCCTGCTGCCGAGTTGGGGCCTGGCTCCGCGCTGTTATTCCATCGACGATGACTTGAGCGGGCAGAATCCCGACCTGCTGATCACCGACTGCCCCGAATGCCTGTTCCGCCTGCGCCCGATGATCACCGCCCCGATCCTGGTGGTAACCGCCTACGGCAACTTCATGCCCAGCGAAGAAGTCGCGGCCCTGGCCCCCTTGCAGCAACAGGCCCGCCCCCTGAGCCGCACCGCGCTGTACCAGGTCCTGCAACGCAACTTGCGCACCGATCCGGACCTGGTCCTGGACCTGATCCAGCTGGAAACCGGCCCCCTCGCCCACCGGGCGCGCATCCTGCTGGTGGAGGACAACCCGGTCAATCAACTGGTGGCCAAGGGCATGCTCGGCAAGCTCGGGTGCGAGGTAATCGTCGCCGCCCACGGTGGTGAAGCCCTCAAGCTGCTGGAAGAGCAAGGCTTCGACATGGTGTTGATGGACTGCAATATGCCGGTGATGGATGGCTATGAGGCCAGTCGGCAGATCCGCCGCAGCGGGCGCTGGCCGGACTTGCCGATCGTCGCCTTGACGGCCAATGCCATGTCCGAGGAACGCGAGCGCTGCCGGGCTGCGGGCATGAACGATTACCTGGCCAAGCCGTTTCGCCGGGAAGAACTCAAGGCCTTGCTCGATCTGTGGGTGCCGACTACGACAAGTCTTTGATCTGGCGCAACAGCTGATCCAGACCGTCACGCAAGGCATCGGCCTGGTTCAGGTCAACGCCGCTGTCACACAACAGGCGGGCCTTCAGCGGCTGCACCCGGTCGCGCAGGTGCCGGCCTTCATCGGTCAGGCTCAGGTGCACTTCACGCTCATCCAGCGCACTGCGCTGACGCCGCACCAGGGCAAGCTGCTCCAGGCGCTTGAGCAGTGGCGTCAGCGTGCCGGAATCCAGCAGCAGGCGCTCGCCCAGTGCCTTGACCGTAGGCTGCGACACCACTGCAGCCTGCCATTCCCACAGCACCAGCATCACCAGGTATTGCGGATAGGTCAGGCCCAACTGATCGAGCATCGGCTTGTAGGCCCGGGTGACCGCGCGGGAGGCGGCGTAGAGCTTGAAGCACAGTTGGTCGTCGAGGGCCAGGGACAGGTCGGTCATTTGAGCAGGGCTTCGATCTCTTGGGTCAGGTCCTGGGGCTTGGTGGTCGGGGCGAAGCGCTTGACCACCTGGCCGTCGCGACCGATCAGGAACTTGGTGAAGTTCCACTTGATGCCCTTGGAGCCCAGCAATCCCGGGGCCTGCTTTTTAAGCTGTACGAATAATGGGTGGGCATCGCTGCCGTTGACGTCAATCTTCTTGAACAGCGGGAAACTGACACCAAAGTTCAGCTCGCAAAACTCCGAAATGGCGCCTTCGTTGCCCGGCTCCTGCTTGCCGAACTGGTTGCAGGGAAAGCCCAATACCACCAGTCCCTGGTCCTTGTAATGCTGCCAGAGCTCCTCAAGCCCCTTGTATTGCGGGGTGAAGCCGCACTTGCTGGCAGTGTTGACCACCAGAATCGCCTTGCCGGCGAAATCGGCCAAGGTCTTTTGCTCACCCTTGATGGTGGTGCAAGGGATGCTCAGCAGGTTGTCGCTCATGGCAGTGCCTCTACAGAGATAAGAAGGACTGAACGATAGTAGGCAATTCAATTGTGTGCAATTTAATTGGCGGGACTTATGCCTTGATATAACGGCCCCTGCGGGCACGAAGCCCGCAGGAGCTTGACGGCTCAGCGCGGTACCAGGTCCAGGCACACCGAGTTGATGCAGTAACGCAAACCGGTCGGCGGCGGTCCGTCCGGGAACACGTGGCCCAGGTGCGCATCGCATTTGGCGCAGGTGACTTCGGTACGGATCATGCCGTGGCTGACGTCCCGGATCTCGACCATGGCCTGCTCGGCGATCGGCTCGTAGAAGCTGGGCCAGCCGCAGCCGGAGTCAAACTTGGCCCTGGAATCGAACAGCGGCTCATTGCAGCAGATGCAGTGGTAGACGCCGTCGGTCTTGGTGCCGTTGTACTTGCCGCTGAACGGTCGCTCGGTGCCTTTGAGGCGGCACACGTTGTACTGCTCCGGGTCGAGCATGGCTTTCCATTCTTCAACGGTTTTCTGCAACTTTTCCATCGGTACACCTCGGCAACTGAAAAAGCCTGATCTGTGTCTTTTCCATGGATCAGGCGGCACGTATGATTGCGCCTCTTCAAAGCGCCAGTCTGGCACCCGCGTTACCGGCATTCAAACGTATTTATGGGTCAGGCCAACGCAGGATTCTCAGCACGGTAGTCTTCACACCGTCTGGATCGTTCATTTTCAGGATCACATCGCCATGCAGGTCAGCAAATCGAACAAGCTCGCCAACGTCTGCTACGACATTCGCGGCCCGGTGCTCAAGCACGCCAAACGCCTGGAAGAGGAAGGCCATCGCATCCTCAAGCTGAACATTGGCAACCCGGCACCCTTTGGTTTCGAAGCGCCGGACGAAATCCTCCAGGACGTGATCCGCAACCTGCCTACCGCCCAGGGCTACAGCGACTCCAAAGGCCTGTTCAGCGCGCGCAAGGCCGTCATGCAGTACTACCAGCAGAAGCAGGTTGAAGGTGTCGGCATCGAAGACATCTACCTGGGCAACGGCGTGTCCGAGCTGATCGTCATGTCCATGCAGGCCCTGCTCAACAACGGCGACGAAGTGCTGGTTCCGGCTCCCGACTACCCGCTGTGGACCGCCGCCGTAACCCTGGCCGGTGGCCATCCGGTGCATTACCTGTGTGACGAAGGCGCCGACTGGTTCCCGGACCTGGCCGACATCAAGGCCAAGATCACCCCGAACACCAAGGCCCTGGTGATCATCAACCCGAACAACCCCACCGGCGCCGTCTACTCCAGGGAAGTGTTGCTGGGCATGCTCGAACTCGCGCGCCAGCACAACCTGGTGGTGTTTTCCGATGAGATCTACGACAAGATCCTCTACGACGACGCCGTGCACATCTGCACCGCCTCCCTGGCGCCGGACCTGTTGTGCCTGACCTTCAACGGGCTGTCTAAATCCTACCGGGTGGCGGGCTTCCGTTCCGGCTGGATCGCCATTTCCGGCCCCAAGCACAATGCCCAGAGCTACATCGAGGGCATCGACATGCTGGCCAACATGCGCCTGTGTGCCAACGTGCCGAGCCAGCACGCCATCCAGACCGCACTGGGCGGCTACCAGAGCATCAACGACCTGGTGCTGCCACAAGGCCGCCTGCTGGAGCAGCGCAACCGCACCTGGGAACTGCTGAACGCGATTCCCGGCGTCAGTTGCGTCAAGCCGATGGGGGCGCTGTATGCGTTCCCGCGGATCGACCCGAAAGTGTGCCCGATCCTCAACGACGAGAAGTTCGTGCTCGACCTGCTGCTGTCGGAAAAGCTGCTGGTGGTCCAGGGTACGGCGTTCAACTGGCCGTGGCCGGATCACTTCCGGGTGGTCACCCTGCCGCGGGTGGATGACCTGGAGATGGCCATCGGTCGCATCGGCAACTTCCTGAAGTCCTATCGCCAGTAATGGGCATTGCGCTGTACGGCCCACCCGTGGTCGTACAGCGATTATCTGGCAACACTTCTCTGCCCTGCGCGGGCGGTATCGCCTTTTACGCCTGCCGGCTCCACCCTTGCTCGGGCATCACCCTATAATTACAGGGCTGCAAGGTAATGGGGCGAGGCTGCCGAGCCACACCAGGCCTCGGAAATTCCCTTCAAGGCTCTACATTCAGGCTGTAGGACACAGTTTGAAATAGTCCCCCGGTTGAATAGCCCCATGCCGCACCTTATATACCCCGCAGTACGCGACATATTAAGCATGAGGAGAATTCTACAACCATGATGCGCATTCTGCTGTTCTTGGCCACTAACCTGGCGGTCGTGCTGATTGCCAGCATCACGCTGAGCCTTTTCGGCTTCAATGGGATCATGGCGGCCAACGGGGTTGATCTGAACCTCAATCAGCTGCTGATCTTCTGTGCGGTCTTTGGTTTTGCCGGGTCGATTTTCTCGCTGTTCATCTCCAAGTGGATGGCGAAGATGAGCACCAGCACCCAGATCATTACCCAGCCACGCACCCGTCATGAGCAATGGCTGCTGCAGACCGTCGAGCAACTGTCCCGCGAAGCCGGGATCAAGATGCCTGAAGTCGGGATCTTCCCGGCCTATGAAGCAAACGCCTTTGCTACCGGCTGGAACAAGAACGACGCCCTTGTGGCCGTCAGCCAGGGCTTGCTGGAGCGGTTCTCGCCCGACGAAATCAAGGCGGTGCTGGCCCACGAGATCGGCCACGTGGCCAACGGTGACATGGTCACCCTGGCGCTGGTCCAGGGCGTGGTGAACACCTTCGTGATGTTCTTCGCGCGGATCATCGGCAACTTCGTCGACAAGGTGATCTTCAAGAACGAACAGGGCCAGGGCATGGCCTACTACGTGGCGACCATCTTCGCCGAACTGGTACTGGGCTTCCTCGCCAGCTCGATCGTGATGTGGTTCTCGCGCAAACGGGAATTCCGCGCAGACGAAGCCGGCGCACGCCTGGCCGGTACCGGCGCGATGATCAGCGCCCTGCAGCACCTGCGCTCCGAACAGGGCTTGCCGGTGCACATGCCGAACACCCTGACCGCCTTTGGCATCAACGGTGGCATCAAGCAGGGCATGGCTCGCCTGTTCATGAGCCACCCGCCACTGGAAGAGCGAATTGACGCACTGCGTCGTCGCGGCTGATAGCGACAAGAAGAAGGGGCGATTCAATCGCCCCTTTTTTGTGGGCGCTCTTCAGCGCCTGGCCAACCGGTACACCCGCTCGTCCAGGCGCGTGACGCCATCCTTAACAAACTTCCAGCTGTCCCCCAGGATGTCCTGCTCCTGCAGCACATCCAGGCTCCACCGGCCGCCCAGGAGCAATTGCACTTCCTCATCGCTCACCGCGAACGGCGGGCCGGCCTTTTGCGACTGTTCATAATCGAGGGTGATCAACAGGCCACGACTGCCTCCCGCCAGAATCCCATTCAAGTGCGCCGCATACTGCTCGCGCATCAACGGTGGCAGGGCAATCAGCGCCGCCCGGTCGTAAAGCGCTGTGCAACCAACCACGGCACCGGCATCCAGGGCGAAGAAATCCCCGCACCACAGCTCGATGGAACCCGCCTGGAAAACTTTGAAAGCGCCGCGCTGGCTGACCTGCGGCATCAGCTCCTGCTCGCTGAAAAACTCTTCAACGGCCTTTTCCGACAACTCGACCCCGATCACCCGATGCCCGATGCTCGCCAGCCACATCAGGTCCAGGCTCTTGCCGCACAACGGCACCAGCACCTGCGCCCCGTTCGCCACGCCCAGGCCGGGCCAGTGACGCAGCAGGTAAGGATTCACTTCGGGCAAGTGGAAACCCGTCTGATTGCGCGCCCAACGCTCATGCCAAAATCCAGGTTCCATGATTCACCCTAAAACTTGATCAAATAGCGCTAAAACTTATATTAGATTTAGATCAATGATCTGATTGAAGATGGTCCCATCTTAACCCTCAGGACCCTACTCATGCTGCCCAGCCTGTTTATCTCCCACGGTTCGCCCATGCTTGCCCTGCAACCCGGTGCCAGTGGCCCGGCACTCAAGCGCCTGGCAGCCGAGCTGCCACGCCCCAAGGCCATTGTGGTGGTCTCGGCGCACTGGGAAAGCCAGGGGCTGCTCGTGACTGGCAGCGCCGCACCAGAGACCTGGCACGACTTTGGCGGCTTCCCACGGGAACTGTTCGCGGTGCAGTACCCGGCACCCGGTGACCCGCAGTTGGCCGCCCATATCGTGCAGTTGCTCAAGGCTGACGGCCTGGAAGCGCGCATTGATGATCAGCGCCCCTTCGACCACGGCACTTGGGTGCCCCTGTCGCTGATGTACCCGGCGGCCGATATCCCGGTGGTGCAGGTATCGCTGCCAAGCCGCATGGGCCCTGCCCTGCAAACCCGTGTCGGCCACGCACTGGCGAGCCTGCGGGAACAGGGCGTGCTGCTGATCGGCTCCGGCAGCATTACCCACAACCTCGGCGAACTGGACTGGCATGCCGGGCCGGAGAGCATCGAGCCTTGGGCGCGGGATTTTCGTGATTGGATGGTCAGCAAACTGGCAGCCAACGATGAAGCCGCGCTGCACGACTATCGTCGCCAGGCACCTCATGCCGTGCGCAGCCACCCCAGCGACGAGCATTTGCTGCCGCTGTATTTCGCCCGGGGCGCCGGCGGTGAATTCAGCGCGGCCCACCAAGGCTTTACCATGGGTGCGCTGGGCATGGACATCTACCGTTTCGCCTGATTGCAGGCAAAAAAAATCCCCGAACCAGTCGGGGATTTTTTATGTTCGATCAATCAGCCCGGGGGCGGATCAATCTTCGCGGTAGCGACGCAGCTTCAACTGCTTACCGGCAACGCGGGTGTCCTTCAGCTTGGTCAGGAGTTTCTCCAGACCATCTTCCGGCAGCTCCACCAGGGAGAAGCTGTCACGCACCTGGATGCGACCGATCGCTTCACGTGCCAGGCCACCCTCGTTGAGGATAGCGCCCAGCAGGTTCTTGGCAGCGATGCCATCACGCGCGCCCAGCGCAGTACGGCAGCGAGCACGGCCTTCAGCCAATGGAACCGGAGCACGACGCTCACGATCACCACGGTCCGGACGGTCGCCAGTACGCTCTGGACGATCACCGCGCGGAGCGTTGTTCGGCACCAGTGGACGTTCTTTCTCGATGGCAGCCAGGGTCAGGGCCTGACCGTTGGTAGCCTTGCGCAGCAGGGCTGCAGCCAGGGCACGCGGGGTGCAACCGATATCGGCAGTCAGGCGGTCCAGCAGATCGCCGTGGGTCGATTCAGCATCAGCCACCAGTGGCGACAGGCTGTTGGTCAGTTTCTTGATGCGCGCATCGAGAACGGCCTGGGCATCCGGCAGGCGGACTTCGGCAACTTTCTGACCGGTTACACGCTCGATCACTTGCAGCATGCGGCGCTCACGTGGAGTCACCAGCAGCAATGCACGACCTTCGCGACCAGCACGGCCGGTACGGCCGATACGGTGAACGTAGGACTCTGGATCGTAAGGCATATCAACGTTGAACACGTGGGTGATACGTGGAACGTCGAGGCCACGGGCAGCAACGTCGGTCGCCACAACGATGTCCAGACGGCCATCCTTGAGGGAGTCGATCACGCGCTCACGCTGGTTCTGAGCAATGTCACCGTTCAGCGCAGCGGCTTTGTAGCCTTTGGCTTCCAGGGCGCTGGCCAGGTCCAGGGTCGCTTGCTTGGTGCGCACGAACATGATCAGGGCGTCGAAGTCTTCGACTTCCAGCAGGCTCAATACAGCCGAGGTCTTCTGGTCAGCGTGAACCAACAGGTGAGCCTGTTCGATCGCGGTAACGGTCTGAGTCTTGGTCTGGATCTTCACGTGTTGCGGATCGCGCAGATGGCGTTCGGCAATGGCACGGATCGACTGTGGCAGGGTAGCCGAGAACAGTACGGTCTGACGGGTTGCTGGCAGTGCCTTGAAGATGACTTCCAGGTCGTCCATGAAGCCCAGCTTGAGCATTTCGTCAGCTTCGTCCAGAACCAGGTGGTTCACGGTCGACAGCACTTTTTCGTCGCGACGCAGGTGGTCGCACAGACGGCCCGGAGTGGCGACAACGATCTGTGCGCCGTTACGGATTGCTTTCAGTTGTGGGCCCATAGGCGCGCCGCCGTAAACGGCCACAACGGTAACGCCCGGCATTTGCTTGGCGTAGGTTTCGAAAGCGGTTGCTACTTGCAGCGCCAACTCACGGGTTGGCGCCAGGATCAGGGCTTGCGGCTCGCGCTTGGCAGGATCGATGCAGTGCAGGATTGGCAGGGCGAACGCGGCGGTTTTACCGGTACCGGTTTGCGCTTGGCCAATCATGTCTTGGCCGGCCATGATGATCGGGATCGATTGCTGCTGAATAGCCGAAGGTTCTTCGTAGCCAGTCGCGATGACGGCAGCAAGAATGTTCGGGTTAAGATTAAAAGCGGCGAAGCCGCCGGTTTCCTGGGTCATGGGTCTGCCTCTAAGTGCATCCGCAAAGACCCATGCTCCAAAGCTGCGCATGCCGTGTTGAGACTCAAGAGTCGCCCTGGCTGCTTTGTCGGCGGGGATTTGCGAAAACGAATGAATGAAAAAGATTCGTCAAGGAAGAGTCCGCTGTGCGGACGTGCAGCCGAAGCTGACTTCGGGGAATTGCGCTACCTAAACGCGGCCCGGTTAAAGGCCGGCGCGCACTATACCGGAAATCGCTGAAAAAGGGAGCTTTTTTTATCGCAAACCGCAGGTAAACGCCTCTGCATCAAAGGCTTTGCGCATCCAGGCAGCAGGGTCTATTTTTCAAAGGCCCGGCCCTGTTGGTCATGACGCTTAAACGGTTCACCCTTAACAGCGGGCCCTTCGGTCCGAAACCTCCCTTTGCGCCCGAGGGCACACCCCATGAACCAAGCCACCAACAGCCGCGTCAGCCGTGAACAGCAGGGTCATATCCTGTTGCTGGGCCTGGATCGCGTGGCCAAGCGCAATGCGTTCGACCTGGAATTGCTCAATGATTTGAGCCTGGCGTATGGCGAATTTGATCGCAATGAGCAAGCGCGGGTGGCCATTGTCTTCGGGCATGGCGATCACTTTACCGCCGGATTGGACCTGGCCAATGTGGGGCCCACGATGGCACAAGGCTGGCAACCGCCGTTGGGTGGTTGTGATCCGTGGGGCGTTTTCGCGGGGCCCCGGGTCAGTAAGCCGGTGATTGTTGCGGCTCAGGGGTACTGCCTGACCATTGGTATCGAGTTGATGTTGGCGGCGGATATCAATCTGTGTGCCAGCAATACCCGGTTTGCGCAGATGGAAGTGCAGCGCGGGATTTTTCCTTTTGGGGGCGCGACGTTGCGCTTTCATCAGATCGCGGGGTGGGGGAATGCCATGCGCTGGTTGCTCACGGGGGATGAGTTTGATGCCCATGAAGCGCTGCGGTTGGGGTTGGTGCAGGAGGTGATGGCCAGCGAGGATTTGTTGCCCCGGGCGGTGGCGCTGGCAAACCGCATTGCCCAGCAGGCGCCGCTGGGGGTGCAGGCCACGCTGATGTCGGCGCGCCAGGCACGGATCGAGGGGGAGACCGCGGCGGCGGCCGGGTTGCCCGTTTTGGTGGAGAAACTGCTGAATAGTGAGGATGCCAAGGAAGGTGTACGGGCGATGGTCGAGAAGCGGCCTGGGGTTTTTAAAGGCTGTTGATTGTGGAGGGGGCTTGGGGCGGGGTACATATCCGTTATTTAGGTAACGGCCACTATTGGTTCCGCTCTTACAG
>NZ_JACAPY010000024.1:0-187195 GCF_013385455.1 Pseudomonas sp. G1002
TGCTTTCGCTCTGGTTTTTGATGGGGCAGAGCGCTTTGGTTACTGTGCCGCTTTTGCAAAGTGACTCGCTGCAAGAGCGAAACCATAAGCCGCCGTTACCGAAGAAACCGATATACACACCAAAAGCGTCAGAGCTGAAACCGCCCCCGCTCATGCTCATACAACGGCCGCACCAGCGCGAATTCATGGTCAATCTCATCCACCAACTGCGCCAAATCCGCAACCACAGGCTTGGCGGACTTATCCTCGAGCAACTGACAAAGCTCAGCCAACCGCACCGCCCCAAGATTACCGCTACTCCCCTTGAAGCTATGCGCAATCCGCCCAAGCGCCTTGGCATCATCCCGAGCCCGGCGCAACGCCTCTACCCGCTTTTGCGAGTCATCGAGAAAAGTGTCGAGCAGCTTCGGATACTCGCCCTCCATGACCTCCTGCAAGCCAGTCAGCACATCGGGGTCCAGATGAATCTCTGCCACTTGTTCGCTCCTTGATCAAGAATCGGCGGATTATGCCAGAGCCTTCCATGAAAACTCCACGCACACACACCGCCCGCCGTCAGACCAGCCTACATCGCTGCTCAACTGGCGCACCAGGCTCAATCCCCTACCAGACAGACGGTCAACATCCAGCGGCCTGGCCAGCACCTTATCCACATCAAACCCAGCCCCACTGTCCTCGATCCGCAGCGTCAGACCCCCCCCCTCCCCGGTCGGCACCACATCCAGGTGCACCCGCACATACCCCCTATCCAACCGTGCCAGCCGCTCATTACGCTCGCGGTAATACGCAGCAAACCCCTGTGCATCCCGCTTGAGCCGCGAATCCAGCCCCAGCACACCATGTTCAAGCGCATTGGAATACAACTCTGCCATCACGCTGTACAACGCCCCGCTCTGCTCCCGCAGCCCATGAATCTCCAACAGCAACTGCAACAAATACGGCAAAGGGTTGTAGGACTTGAGCGTCTCGGCACGAAACTCAAAACTTACCGACCAATCCAGCGGCGACGACTGCCCACTGTCGGAATACACCACCGACGACGAACGCAACGGCTCATCCGCCTGCAGGCTGATCTCCACCATGCTGATGTCATCGCGCACCTCACCGCGAAAACCCGCCAGGGCCTGTTCGATCTCCTCGAACAACCGGTCCGGCTCGCGATTGGCCGCAAACACCTGCTGCAACCGCTCGGCGCCAAACAACTGTTCATGGGCATCGGCGGTATCCAGCACACCATCCGACAGCAAAAACACTCGGTCACCCAGCGCCATCGGCCAGACTTCAGTGCGGTCATCAAACGCCTCGGCCGCCAGCACGCCCAATGGCAAATGCCGCGACACCAGCGGCGTACGCTTGCCGGTGGTGACGTCATGCACGTAGCCGTCGGGCATGCCGCCATTCCACACTTCCACCACCCGTCGCTGGGCGCTGAGGCACAGCAAGGTGGCACAACAGAACATGTCCACCGGCAGGATGCGCTTGAGCTTGGCGTTCATCTCCCGCAGGGTTTGCGCCAATCCGTAGCCCTTGGCAGTCATGCCGTAGAACACTTCCGCCAGGGGCATGGCGCCGACCGCCGCCGGTAAACCGTGGCCGGTAAAGTCCCCCAGCAGCACATGCATATCGCCCGACGGCGTGTACGCGGCCAGCAGCAAATCGCCGTTGAACAGCGCGTAGGGCGACTGCACATAACGAATATTCGGCGCGGCGTTGATGCAGCCCGAGTGGGCCACCTTGTCGAACACCGCCTTGGCCACTCGCTGCTCCTGCAGCAGGTAGTCGTGGTGCCGGGCGATCAGGTCGCGTTGCTGCAACACCGTGGCCTGCAAGCGACGCAGGCGATCCATGGCATTGATCTTTGCCGCCAGGATCACCTGGTTATAGGGTTTGGCCAGGAAGTCGTCACCCCCGGCATCCAGGCACTGGGCCAGGGCTTCGCTCTCGCGCAGGGAGGTGAGGAAGATGATCGGCACCAGCGCCTCCCCCGCCCGCTGCTTGATCTGGCGGGCCGCCTCGAAGCCGTCCATCACCGGCATCAGGGCGTCCATCAACACCAACTGCGGCCGTTCACGGGTAAACACATCGACCGCTTCCTGGCCGTTACTGGCGGTCAGCACCTGGTGGCCCTGGCGGCGCACGATGGTTGACAGCAACAACAGGTCGGCGGCGCTGTCTTCGGCGATCAACACCGTCAGCGCCTCGAGGACCGGGGCCAGGACGCTCAAGTGAGGTCGAACAGTTTGTCGAAGTTGGAAATGGCCAGGATCTTGCGCACATCGGAGTTGGCGTTGACCACCTGCACTTCGGCATTGTCGCCTCCGGCATGGTCACGCAACAGCAGGAGCATGCCCAGGGCCGAGCTGTCCATGTAGGTGGTTTCCTTCAAGTCCACCACGTAGATCTCGGGCACCTTGTAGAACCGCTCGTAGGCATCACGAAAGGCCTGGTGGCTACCGAAATCGAATCGCCCCCTGACGGTGATCGTCAACTTCGTCCCGTCCAGGGACACTTCTGATTCGACTGACATACGACTGCTTCCTTGTCATTGGCAATGTGCAACAAGGTGTAGCAGGTGATAGGGAAGTGGGCAAATCCATGTAGGAGCGAGGGCGTGGTTAATAGGGGTTTTGGCGGGGAAGACGCTGGGACAATTCATCCAGCAGTTTCTGCTCGCGCTTGTCTTCCAGTGCACGGGCTTCGTCGATGTAGCGCTGCACCAGTTTGCGCAGGCCTTCGACCCGGGCATAGGCCTGTTGCCAGCTGTCGCGGGCCTTGTCGACGTTGGCCTGGTGCCAGGCCAGGCTCTGGCGCTGCTGGCCGACGGCGGTTTCCAACTGGTTGAGAAAGCCCTGGTAGCCCATCAGCCACTGCCCGGAGACGCCCTTGCTGCCACGCTCGATCCACTGCTGCTGATACTCGCCGCGAAAGCGCTCCAGATCCCCCAGCTTGCTTTCCGCCAGGCGAACCTGGCCCTGGAAGTACCCCAGGCGCTGGACGGCGGTCTTTTCAGCTTTTTCGGCCATGTCCACTACCGGGGCAAGGCGCGCGGCGCGAGTGTTGGCCATGGTTTATCCGCCCGGCGCCGGCGCGAAGATGGTGCCCAGGTGTGCCTCGCTTTCACCCATGCTGATCTTGTCGTTAAGGCCCTGGCGCAGGTACGTCACCAGTTGCGGTTGCAGGGCAATCGCCAGGTCGGTCTCGCGATCGCCGCCGGCCACATAGGCGCCGACGCTGATCAGGTCGCGGCTCTGTTGATAACGCGACCACAGTTGCTTGAACTGCTGCGCGCGCATCATGTGCTCCGGGGTGACCACCGACGGCATCACCCGGCTGATGGAGGCTTCGATGTCGATGGCCGGGTAGTGCCCTTCTTCGGCCAGGCGCCGGGACAGCACGATGTGCCCGTCGAGCACACCCCGCGCCGAGTCGGCAATCGGGTCCTGCTGGTCATCGCCCTCGGAGAGTACGGTGTAGAACGCAGTGATCGAACCACCACCGGCTTCGGCGTTACCGGCACGCTCCACCAGCTTGGGCAGCTTGGCGAACACTGACGGCGGATAGCCCTTGGTGGCCGGCGGCTCGCCGATGGCCAGCGCAATTTCCCGCTGGGCCTGGGCGAAACGGGTCAGGGAGTCCATCAGCAACAGGACGTTCTTGCCCTTGTCGCGAAAATATTCGGCGATGCGCGTGCAGTACATCGCGGCGCGCAGGCGCATCAGCGGCGCGTCATCCGCCGGTGAGGCCACCACGACCGAACGCTTGAGGCCTTCTTCGCCGAGGCTGTGCTCGATGAATTCCTTCACCTCCCGGCCCCGCTCGCCGATCAGCCCGACCACGATGATGTCGGCCTCGGTAAAGCGCGTCATCATCCCCAGCAGCACCGACTTACCCACGCCGGTACCGGCGAAGAGGCCCAGGCGCTGGCCGCGGCCCACCGTCAATAAACCGTTGATGCTGCGAATGCCCACGTCCAGCGGCACGCTGATGGGGTTGCGCTTGAGCGGGTTGATGGTCGGGCCGTCCATCGGCACCCAGTCTTCGGCCTTCATCCCACCCTTGCCGTCGAGGGCGCGCCCGGCGCCATCCAGCACGCGGCCGAGCATGCTCATGCCCATCGGCAGGCGGCCGGTGTCGGCCAGCGGCACCACGCGAGCGCCGGGGGCAATGCCGGCAACGCTGCCGACGGGCATCAGGAATACTTTGCTGCCGGAGAACCCCATCACTTCGGCTTCGACCTGCACCGGGTGGTAGCTGTCGTCGTTGATCACCATGCAGCGGCTGCCCATGGCGGCGCGCAGGCCTTCGGCTTCCAGGGTCAGGCCGACCATGCGCAGCAGGCGGCCCTCCAGGATCGGCTGGCCGGGCAACTCGGTGACTTCGGCATAGCCACCCAGGCGCTTGGCGAAGCTGGTGCGGTCAAGGCGCATCGGGGGTGTCCAGCTCTACGCTCAAGTCCGGCTCTGCCGGGTGCAGCGCCTGCTCGTGCAACTGATCGAACAGCTTGGCCATGATCTGCGTGATGCGCGTCTCCACCGTGGCATCGATGCGGCTGTGCTCGGTCTCGACCCGGCAACCACCGGGCAGCAGCGCAGCGTCTTCGACGATGCGCCAGGTTTCTTCATGGCGCTCGCGCAGGGCTTTGACCTGTTCGAAATCCTGCGGGTTGATGTACAGCCGCACGTTGCCGACGCCCAGGGGCAGCAGCTTGAGGGCTTCGCGCATCACGCTTTCGATTTGCGTGGAGTCCAGGGCCAATTCGCGCTGAATCACCTGGCGGGTGATGTGCTCCACCAGCCCGACCATGGCTTTTTCAATCTGCGAGTCCTGCTCGGCGATGGGCTCGAACAGGCTGCCCATCAGGGTTTCCAGGCTGGCCAGCTTGACGCTCAGCGCGGCCTCGGCTTCCTGGCGGACCTTGAGAGTGGTGCTGCGAAAGCCGTCCTTCTCGCCGGTGGAGAAACCTTCGTTGTAGGCTTCCTGGCGAATGCTTTCGAGCTCTTCCAGGGTCAGTGGCTGGACTTCCTCCAGCGGCACTTCTTCCATCTCGGCCGGGGGTTCTTCTACCGGCTCCGGCTCCGGCTCCGGGCGATGCGGGTCGAAACTGGGCAGCGACCAGACGTCGAACCCTCCGACGTCCCGTGCGCGAATCAGATCGCTGGGCGTCTCATCTTTGTTCGACATGCGCGGCGCCTTAAATCATTTCTTCGCCGCCCTTCCCACCGAGAACGATTTCTCCGGCTTCGGCCATACGGCGGGCAATGGTGAGGATTTCCTTCTGTGCAGTTTCCACGTCGCTGACGCGCACCGGGCCCTTGGCCTCGAGGTCGTCGCGCAACAGTTCGGAAGCTCGCTTGGACATGTTCTTGAAGATCTTTTCCTTGACGCCTTCGTCGGAGCCCTTGAGCGCCAGCACCAGCACGTCGGAGGAGACTTCCCGCAGCAACGCCTGGATGCCACGGTCGTCGACGTCGGAGAGGTTGTTGAACACGAACATGAGGTCTTCGATCTGCACCGACAGGCTGTCGTCGATCTCGCGGATCGAGTCCATCAACTGGCCTTCCACCGAGCTGTCGAGGAAGTTCATGATGTCGGCCGCACGCTTGATGCCGCCCAGGGTGGTGCGCGAAGCGTTGGAATTGCCCGAGAACTGCTTCTCGAGAATCGTGTTCAGTTCTTTCAGGGCCGCTGGCTGCACGGTGTTCAACGACGAGACGCGCAGGATGATATCCAGGCGCACCTTATGGTCGAAGTGGCCGAGCACTTCACCGGCCTGGTCGGGGTCGAGATACGCCACCACGATCGCCTGGATTTGCGGGTGTTCGTAGCGGATCACATCGGCCACGGCCCGCGGTTCCATCCACTTCAGGCTGTCGAGGCCGCTGGTGTTGCCACCCAGCAGGATACGGTCGATCAGGCCGTTGGCCTTGTCTTCGCCCAGGGCCGAGGTGAGCATCTTGCGAATGTAGCTGTCGGAGCCGACGCCCAGGCTGGTCTGGTCGCCGACGATCTCGACGAACTCGCTCATCACCTGCTCGACTTGCTCGCGGTGCACATTGCGCATTTGCGCCATGGCCACGCCGACACGCTGAACCTCTTTGGGCCCCATGTGGCGCAGCACTTGGGCGGCGTCGGTTTCTCCGAGGGACAGCAACAGCACGGCGGCTTTGTCGACCCGGGAGAGTTTGGCTACTGCAGCTCGGCTATCACTCATCTGCGTTAATCCACTCTTTCACGACCTGGGCCACACGACCCGGGTCTTCGGCCACCAGGCTCTTGATTGCGTTCAACTGAGCGTCATAACCCTCGCTCGGGCTCGGCAACAGAATGCTTTGCGGGCCACCGAGGCTCACGCGGTCGTTGGCCAGTTCGCCATCGAGGCCGCCCATGCCACCCAGTTCGACGTCGCCGCCGGCCAGGGCCAGTTGCTTCTTGCCGTGGCCGGTGATGTTGTTGAGCACCGGGCGCAGTACGCCGAACACCAGCAACAGGATGAACAACACCCCGAGCACTTGCTTGACGATGTCCCAGAACCACGGCTGAGTATAGAACGCTGCCTCGGCGATGACTTCGCCACGCTCGGCGGAGAACGGCATGTTGATCACGCTGACGCTGTCGCCACGGCTGGCATCGAAGCCCACCGCGTCCTGCACCAGGCGAGTGAAGCGCGCCAATTCATCGGCGCTCCATGGGGCGCGGGTGATGGCGCCGTCTGCGGCATTGACCTTGACCTGGTCATCCACCACCACCGACACCGACAGGCGATTGATCCGGCCCTGTTGCTGCTTGGTGTGGCTGATGGAACGATCAAGCTCGAAGTTCTTGGTGGACTGGTTGCGCTTGTCGGCCGGGTACGGCGCGAGCATGGGCTGGCCGGTGGCCGGGTCCATGATCTGCTGGCCGTTGGCGTCCAGCAGCGGCTGGCCAGGCTGCACCGCGCCTGCGGTAGCGGCAGCGCCACCGGTGGTTTGCGGGGCAGTGGCCGGGGTTGGTGGCTGGTTGCTCAGGGCACCCGGCACGCCTTGCGGGCCATTGCTGGCGGTACGTTGTTCGGTGGTCGATTGCTCGCTGCGCAGGGCCGGCTGGTCCGGGTTGAACTGCTCGGAGGTCGATTCGACGGCGCTGAAGTCGACGTCGGCCGACACTTCAGCCTTGTAGCGATCATTGCCCAACACCGGTTGCAGGATGTTGTGCACCCGCTGGGTCAGCATGCTTTCCATGCGACGGCTGTAGTCGAACTGCTTGCCGGCCATGGTCAGCGAAGAGTTTTCCGCGAGGTCCGACAGCAGGTTGCCCTTCTGGTCGACTACGGTGATCTGCGACTTGCTCAATTCAGGAACGCTGGTGGCCACCAGGTTGATGATCGCCAATACCTGGCCAGGCTCAAGGGAGCGGCCGGCAAAGAGTTCGACCAGGACCGAGGCGCTGGGCTTGCGTTCATCGCGCACAAACACCGAGCTTTTCGGAATCGCCAGGTGCACGCGGGCGCCCTTGACGTTGTTCAGGGCAGAGATGGTGCGCGCCAGTTCGCCTTCCAGGCCGCGACGGTAGCGGGTGGCTTCCATGAACTGGCTGGTCCCCAGGCCCTGGTCCTTGTCGAGGATTTCAAAGCCGATATTCGCGTCGGACGGGGTTACGCCGGCAGCCGCCAGCTTCATCCGCGCACGGGCCACATCGTCGGCCTTGACCAACAGGGCGCCGGAATTCGGTTCGACGGTGTAGCTGATGTCTGCCGCCGCCAGGGTTTCCATGATCTGCTTGGAATCCATGCCGGCCAGGCTGCCGTACAACGGACGGTAATCCGGTTGCTGGGACCACAGCACCACGGCAAAACCAATCGCCACGCTGGCAGCCAGGCCGACCATCAGGCCCACCTGACGCAACATGGTCATCTCGGAGAGGTTTTCCAGGAACGACAGGCCAAACAGCGGCGGCTTGCCGTCTGCCTTGGCGGGTGCGTTATCCACGAGTGCTTCTGCCATGACTCAAATCGTCCTTAAACCGGCATCTGCATGATGTCTTGATAGGCTTGAACCAGTTTGTTGCGCACCTGGGTCAAGGCCTGGAATGAAACGCTGGCTTTTTGCGAGGCGACCATCACGTCGGTGAGGTCCACGCCGCTCTTGCCGATCTCGAAGGCGGTCGCCAACTGATTGGATGCCTGCTGGGTGTCGCTGACTTTGTTGATGGCCTGGCCGAGCATGTCGGCAAAGCTGCTCTGGCCCAATTCCGGTACGGCTTGCGCGGCGGATTTCGGTTGAGCCATGGCATCCATTTGCATGGACCGCATATCCAACATCAACCGATTGAACTCAACACCTTGGCTCATGAACTTTCTCTCCGACGACCCGCAATTTTTTGACACTACACAGCGATTACAGGGGTGGTAGCAACAAGGGTGCCAGCTCCGTGGCATTCTGTAAGAAAAGGCGACTGGCCCTGTCGGCTTTGAGAATTTTCAGGTGGCGTAGAGATAGGCTTCCACGTCCATCCCGGCGTCACGCATCTGCGCCAGCTTGTAGCGCAGGGTGCGCGGGCTGATGCCCAGGCGCTCGGCGGCTTCTTTGCGGCGCCCGCGCTCGGAGCGCAGGGTGTCGATGATCATCTGGAATTCCCGGCGACGCAGGTCGTCACCCAGGGCGCCGGCGGATTCGGCAGGCACGGCTTCGACCTGTGGCGCGGCAGCCAGGCTCGGCTGCGGCGCTGCGCCCGCGCCCATGGCCAGGCAGAAATCCTGGGGCTGGATCAGGCCGCCCTGCTGCAAAATCAACGCACGCTGGATCGCATTGTCCAGTTCCCGCACGTTGCCGGGCCACGGGTAACTGATCAGACAGGCCTGGGCCTCGGCCGACAAGCGCGCCTGGGCATGCTTCATTTTATTGACGTGCTTGCCCAGCAGGCGCTCGGCCAGCGGGATGATGTCGGCCGGGCGCTCGCGCAACGGGCGCCAGGCCAACGGGAACACCGAGAGCCGGTAGAACAGGTCCTCACGGAAGCGCCCCGCCGCCACTTCGCCCGCCAGGTCGCGGTTGGTGGTGGCGACCACACGGATGTCCAGCTGGATCGGCTTGCGTGCGCCCACCCGCTCCACTTCGCGCTCCTGCAACACCCGCAGCAACTTCGCTTGCAGGCCCAGGGGCATTTCGGAGATTTCGTCGAGCAGGATGGTGCCGCCGTCGGCCTGTTCGAACTTGCCGGCCTGCGCCGCGATGGCGCCGGTGAACGAGCCCTTCTCATGGCCGAACAAGGTGGCTTCGAGCATGTTGTCGGGAATGGCCGCGCAGTTGATCGCAATGAACGGCTGGCTGGCACGATGGGATTGCTGGTGGATGTAGCGCGCCAGTACTTCCTTGCCGGTACCGGACTCGCCGGAGATCAGCACGGTGGAATCGCTGCGGGCAACACGGGCCGCCAGTTCCAGCAATTGCGCGCTGGCCGGCTCGAAGGCAATCGGGCCTTCACCCTCGGCAGCGCCCAGGGTGCCAAGGGCATGCCGGGCGACCAGTTCGATCAAGGCTTTGGGTTCGAAGGGTTTCACCAGGTAATCCGCAGCGCCCTGACGCATGGCGTCGACGGCACGCTCGACGGCGCCGTGGGCGGTCATCAGCAGCACCGGCAGTTGCGGCTGGCGCGCACGCAACAGGCCGAGCAACTGGTGTCCGTCCATACCCGGCATGTTGACGTCGCTGACCACCAGGCTGAAGGACTCCTGCTCCACCGCGTCCAGGGCTTCTTCGGCAGAACCGACCGCCCGATAGTCATGGCCCGCCAGCAACAGCGTGTCAGCCAATGCTTCACGCAGGGCGCGATCGTCTTCAACCAATAAAACCTTGATAGCCATGACCTTTTACTCCGCGCTGACGGCGCATGAAAACAGCGGCAGCGTGATCAACGCGCACGTGCCACGACCCAACCGGGAATGCAGCTGCAATTCTCCCTGATGTGCACGGGCGACTGCCTTGACCACGGTCAGGCCCAGGCCGGTCCCGTTGGTCTTGGTGGTAAAAAAAGGCTCGCCGAGGCGCTGCAGCACCACCGGGTCAATCCCGCTGCCGCTGTCGCTGATGCTCAGGCGCAGGGTCTCGCCACGGTTGTACAGGTGCACCTTGAGCCGCGCCCCGGGGCCGCTGGCCTGGGTCGCGTTTTCGATCAGGTTGAGCAGCGCGCCCACCAGGGTGTCGCGGTTGCACAGCAACTCGCCGTAATGGCTGTCGCACTGCCAACGGACTGACGCTTCCTGAATATGAGTGGCGGCCGCCGCTTGCAGGGACTGCATCAAGGCGGCCGGGGTGACGCGGTCGGTCAGCGGCAATTCGCCGCGGGCAAACACCAGCATGTCGCGCACCTGATGCTCCAGTTCGTGCAGGCGCTCCTTGAGGCGGCCGGCAAAACGCTGGTGGGTGGCGGCGGGCAATTGCTCATCAGTCAAATGACTGGCGTAAATCAGCGCGGCCGACAATGGCGTACGAATCTGGTGGGCCAGGGAAGCGACCATTCGCCCCAAAGACGACAGGCGCTCATGGCGGGCCAACTGGTCTTGCAGGTGCCGGGTTTCAGTCAGGTCGTTGAGCAACACCAACTGGCCGGGCTCGGCATCCAGGGAACGCGTGGCGATGGACAGGCGGCGCCCATCCTTGAGGGAAATTTCGTGGCCGTCGTCTTCCCGCGGGGCAAAGCAGCGGGTGATGACCTCACGCCACAGCTCGCCCTCCAGCGGCAGGCCAAGCATGTTGCAGGCCGCCGGGTTGGCTTCGCGCACACGGCCCTGCTCGTCGATGACGATCACGCCACCGGGCAACAGGTCGAGGAGGTTTTGCAGACGGTTGGCCAGTCGCTCTTTCTCGGCCAGCTCTTCCATGCGCTGGGCACTGACCACGGCCAACTCGCCCTTAAGCTCGGAAACCCGGGCTTCCAGCAGGCTGTAGGAGTCAGTCAACTGGCTCGACATCTGGTTGAACAGGGAAAAAGCCTGTTCAAGCCCGAGGCGGCTGATCTGCTCTACGGAGGGGGCCGGCCCCTGAGTGTCAGGGACCGAAGATAGTTGGGCGGCGTGGGGCATCATGCTCTCTCGCTTGGCTGACCGTCAGTTAAACGGAACGTTGCGAGTGCTGTAGCAATACCCGTGCCTAAAAAAATAGGCTTAGTTTTCAGTCAGTTGAAAAACAGGCGTCAATCATCCGCCTGTTCATCACCTTCCTTGCGGCTCATGCCGTACTTGCGCATCTTCTCCACCAGGGTGGTACGTCGGATGCGCAGGCGCTCGGCGGCACGGGCGACGATACCGTTGGCGTCGTCGAGTGCCTGCTGGATCAGGCCCTGTTCGAGGCTGCCGAGGTAGTCCTTCAAGTCCAGGCCTTCCGGCGGCAGCATGGCGGTGGAGCCGAAGTCCGGCGTGTGGCCGTTGATGGCCACGCGCTCTTCCAGGTCGCTGCGCAGGCTGTCCACCAATTGCTCGTCTTCGTCGTCGACGTAGCGGAATTTCTTCGGCAGCTCGACCACGCCGATCACCCCGTACGGGTGCATGATCGCCATGCGCTCCACCAGGTTGGCCAGCTCGCGGACGTTGCCCGGCCAGCCGTGGCGACACAGGGACATGATCGCCGCCGAGTTGAAGCGAATCGAACCGCGCTTTTCGTGTTCCATGCGCGAGATCAGTTCGTTCATCAGCAGCGGGATGTCTTCGACGCGCTCGCGCAGGGGCGCCATTTCGATCGGGAATACGTTGAGGCGGTAGTACAGGTCTTCGCGGAAGCTGCCGACCTCGATCATGCTTTCGAGGTTCTTGTGGGTGGCCGCGATGATGCGTACGTCGACGCTCTGGGTCTTGTTGCTGCCCACGCGCTCGAAGGTGCGCTCCTGCAATACCCGCAGCAGCTTGACCTGCATCGGCAGCGGCATGTCGCCGATTTCGTCGAGGAACAGGGTGCCACCGTTGGCCAGTTCAAAACGCCCGGCACGGCTGGTGATCGCCCCGGTAAAGGCGCCCTTCTCGTGGCCGAACAGTTCGCTTTCCAGCAGTTCTGCCGGGATCGCCCCGCAGTTGACCGGCACGAACGGCCCGTCACGACGCTTGGAATGGTAGTGCAGGTTGCGTGCGACCACTTCCTTGCCGGTGCCCGACTCGCCAAGGATCAGCACACTGGCGTCGGTGTCGGCCACTTGCTGCATCATCTGGCGCACGTGCTGGATCGCACGACTGGTGCCGACGAGGCTGCGGAACAGGTTGGGTTCGCGGTGACGGCCGCGCTCGCGGGCCTGGTCGTACATCTCGCGGTAGACCTGGGCACGGTGCAGGGAGTCGAGCAATTTGCTGTAGCTGGGGGGCATTTCGAGGGTGGAAAGCACGCGGCGGCGCTGGTCTTCCGGAAGGTCCACGGAAGAAATATCGCCCATCAGCAACACCGGAAGGAACTCATCCCAGGTCGACAGTGTCTTTAACAAGCCCAGTACTGCACCAGGAGCGTTTACCGTCCCGATCAGCACACAAATGACTTCGCGGCTCGACGACAAAGAGCTGACCGCCTGCTGCCAGTCGTGGCTGCCACAGGGTAGATTTTCTTCGCCAAGAAAATTCAGGATCACCGCCAGATCGCGGCGCCGAACGCTATCGTCATCGATCAGCAGAATTTTGGTTTCACGCCACATGCAATAGCAACTTCCCTAGTAAAACTCTAATGCCCTCGAGTTGGGGCAATCTAGATTGCTGTAGGCATTTTCTGCGCTACGGCTTTCTGACGTCTGAAAATAGCACTAGTTAAGTCAAAAAATCGTGCACAGTCAAATTTATGACGCGCGGTGTTCGGATTAACTGAGCCTTCAGCCGAACATATGGTAAACCTTTGACGCATGTTTAGCTCGGTTGAACTGCGACATCTCTTCGAAAATAGCCTGTCGCTCCCCTGTCGTCGCCTCAAGCAACTGCTGGTAGACCGAAAGCAAGTCTTCCAGTTTTGCCCGAATGGCTGCCTCATCCGCCGATTCCTCGTTGAGCGCAGCATCGATCAACGCGCGGCAGCCCAAATCCAGTTCGCCGATCGCCCCCCAGTTGCGTTCAGCCAACGCCTCGGACAGCGCCTCACGGGTCTCGTCGATTTTTTGCAATGCTTGGCTCATGACATCGTCCTCAGGCCTTACGGCCTACTGTACCTCTGTGGCAATACCGTCCCAGCCTTCCTTGAGCGTAATCATCAGACCTGCGACCTCATCGATCATCGCAGCGTCATTCTGACGGTTGGCTTCCAGCAGGCGCATGGTCATGAAGGCATACAGGTTATCCAACTGCTGCAGTGCAATCGGGTCCGGGGTCTTCTCGGGGTTCAGGCCGTCACGCAACCCGACGAGGATGTCCACCGCCTTGCCCAGCATCAACCCCTTCTGCGCGATATCACCGCGAGCCATCGCACCCTTGGCCTGCGCCATACGATCCAGTGCGCCTTCCATCAGCAACTGCACCAGGCGGTGCGGGCTGGCTTCGGAGATCTGGGCGTGGGTGTTGACCTTCTGGTATTGGCGAAGGGCTCTCATGGGATTCATGTTTCTACCTCGTGACAGGCGACAGCTAAAAGGGTGGACGCTGATTATTATGTCGACGGCGTTACACAAAACTTTAGCCCGCCTGGCGCTTTGACTCAGCGCCTTCGGCGGGCTTTATCCATCCGCCAATCAGGTGGACTTCGGATTGTTCAGCGAGTTGAGTGTGGTCATGACGCTGTCGCCCTGAGCCTTGAGCTGCGCAACCAGGGAGTCCATGGCGTTGTATTTCAGGGTCAGGGACGCCGTCAGGGCATCAGAACGCGTGTTCAGGGCGGTCTGCTGGTTGGTCAGGTCCTTGAGGTTGTCCTGCAGGGTCGTGGACTTTTGGGCGAACACCCCGGTCTTGCTCAGCGCAAAGTTGGCGGTGGCATTCGTCAGGCTTGCCAACAGTCCGCTGGGCCCGGTGAAGATGCTGTTGATGTCGGAGCCATTAGTGAGGACCGCCTTGTCAAACGCCACATCACTGACGCTCAGGGTGCCCGCTGTCTGGTCCGTGGTCACGCCAAACTGCGCCAGGGATGAAAACGAGCCGCTACCGGTCACCGAGTTCATCACGTTGCGGATCGACGCCATCATGCTGCGCACCGAACTGTCCCCGGTCAACGGGCCTGGCGTGACGGAACCGTCGGCATTGGTGGTGACCTGAGTCTCGGCATTCACAGCCTTGACCAACGCACTGTAGGTATCTGTGAAGCCCTTGACTGCCGACTTCAGGGTTGCGCTGTTCGCAGACACTTTGATCGTCGAAGGGGCATCGGTCCCCGAAACCCCCGTCAAGGTAATGCTCACACCACTGATTGCGTCGGGCAGGGTATTACTCTTGGACTCTTGAGGGCTGCCATCAAGGTTATATATGGCGTTCTGCGGCGCCGAGCCCACAACCGTCGCACCCGTATCCAGGCCCGAGGAACCCTTGAAGGTGATGTCGCTACCGACACCGGTCGTCGACGATGTGACCACCAACCGCGAACCGTTGGAGTCAGTCAGGATGTTGGCACTCAAGCCCGCGTTGCCGTACTGCGAGTTGAGCGAATCGCGCACCTGCTGCAGGGTTCCGCCCGGTGGCACACTGACGCTGTAATTCTTGCCGGACTGGGAGACCGTAAACACCGTCGCCGAGACCCCGGAATTGACAACGGCCGTCGGCCCGCCAGGAATTACTGCCGTGGAGACCTTTGACGCCGTGGCCAATTGGGTGACACCCAGCGTAAAGTTGCCGGCGGCGGCACCTGGGCCCAACGTGACCGTCGCGAGCTTGTCGTTCGACAGCGTCGAACTCAAGCCGCTGAAGTTAACAGTCTTGGTCATGGTGTCCAACGCGCCCCGGAACGCGTCCAGAGCCGCCTGGATCTTGCCGATCGAAGTCAGTTGCGCAGTGGATGTTTTGGTCTGGCTGTCGATCTGCGCTTGCTTGGGTGCGGTTTGCGACCCCACCAACGACTTAACAAGACCTTGAACGTCGATGCCCGTACCCGGGCCGTTGACCGTTAGACCTGCTACGACTGTCATCGTCTTTCTCCTAATCCGGGGCTGATGCTTTATTGACGAATCACGCTCTAGGCAGTTTTCGCAACAAAGTTCATGCCAGTTTAGACCTTGGCGTCAAACAGCAAGCTGCTGGCGTCATGAAGGCTCTGGGCGAGTTTCAGTGCCAATTCCGAAGGAATCTGGCGAATGACCTCACCGCTTTCGGTCGCAATGACCTTGACCACAACCTGGTGGGTGGAGTCATCAATGGAAAAATCCAGTTTGCGCTGGGCAGCCTGGATGAATTCGTTTATGTCGTTGACCGCTTTTTTCAAGTCGGTGTGGCTCGATGGCTGCTGGGCATCTTTCGCGCCAGCAACGGCGTCCACCTTGGGCTTCTGCGGATCGGCACTGACAGGAGCAGGTGCATTCTGTGGCGCTGCCGCAGGGTAAGACAGGTTCAGTTTGACGCTCATGTCCATGACCAATCACCTCATTAGACAAAAGACAAAAGGGCACGTAAACGCGCCCTTCCGTCAGTTACCAAGCGCCGTTATTACTGAAGCAGCTTCAGTACAGCGGATGGCAGTTGGTTCGCCTGGGACAGGATCGCAGTCGAAGCCTGTTGCAGGGTTTGTTGCTTGGTCAGCTGAGCGGTTTCAGCAGCGAAGTCAACGTCCTGGATCACGCCACGGGCAGAAGTGGAGTTGTCCGAGATGCTCTGCAGGTTGGCGATGGTGTTGTCGAAACGGTTTTGTACAGCACCGAGGTCAGCACGCTGGGAGTCGATGGTGGACAGTGCCTGGGTCAGCACGTCAACAGCGCTCTGTGCGTTGGCAGCGGTGGTCACGTCGGTGTTGCTGACAACAACTTTCGCCGAGTTGACAGCGTTGACGCCAGTTGCACCGAACAAGCCAGCAACACCACCACCGGTACCAGTCAGCGAGTAGCTGGAGCTGGAGTTCAACGAGATAGCGCCGGTAGCAATCAGCGGACCTGCGACCAGAGGGGTTGCGGTGGCGTTAAACTTGCCGTCGCCGCCTTTGGTAGCGATGCTCATCAGCTGACCGCCGGCGTCAGCGTTATTAAAGGTGAAGTTCTCACCCGAGTCGGATTTGATCGACAGAGAGCCGGTCGACTGGTCGAAGTTAACGCTGATGCCCAGCTTGGCAGCGTTGGAGTTCAGTTGGTCGGCCAGGTCAGCAGCGCTGGTGATACCGGTGAACGAAACAGTAGTGGCGCTAGGACCGCTACCGACTGTCAGGTCGAACTTACCGTTTGGAGTAGCAGCCGGGAAGCTGGCAGGTACAGTGAACTTAAGTTCAGTGCTGGCGGAGGCCTGCAGGCCGCCGACTGCGCCGTTCAGTTGGGCAGCGATATCCTTGGCCGAAGCACCATCTGCGATGGCCAGCGAAGCAGAGGTCTGGCCGCCACCGGTCACACTGATGGTACCGGCTGCAATACCGGTAGCCGTAGGTGTTTGGGCAGAAGACAGCAGCTGCTGCGAACCAATGTTGTTAGCCGCTACGTTGCCCAGGCTCATGTTGATGGTCTGGTTGGCGTTGGCGCCCACTTGGAAAGCGGTAGTACCGAAAGAACCGTCCAGCAGGTTACGACCACCGAAAGTGGTGGTAGAAGCGATACGGGTCAATTCAGAAGTCAGAGCCGCGTACTGAGCCTGGTTCGACTTACGGTCGTCAGCGCTGAGGGAGCCGTTAGCGGACGACAGAGCCAGGGAACGCATGGTCTGCAGGATGTTGGTGGATTGCTGCATCGCGCCTTCAGCAGTTTGCGCGATGGAGTTACCGTCACCGGCGTTCTTGATGGCAACGCCCAGGCCGTTGATCTGGCTGGTCAGACGACCAGCGATTTGCAGGCCGGCCGCATCGTCTTTGGCGCTGTTGATACGCAGGCCGGAGGACAGGCGCTGCATGGAAGTTTGCAGGGCGCTGGAAGCCTTGTTCAGGTTGTTCTGAACGGTCAACGAAGCAAGGTTGGTGTTTACTGTTAATGCCATGACGAAATCCTCGTGGGTGGTGTACTGCGGCTTCCGGCCCTGGCAACCGCCGGGTGTGGCCTAGAGAACCTTCGTAATAGTTATCGTCGTGAAAGCAGGTTGCTTGAGGACTTTTTTGATTTTTTTTACTGGCGCCGTGCCACCCCTTTTAATTCAAGCATTTACGATAGCCCAAACCCCAGCAATTGTTGGCTTTCTGGCGCCAAATAAAAAACGCCCATAATCTTTCGATCATGGGCGTTTTTTTGTGCAGCGCCTTTAAGTCGTCAAGGGCGGTGCAAAATCGCCGAGCCCCAGGACAGCCCCACACCAAAACCACTGATGGCGACGCGCTTCCAGGTGGAGTCGAGCATGTGCTTTTCCAGCAGCAGCGGAATGCTCGAGGACACGGTGTTGCCGGTCTCGACCATGTCCTTGATGAACTTGTCCACCGGCGCGTCTTCGAAACGCCGGGCCACGGCGTCGACAATCGCCGCACTGCCCTGGTGGATGCAGAACGCATCGATCTCGTCAGCCTTGAGGTCCGATTCGTTGAGCAGCTCGTGCAAATGCGCCGGCACCTTGAGCAAGGCGAAGTTGAACACCTGGCGGCCGTTCATGAAGAACACGCCATCGCTGACCTTCAAGTGCGGCGCACCGGAGCCGTCAGTGCCGAACTTGGACTTGCCCAACTGCCACGGCGCGTCTTCACCCATCCAGGTGGCGGTAGCGGCATCGCCGAACAGCATGGTGGTGTTGCGGTCTTCCGGGTCGACGATCTTCGAGTACGGATCGGCGGTCACCAGCAGGCCGTTCTTCAGGCCGGTGGCTTCCATGAAGCCCTTCATCGCATAGATGCCGTAGACGTAGCCCGAGCAGCCCAGGGAAATATCGAAGGCCGCCACGTGCGTCGGCAGGCCCAGCTTGTCCTGGACGATGGCGGCGGTGTGAGGCAAGCCCTCTTCGTCACCATTCTGGGTAACGACGATCAGCGCATCGATGGACTCGCGCTTCAAATCGGGGTTGTTGGCAAACAAGGCGTTGACCGCCTCGACGCACAGATCGGAGGTTTCCTGCGCGGCATCCTTGCGCGGCAGGAACGCCGAACCGATCTTGCCAATGATGAATTCTTCATCCTTGGCGAATTTGGCACCCTGGGCGTAGTTATCAATCCCGTCTGCCGGCACGTAACTGGCGATGCTTTTTATGCCAATCATTGTGGCTTCCCAATACTAAATAGCTGGAGAACACCCCGCGAGACACGTCGCCGGGTGCTGACAATAATGGGGATGACCCCGCAAAAAACTCGCCGAAAACCGCCTTTGTACCCTGGCGGCAGGCCCTCGCAGAGACCTGGCGACGACCTATCCTTTTCACACGATACAGTGAAGATGCGCTTTATGACTCACAGGTCACTCAATTTTCTGCGCTTTGTGCGAAACACGGGGACATACAAACGCCAAAAACCACAACGGCCCACCCCGTTTCCAGGGTGAGCCGCCGGTTTGCAGCCGCGGACATCACATTTTGTTGAACAGGCTCAACTGAGAGATTTTCACAAAGGCCAACTGAGAGGCCTGCAGCATGGTTTGCTGAAGCTGCAGGTTGATCGCCGCCTGACCCATGTCGACGTTGCCCAAGGAACTCATGGTGTTGGTATTGGCAGTCCCCAGGCTGGTGTTTTCATCCGTTTGAAGATCCAGGGCATTCTGGCGAGCACCGATGGAGCCGCGCACCTGGTCAATCTGTGAACTGGCGTTGTTGAGGTTGCCGATGGTTTTGGCCACCACATCCTTGAGGTTGTTCTGCGCGACCAGGTTGCCGTCAGCCGGCGTTTCCAGGGCTTTGCGCAATTGGCTCAACGTGTCCAGGGCGTTTTCGTTCTTGTTGCTGACGGCGCTGACCGCAAACTGGTCGCCCGCCCCTGGCGCACCACTGATGTCGAACGTCACGCCGGCCGCGTTGATCGAGGTGGCACCGGCAGCCATGGTGCCGGTCGCGATGGTCTTGCTGTTCGGACTGTAGGGCTGCGCATACACCTCATACGTGGTGCCGCTGGTGAATTTGATCACCGCACCGGTATCAGGGAAGGTGCTGGCGTAGGCCGCCTGATCCGTCACCTGGCCACCGGTCACTTGTGCAGTCGACGCGTTGCCTGGGGAACGCGAAGCACTGAAGGTGTCCGGCTTGGATTGCAGGGTGAACGCCTTGCCCGCCACCAGTGCGTCGGAGTCAGCGCCGGGCGCAACGTCCGCGCCGAGCGTCAGGCTGATATCGAACTTGACGCCGCGCAGGTTGACGCTGGATGCGCCCTCTTTGGTCGCGTCGAAAGTGCCGTTGCCGGGAATCTCCGAGGTAACGTCGTTGCCGTCCTTGTCGGTCACGGAATACTGCGTGCTGCTGCTGAAGGTCAGCTTGTAGGGCTGGCCGTCGGTAAAACTCTTGGTGTAGGTGACACCGGAGGTCACCGTGCCCGCCGATACCGCGACCTTGCCGTCATTGACCGCAGGCGGCAACAACGTAGCCTGGGTGCGACCGGTGTTGGTCGAACTTTCCATCATCGACTTACCGGTGTCGCCCCCCGCCATCGACAGATTGTCCGAGATCTGCAAGCTCAGCGGCGTCTCGTCACCCTGATACGTGTAGGTGCCGTCGTTATTGCGGATGTAAGGCGGCGTGTCGGTTTTCGACCCGGAAAACATGTAGTTGCCGTTGGCATCCTTGGAGTTGAGCAAGCCCAGCACCTGGTCCTCAAGCGCGCCCACTTCGCTGGCGATGGATTTACGATCGTCATCGCTCAGGGACTGGTTGGCCGCACGCAGCGCCAGTTCATTACCGCGCTGCAAGGCGGTGTTGATGCTCTTTAACACCGATTCTTCGTTGGTCAGCGAGTTCTGCAGGGTGTTGATGTTGCCGTTGAACTGGCCAAGCATGTCTTTCTGTTGCTGCAATTGCAGCAAGCGCGCGGCGGCGACCGGGTCATCGGAGGCGGTTTGCACCCGGATACCGCTGCTCGCCTGGTCCTGGGCTTTCACCACACCGGAATAGTTCGTCTGGTACTTGCTGGCGCTGGTGTCGAAATACTGCTGTGTAGAAATACGCATCGTCCCAGACTCCTTTAAAGGGCATTAATCAGTGTGCTGAAAGTTTCTTGCGCAGCCTTGATGATCTGCGACGACGCGGTGTAGTACTGCTGGAACTTGATCATGTCACCCGCCTCTTCATCCAGGTTGACCTGGGACACCGAGTTGCTGGCCGCCTTGTTCGCTGCCAACAGCGCACCCGTCGCGGTGGAGTCGGTAGCGGCCTGGCTGGCTTTTGAGCCCACCTGCGACACGAGTCGGGCGTTGGCGCTGACCAGGCTCACACCCGGGCTGCCGTCGCTGGCGCCCACGGTGGCCTTGGTCTGCAAGTCCAGCAATTGCTGGGCGTTGCGGTTGTCGGAGGTGCCCGAAGCGTTGAACGAGAAAGTCGTGCTGTCACCATTGGCAGGCGAGCCGCCGACCGTGGTGTCGAAGTTGAAGCTTTTGCCCGGGATCAACGCACCGGAGGCATCGCGCATCGGTACGTTGATGCTGATCTTGTTGCCCTGGCCCGGGATGATGGTGCCACTGCCGATCGGATTGCCTTGCGCGTCGCTCACCGTATACGACTGGGTGCCGTCGGCGGCCGGCTTGCCAAAGAGCATTTTTACCGGCATGGAGTTTTCGATGCCGGCGCGCAACTGGGCGGTATCAGCGCCGCCATGAATATCCAGCGGCACAGTCAGCTGAGGCGGTGTGAACGTACCGGTGCCGGTGTTGGTCTTGCTTGCGTTCCCCGCCAAGGGGCCCGCGAAGGCGAGCTTGTTGACGTCCTTCAGGTCGACACCGATGCCCGTGGCCCCGTTGGCCGTGGGGCTGACCTTGAAGCTGTCACCGGCAGCCATGGGCCCTTTGCCGTCCAGTGCCAGGGTAAAGCCATCAATCACCGGCGGCGGCGTGGTGGTAGTGTCGAACGAACCCATGGCCTTGCCGTCGGAGCGGACGACGCTGTACTGGTTACCACTGGTAAACGTGACTTTGTAGTCGTAGGTCGTCAGCTGGCTGCTGTCCTTGATCGTGACATTCAGGTTGCCAGACCCCGCGCTGTTGCCGGCGGCCCCTTGGCTGCGCTGGGAAATCGCCGCCGCGCTGTTGATATCGGTGAACAGCGACGAACCGAATTCGCCGTTGAGGTCCAGGCCCTGGCCCAACTGGTTGTTGATCGTGTCTGCCGTGGCAATCGCGATGCGCCCCAGATCATTGATGGCCGGCATCAGCACGTCACTGCGATAGCGCAGCAAGCCACCGATACTGCCGCCGGTGACCACATTGCCAAGGTCAATGGACGAGTCGCCCATCGAGAGCTGGATGGTGTACTGGCTATTGTCGGTGCTACTCGGTACCGCAGAGATATTATTGGATATCCCGCCTTCCACCAGCGACTGCCCCGTACCGGTCGTAATACTGAACTGTCCGTTTTTTTCCGTGGCCGTAACGCCGATCAGCTCGTTGAGCGAGCGCACCGCTTCGTCACGCGAGTCCAGCAGGTTGGCCGGCGCACTGCTGGAAGTCCCCTGGGCCTGGGCAATCTGCTTGTTGAGCGAGGCGATCGAGGACGTCAGCTTGTTGACCTGATCCGTCATGGTGCTCAACTGACTGTTGATCGTTTGTTTCTGCTGGTTCAACTGGCCGGAAATGGAGTTGAAGCGGTTGCTCAGGGTCTGGGCGCTGGTCAGCAGCAATTGGCGCGCGGACACGTCGCCCGGGGTGGCAGAAGCCGTCTGCGCCGCCGCGAAGAAGGCACTGAGCACCGAAGACATGCCGGTGTTGGAATCCGACAAGGTCTTGTCGATGGCACTGGCCTGGTCCAGGTAGGCGTTGGCATCGCTGTCGAGTGCCGTGCTGTTCTGGTAAGCCGTGGTGAGAAACTGGTTGTACACCCGACGCACGTCCGCCAGGGTCGTACCGGTGCCGATAAATACGCCGCCGTAGGCGTTCGACGCATTCGCGGTCTGAGCGCTCTGTTGACGCGAGTATCCCGGGGTGTTGACGTTGGCGATGTTGTTACTTAAGACCGACAACGATCCCTGGGCGGCATTGAGCCCCGACATCCCGATATTGAGCAAACTCATGATTCAGACCTTATAAATGAGTGGAAGCGCCCGCGGCAGCGTAGTTCTGGTAGCTGTTCATCGTTTTTGCGATCTGCGAAATCTTGCTGGCGTAATCCGGGTCGGTTGCATATCCGGCTTTTTGCAACTCGCGCACAAACTGTTCCGGGTTGTCGGCTGATTTCACAACTTCTTTATAGCGATCATTGCTTTGCAGCAACGTCACCAGGTCATGGAAGCTGTCCTGGTAGGAATTGTAGGAACGAAACTGCGCCGTCTCCTTGACCATCGCGCCATTGCGAAACTCGCTGGTGATCGCCCGGGCCTGTTCGCCCTGCCAACTCTGGCCGGCCTTGATACCGAACAGGTTGTGGCTGCTGGTGCCATCCTCGGCACGCATCACCGATTTACCCCAACCGGTTTCCAGGGCGGCCTGGGCCACCAGGTAGCGTGGGTCGACGCCAATCCGCGCGGCGGCCTGCTTGGCCATCGGCAACATGGTGGCGACAAATTCATCCTGCGAGCTGAAGGCTTTCTTCGCCGGTGCCAGCGGTGGCTGGGCGACGGCGCGGCCGTAAACCTGCATCTGTCCGTGAGGCGGTATGGCGGCAAGGCTGCGGGCGGTGCTGTTGACCACGCCATCATCGGCAGCGCTGTTACGCAGCGGCGCGGCCTTGGCGGCAGTGGTAGCCTCGGCACCCGGCACGATGCCGGCCAGCAGGCGATCCGTCAGCTTGCTCGGCAACGAGATGCGTCGCTGGTTCATCAGCGCCATGTCGTTGGCGTGGGAGTTGGTGCCTTCAGGCACCGCCACGCGGTACGCCCACAATGGCCGCTGACCATTGCTGCGGCCCAGCGGGCCATCGGCCTTGGTACCGGCGGCAATTTCAGTCGGTACATCCACCTTCTTCGCGGGCGCAGCCGGGCCTTGCAAGGTGGCCGCCTGGGCGTCCACCGGTTTGTTCTTTTGCATCTGGCGCAGCAGCACGTCCGCCAGGCCGATACCGCCGCCCTCGCGGGACAGGGAAACCGCCAACTGCTGGTCGTACATTTCCTGGTACTGCTTGGCCGCCGGGGTATTCAGCGGGTTGTCCTTGCCCAGGGCTTCGGTAGCCGAACGCATGGACTTGAGCATCTCGCCGAGAAACAGCGACTCAAATTCCTGCGCGACCTTGCGCATGTTGCCGTCGCTGTTCTTGTCGCCGACCTTCAACTGGTTAAGCCGGTTGAGGTCGGAATAGGAACCCGAATCCGCCGTGCTGGTCAGGCCGCTCTTGCGCATGTCCATGGCCATGGCGTCAGATCACTATCAGGTCGGCTTGCAAGGCGCCGGCCTGTTTCAATGCTTCGAGGATCGCCATCAAGTCGCCGGGCGCTGCGCCCACCTGGTTCACCGCACGGACAATCTCGTCCAGGGTGGTGCCGGGGCCGAACTTGAACATCGGCTTGGCTTCTTGCTGGGCATTCACCCGCGAACGGGGTACCACGGCAGTCTGGCCGTTGGACAACGGGCCAGGCTGGCTGACGATCGGGTCTTCGGTGATGGTCACGGTCAGGCTGCCGTGGGTCACGGCCGCTGGCGAAACCTTGACGTTCTGGCCGATCACGATGGTGCCGGTCCGCGAGTTGATGATGACTTTCGCCACCGCCTGGCCTGGGTCAACCTCAAGGTTTTCCAGCAGAGACAGGTAGTCCACACGCTGGCTTGGGTCCAGCGGTGCCGTCACACGAACCGAGCCGCCATCGATGGCCTGGGCCACGCCCGGGCCGAGCAACTCATTGATCTTGTCGACCACGCGCTTGGCGGTGGTGAAGTCAGAGCGGTTGAGGTTCAGGGTCAGGCTGTTGCCCTGGTTGAAGCCGCTGGGCACGGTGCGCTCCACCGAGGCACCACCGGGAATCCGCCCGGCCGACGGCACGTTGACGGTGATCTTCGAACCGTCGCGGCCTTCGGCATCAAAGCCACCCACCACCAGGTTGCCCTGGGCAATGGCGTAGACGTTGCCGTCGATACCTTTTAGCGGCGTCATCAGCAAGGTGCCGCCGCGCAGGCTTTTCGAGTTACCCATGGACGAGACGGTGATATCGACCACCTGCCCCGGCTTGGCGAACGGCGGCAAGTCAGCGCTGATGGACACCGCCGCGACGTTCTTCAACTGCACGTTGCCCGAGCCCGGCGGTACCTTGATGCCGAACTGCGAGAGCATGTTGTTGAAGGTCTGCAGGGTGAACGGGGTCTGGGTGGTCTGGTCACCGGTGCCGTTAAGCCCCACCACCAGGCCGTAGCCGATCAGCTGGTTGGACCGCACGCCGGAAATGCTCGCGATGTCTTTCAAGCGCTCGGCCTGGGCGCCTGCGCTCAGGGCCAGCAGCAACATCGCAGCCATCAGCTGTTTGAAGTTCAAAGTGATCACCTAGAAAGGGAACAGCGGGCTAAGGAAGAAACGGTCAAACCAGCCCGGCTGACTGGCGTCAGCAAACGAACCCGTACCCGAGTAGGTGATGCGTGCATCGGCAATCCGTGTCGACGGCACGGTGTTGTCGGTGGAGATATCGTCGGCGCGAACCATGCCCGCAATGCGCACCAGTTCGTCACCGGTGTTGAGGGTCATCCACTTTTCGCCGCGTACGGCGATGATGCCGTTGGGCAGCACGTCGGCCACGGTCACGGTGATCGAACCGGTCAGGCTGTTGCCCTGCCCTGCCGCACTCTTGCCGTTGGTGGCGCGGTCGCCGCTGTAGCCGGCGTCCAGGCTCAGGTCACCGCTGCCCAGCGGGTTGTTGGTGTTCGGTACACCGCCAAACAATGAAGTCAGGCCGATGCTGGTCTTGCTGGTCTTGCCGATCTGCGAGTTGGCGTTCTTGCTCGCCTGGGTCTTCTCGTTCAGCGTGATGGTGATGATGTCACCGACCCGGAAGGCCTTGCGGTCGCTGTACAGGTTCTGTTCGAACCCGGCCTGGTAGATCGAGCCATTGTTGGCGGCCGCCGGCAACGGCGTGCGCGGCAACACCGGCGCATAGTACGGGTCATTGGGCTTAGGCGTCGGGGCGACACAGCCCGCGAGCACAGCAATCCCACTCAATGCCAGAACAGAAACATAGCGATTCATGACCCATACCTCACGGTGTTGCAGGCGCCTTCAAGGGCGCCCCATAGACTTGATTACAGATTCTGCGTTACGAACGAAAGCATCTGGTCGGCGGTGGAAATCACCTTGGAGTTCATCTCGTAGGCGCGCTGAGTGGTGATCATGTTGACCATCTCTTCAACGGTGCTGACGTTGGACGTTTCCAGGGTGCTTTGCAGGGTGGTACCAAAACCGTTGAGGCCCGGGGTGCCGATTTGCGGCGCGCCGCTGGACGCGGTTTCCAGGAACAGGTTGTTACCGATCGCCTGCAGGCCGGCCGGGTTGATGAAGTCGGCGGTTTGCAGGTTGCCGATCACCTGGGACGCCGGGTTGCCGGCCACGGTGATCGACACGGTGCCGTCGTTGCCGACGGTGAAGGTCTGGGCGTTGTTCGGCACGACAATCGCCGGCTCCAGCGCGAAGCCATTGGCGGTCACGACCTGGCCGTTGGAGTCCAGGTGGAACGTACCGTCACGGGTGTAGGTGGTGGTGCCGTCCGGCTGCAGGATCTGGAAGAAACCCTTGCCGTTGACTGCCAGGTCCAGCGGTTGGCCGGTCTGCTGCAGGTTACCGGCGCTGAAGTTCTTCTGGGTGCCAACGATTGCCACACCGGTACCCAGTTGCAGGCCCGACGGCAATTCGCTGTCCTGGGTCGACTGGGCGCCAGGCTGCTTCTTGATCTGATAGAGCAAGTCCTGGAACTCGGCGCGGTCACGTTTGAAACCCGTGGTCGACACGTTGGCCAGGTTGTTGGAAATGGTGGTCAGGTTGGTGTCCTGGGCGGACAGGCCTGTCTTGGCAACGTATAGAGCCGGAAGCATGTTCTTCTCCTTCGTGCGCCTGTTTTATGGCGCCGCGCTACAAAAATTAGTGTGTGGCTGCTATCAGCTCATCGCCAGGACGCGGGTCATGGCCTGGTCGTCTTCTTTGGCGCTGTTCATCATCTTGATGTGCAATTCGAACTGCTTGGACAGGGCCAGGACTGCCGTCATTTCTTCGACGGCGTTCACGTTGCTCGCCTGCAGGAAGCCCGACGTCAGCTTGACGTTGGCATCGGCCTGGGCCGGCTGGCCATCCTTGGTGTGGATGGTGCCGTCGAGGCCCTTGGTCATGTTCTTGAGGTCGGGCTGCACCAGCTTGATCCGGTCCACTTCAGCCATCACCCGCGGGCCTTCGCCCATGGCGCGGATGCTGATGGTGCCGTCCTGGCCGACTTCGATCTGCTGCTGGGGCGGCACGGCAATCGGGCCGCCGTTGCCCATGATCGGCATACCGTTGCCGGCCCGCAGCACGCCCAGCGCATCGACGTTCATGCTGGCGCTGCGCACGTAGGACTCGCCGCCATCCGGGTTTTGCACGGCCATCCAGCCGTCACCGCTGACGGCCACATCGAGGTCACGGCCGGTTTCAATCATCGCGCCAGGGGAAAAGTCCGTGCCTGGACGCTCGGTCAAGGCAAAGGCCCGCGCCGGAAAGCTGTCACCGAACACCGGCATCGAGCGCGCCTGTTCCAGGTCACGCTGGAAACCATTGGTGGAAACGTTCGCCAAGTTGTTGGCGTGGGCCTTCTGCGCCAGTGCATTCTGGCTGGCGCCGGTCATTGCCACGTAAAGGTACTTATCCACGCTCTTTCCTCTTTCTGACGGACGCTTGCCGCCCACCGCTGTACTGATGAGGCTTAAGCAATTTGCGAACCAACTTTTTGAAATGAGGAAAAGTCCAGGCGGGGCGGGGGTTTGCCGGCAGGTGGCAGCTGAGGGCAGCAGGAAGAGAGTCGAAAAAACGGCGGACTTATGCCGCTAACGGCAAGTGCAGGTATCAAGACCGACAAAGATCAACTGTAGGAGCTGGCTTGCCTGCGATGGCGGTGTATCAGCTACCACTTGTTTTGCTGACCCGCCGCTATCGCAGGCAAGCCAGCTCCCACAGGTTTAACCGCGTTCGGCTTTGACGACTTCGTAGTCGCGCAACTTGTTGGCAATAGTGGTGTGGGACACGCCCAGCCGCTTGCCCAACAGACGGCTGCTGGGATGTTCGGCATACAACTGCGCCAGCACGGCCTTTTCAAAGCGCCCGACGATCTCCTCCAACCCGCCTTCCAGGGAAAAATCCCCCAGCGGCTGGCGCACGCCATAGTCCGGCAGGCGAATGTGCTCGGCCTTGACGGTGCCGCCCTCACACAGCGAAACCGCCTGGAACAGCACGTTCTCCAACTGCCGCACATTCCCCGGCCAGTGGTAATGGCTGAGGCGTTCCATCGCCGCCGGTGCGAGCTTGGGCAGCGGGCAGCCGATCTGCCGGCTGGCCTGATCCAGGAAGTGCTCCACCAGCGGCGGCAAACCGTCGAGGCACTCGCGTAGCGGCGGGATATGCAGCGAGAGCACATTGAGACGATGGTAAAGGTCCTGGCGGAATTCGCCCCGGGCGCACAGTTCGGAAAGGTCCACCTGGGTCGCGCAGATCACCCGCACATCCAGGTACACCTCTTCATCACTGCCTACACGGCGAAAGCAGCCGTCCTGCAGAAAGCGCAGCAACTTCACCTGCAACCGCGCGCTCATTTCGCCGACGCCGTCGAGAAACAACGTACCGCCCGCCGTCAGCTCCAGCAGTCCCAACTTGCCCTCCGCCCTCGCCCCTTCAAAGGCGCCGGGACCATAGCCGAACAACTCGGTCTCGGCCATGGACTCGGGCAAACCGGCGCAGTTGAGCGCCATCAACGGCGACTGGCCGCGCGGGCTGGCCAGGTGACAAGCGCGGGCCAGCAACTCTTTGCCGGTGCCGGTTTCGCCTTCTATTAATAGAGGCGCATCCAACGGCGCCATGCGCCGAGCCTCACGCACCACGGCGGCCATGACCCTGGAGCTTTGGAAAATGCTGTCGAAGCCGCGCAGTTCCTGCTTGCGCACATTGTAGATACGCTCACCCACCCGGTCGGCGCGGTGCAGGGTCAGTACGGCGCCGGCCATGGCTTCGCTGTCGTCATGCTCGGAGGATTGCAGCGGCGCAATATCGGCCAGGAATACATCGCCCTTGACCTTGACCCGCAGGCCGTTGATTCGCGATTTGCTGGCCCGTACCAGTTCCGGCAAATCGAAATCTTCGGCGTAGCGCGACAACGGAATGCCCGGCACCTCATCCACCCGTACTCCGAGCAACTGCGCCGCCGCGCGGTTGGCCGCGACGATGGAGCCGCCCATGTCGATGGACAGCACCGGAAACTCCAGCGCCCCCAGCAGCGCGTTGAGCTCCATATGCCGACGCTCGCTGGGCATCAGCCCTACCCGCTTGACGCCAAATACCCCGGCAATCGCCTCGAACTGCGGGCGCAATGCCTGGAACTGCAGGTTCACCAGGTTCGGGCAATAGAGGTAGATGGCGTTGCCGTGCTCGCCACCGACCTCGCCCTTGGCAACGTTCACGCCGTACTCCACCAGCAGGTTGAGGATGTCCCGCAGGATGCCGATGCGGTTCTGGCAATGCACTTTGATACGCATGAGAAGGCCCGAAGAGGTGGAGTCGCTGCGTCTTTTTGCCGCCGGCCGCAGATAATCGTCAAGATTATGTGACAGCTGCGAGGCGATTCACACCCAAAATACGCCACAGGGAGAACGAATCGCCTCAGCCGTAACGAAAACTTTACGAATACCGGTAACTTTTCCTACAAAAGCGTGGCGCAGGAGGATGGCTTCCTGGCCCAGGCGGCGTATCAATAGGCTCATCCCAGGACATAACAAGAACGAATGCCTAGCAGGAGAGCAGTATGAAGCAGACGCAGTACGTGGCCCGCGAGCCCGACGCGAACGGTTTTATCGACTACCCGCCCGAAGAACACGCGGTGTGGAACACCCTGATCACGCGCCAACTGAAAGTGATCGAGGGCCGCGCCTGCCAGGAATACCTGGACGGCATCGACAAGCTCGGCCTGCCCCACTACCGCATTCCACAGCTGGCGGAAGTCAACAAAGTGCTGGCCGAGACCACGGGCTGGCAAGTCGCCCGGGTGCCGGCGCTGATCCCCTTCCAGACTTTTTTCGAATTGCTCGCCAACAAGCAGTTTCCGGTGGCGACGTTTATTCGTACCCGTGAAGAGCTGGATTACCTGCAGGAACCGGACATTTTTCACGAGATCTTCGGCCATTGCCCACTGCTGACCAACCCCTGGTTCGCGGAATTCACCCACACCTACGGCAAGCTCGGCCTGGCCGCCACCAAGGAACAGCGCGTGTACCTGGCGCGCCTGTACTGGATGACCATCGAGTTCGGCCTGGTGGACACGCCCGAAGGCCGGCGCATCTACGGTGGCGGCATCCTGTCTTCGCCCAAGGAGACCGTGTACTGCCTCTCGGACGTGCCCGAGCATCAAGCCTTCGACCCGCTCGAAGCGATGCGCACGCCGTATCGCATCGACATTCTGCAACCCGTGTACTTCGCCCTGCCCAACCTCAAGCGCCTGTTCGAAGTGGCGCAGGAAGACATCATGGGTATGGTCGAACGCGGGATGCAGCTGGGGCTGCACGCACCGAAGTTCCCGCCCAAGCCAAAAGCGGCTTGAACTGCGGCTTTTAGGGCCAGGTGAGTCTGTTCCCTGGCCCCGCGTTGCTTTAGGGTGACGCTACTGACGACCGTTTCCAAATACTCGATTTCAGGAATACCCACATGACCACGTTGAACCAAGCCCACTGCGAAGCCTGCCGCGCCGACGCCCCGCAAGTCAGCGACGAAGAGTTGCCGGTGCTGATCAAGCAGATCCCCGACTGGAACATCGAAGTACGCGATGGCGTGATGCAGCTGGAAAGGGTCTTCCTGTTCAAGAATTTCAAATTCGCCCTGGCCTTCACCAACGCCGTGGGCGTGATCTCCGAAGCTGAAGGCCATCACCCGGGCCTGCTCACCGAATGGGGCAAAGTCACCGTGACCTGGTGGAGCCACTCCATCAAGGGCCTGCACCGCAACGACTTCATCATGGCCGCGCGCACCGACGAAGTGGCCAAGGATGCCGAGGGCCGCAAGTAATGCATTTCGACGCAATTGGCCGGGTGCCCGGAGACCCGATCCTCGGGCTGATGGAGCTGTATGCCCAGGACCCGAACCCGCTCAAGTTCGACCTCGGCGTGGGCGTGTACAAGGACGACCAGGGCCTGACGCCGATCCCGCATTCGGTGAAACTGGCCGAGCAGCGCCTGGTGGAGCAACAAACCACCAAGACCTACATCGGCGGCCATGGCAATGCCGCGTTCGGCAAGCTGATCAGCGAGCTGGTGCTGGGCGCTGGTTCGCCGCTGCTGAGTGAACGCCGCGCTGGCGCCACCCAGACGCCTGGCGGCACCGGCGCGCTGCGCCTGAGCGCCGACTTTATCGCCCACAGCCTGCCCGGCCGTGGCGTATGGCTGAGCAACCCGACCTGGCCGATCCACGAAACCATCTTCGCCAAGGCCGGGCTCAAGGTCAGCCATTACCCGTACGTGGGCAGCGACAATCGCCTGGACGTAGCGGCGATGCTGGCCACCCTGTCGACGGTGCCTGAGGGCGATGTGGTGCTGCTGCACGCCTGCTGCCACAACCCGACCGGTTTCGACCTGTCCCACGATGACTGGCGCCAGGTGCTGAAGATCGTCCAGGAACGTCAGTTGCTGCCGCTGATCGACTTTGCGTATCAGGGTTTTGGCGATGGCCTGGAACAGGATGCATGGGCGGTGCGGCTGTTCGCGGCTGAGCTGCCTGAAGTGCTGATCACCAGTTCCTGCTCGAAGAACTTCGGCTTGTACAGCGACCGTGTCGGCGCGTTGATTGTGTGCGCGGCGGACGCCGAGAAACTGACGGATGTGCGCAGCCAGCTGGCGTTTATTGCGCGTAACTTGTGGTCGACGCCGCCGGACCATGGTGCTGCTGTGGTGGCGACGATTCTCGGTGACGCCGGGCTGAAAAAGCAGTGGGCCGAGGAAGTGGAAGCGATGCGGGCGCGGATTGCGCAGCTGCGTTCCGGGCTGGTGGAGGCGTTGGCGCCCCATGGGTTGTCGGAGCGGTTTGCGCACATCGCGGCGCAACGCGGGATGTTTTCCTATACCGGGTTGAGTGCGGAACAGGTGAAGCAACTGCGGGACAAGCACAGCGTGTATATGGTCAATTCCGGGCGCGCGAACGTGGCGGGGATTGATGCGACGCGGTTGACGTTGTTGGCAGAAGCGATCGCAGATGTTTCCCACACCTGACTGAAGAAACCGGCTCCAAATGTGGGAGCGGGCTTGCTCGCGAATGCGGTGGGTCAGTCGAATTATCTGGTGACTGACCCACCGCATTCGCGAGCAAGCCCGCTCCCACATTTAGACCGAGTGAGTCTGTGGGTTTGAGGCTTAGCCCGCGACCATCTCGGCCTTTAGCTGTGCCTCTTTCGCCTGGGCATCCGCCAATCGATACAGCTCGATATGCCCGTCCCAGTGCTCGATCAGCGCTGTGCACGACTCCACCCAATCCCCGCAATTGAGGTAGTCCACCTCGCCCACCTTGCGAATCTCCGCATGGTGGATGTGCCCGCACACCACGCCGTGCAATTCGCGCTTGGTCACTTCATGGGCGATCGCTTCTTCAAAATCACTGATAAAGCTCACCGCCGTCTTGACCTTGTGCTTGAGGTACGCCGACAACGACCAATAGCCGTAGCCATAGCGCGCCCGCCAGTGGTTCAGCCAGCGGTTGAGTGTGAGGGTGAATTCGTAGGCCGAATCGCCGAGGAACGCCAGCCAGCGGTGGTACCGGGTGATCACGTCGAACTGGTCGCCATGGATCACCAGCAAATGCCGGCCATCGGCAGTCACGTGCACCGCCTCGTCCACCAACTGGATATTGCCAAGGATCAGCTTCGAATAACGCCGCAGGAATTCATCGTGGTTGCCGGTGACGTAGATCACCTCGGTGCCGCGCTTGCTCATGGTCAGCAGGCGGCGGATCACGTTGGTGTGGGCCTGGGGCCAATACATGCCGCTGCGCAGCTTCCAGCCGTCGATGATGTCGCCCACCAGGTAGACCTTGTCGGCGTGGTAGCCCTTGAGGAAATGCGAGAGGTGTTCGGCCTGGCAATCCCGGGTGCCCAAATGCACGTCGGAAATCCACAGGGTACGCACGCGCTGCTTGCGGCTGGGTTTGGCGAGTTCGGCGCTGGTCATGGGCATGCCTCACGGTGTTTTCGCGAGCTTGCGCCCACGGGATTAATAGCCCATGACAGTGTTGCGTCAGTCTGATGACAGCGCCCGCAGGCGGCGAAGCGATGTAAACTGCGGGCCTGCCCAGGAGACTGCGATGAGACCCAACCTCACGCTACGCCACTACCCCGATGCGCCTATCGCCCATAGCCACGACCATGCACAGCTGGTGTTTGGCCTGTCCGGGCACCTGGACTTCGAGGTGGATGGCCGGGGCGGCCAGGTGCAGCACAGCAGCGTGATGGTGCTGCCCTACTCCGCCCATCACGCGTGCCGCAGTCGCGATGGCAGCCGCTGCCTGGTGCTGGACGTGCCCGATGAGCACTGGCTGGCGCAGTCCCTGGGCGAGCATGCCGACGCCAGCCGCCGCTTGCTCGACCGGTGCGCACACCTGACCCTCGACAATCGCCAAAGCCAACTGGTGCAATGGCTGGCAAGCAGCCCGGTGGACGACCCGCTGATCGCCCAGCAAGGCGCCGTATTGCTGCTGGCCAGCCTCAACCTTGCGCAGCCGCCGGTGGGCAAGCGCCTGCCCTATGCCGCGTTCGATGCGCATATCCAGCGGCACGCCGCGCACCCACTGCAAGTGGCGGACCTGGCGAAGCTCGCCGACCTGTCCGTCGCCCGCCTGCATGCACGGTTTATCGCGGAAAGCGGGCAGACGCCGATGGACTACATACGCACCCGGCGCTTGCAGATGGCCCGCGGCCTGTTGCGCGACAGCCAGCTGCCGATCGGCGAGATTGCCGCGCGGGTGGGCTATGGTTCGCAAAGTGCATTTGCTGCGGCGATGTTGCGCGAGTTTGGCCTCTCGCCCCGAGCCTTCAGACGAGCACCGCCCGGTGCAGGAGCTGGCTTGCCTGCGATAGCATCACCGCGCGCTATCTGAACGACCGAGTTGTCTGCATCGCAGGCAAGCCAGCTCCCACAGGGATCTTCACCAAGCAAGAGTCCTGCGACAAAAGCCGCGAGCCCAACGACAGACGCGAATGCCTGCAACCCTCTAGACTGCGATCCTGTAAACCCGTCGTTTAAGGATCGCAATGACTCCCCGCACAGCCCTCGGCGCCCTGCATATCGGCGCATTGATGTTTGGCCTCACTGGTGTGTTCGGCAAACTGGCGGCCGCTTCGCCGGCGATTATCGTGTTCGGCCGCGCCGCGTTCGCGGTCATTGCCCTGGCAATCTTTGCGCGCTTTGCCAGCAACACGCCCTGGCAGAAGCTGCAAGCCCGCGACTGGCGCCGCCTGCTGGTCAGCGGCCTGCTGCTGGCCGGGCATTGGGTAAGTTTCTTTATTGCGGTAAAGGTCGCCGGTGTGGCCATCGCCACCCTGGGCTTCGCCACCTTCCCGGCGTTCACGGTGATTCTCGAAGGCTTGATTTTCCGCGAGCGGATTCGCGCCAACGAGATCCTGCTGGTGGTGCTGGTGAGCATCGGCCTGGTGCTGGTCACGCCGGATTTCAATCTCGCCAGCCAGGCCACCAGCGGCTTGTTGTGGGCGGTCGGCTCCGGGTTGTTGTTCTCGCTGCTGTCGCTGAACAACCGCGCCAGTGGGCGCATCCCGCCGGTGCAGGCCGCCTTGTGCCAGAACGTGGTGGTAGCGCTGTGCCTGTTGCCCGTCGCCGCGCCCGGGCTGGCCGAAGTGCGACCAGTGGACTGGCTGTGGATCGGTCTGCTCGGGGTGTTCTGCACCGGCCTGGCCCATAGCCTGTTTGTCGCCAGCCTCGCGGTGCTCAAGGCGCGCACGGCGGCGGTGGTGTTTGCCATGGAGCCGGTGTACGGCATCACCGCGGCCTGGCTGCTGTTTGCTGAAACGCCGACCCTGCGCATGCTGATGGGCGGCGCGCTGATCATCGTGGCCATCGTGGTGTCCGGGCTGATGGGCGGCGCCAAACCGGCCAAGCAGCCGGCCACCACGGCCGAGGTTCATTGAGTACGGTCGTTATGCCCCAGGTCCCGTTGCGGGTCGATCTGGTCACGTACCCGTTGCTTGAGCACCTTGGCTTCCGGGAAGCCCCCGTCGGCCTTGCGTTCCCAGATCTGCACACCGTCGCAGGTAATCCGAAACGCACCGCCGGTGGCCGGCTCCAGGGCCACTTTGCCGAGGTCATCGGCGAACGTGCTCAGCAGTTCCTGGGCCAGCCAGGCGGCGCGCAGCAGCCACTGACACTGGGTGCAATAGGTGATGACAATCTCGGGCTTGGCCGCTGACATGAATTGACTGGCTCCTGCTTGGCGGGTTGAAAGGATCGAGTGGCTATAATACCGGCCTTTATCGTCCTGCCTTGAGATTGATGATGCGCCGCCTGTTGTCCTGCCTGTTGCTGTGCCTGTTCCCTGTCCTCGTCCAAGCCGTCGAAAATCCGCGCCCGAAGATCGGCCTGGTCCTCTCCGGCGGTGCCGCCCGTGGCCTGGCGCACATTGGCGTGCTCAAGGCCCTGGAAGAACAGGGCATCCACATCGATGCGATTGCCGGCACCAGCATGGGTGCGGTGATCGGCGGGCTGTACGCCTCGGGCTACAAGATCGACGAGCTGGAAAAACTCGCGCTGAACATCGACTGGAAGCTCGCCCTGTCTGACGCGCCACCGCGGGAAGACGTGCCATTCCGGCGCAAGCAGGATGACCGGGATTTCCTGGTCAAACAGAAACTCAGCTTCCGCGACGACGGCAGCCTCGGCCTGCCACTGGGGGTGATCCAGGGTCAGAACCTGGCCTTGCTGCTGGAAAGCATGTTCGCCCACACCAGTAACGTGCGGGATTTCGACAAGCTGCCGATCCCCTTCCGCGCCGTGGCCACCGACATCACCAGTGGTGAAAAAGTGGTGTTCCGCAAAGGCCACCTGCCCCAGGTGATCCGCGCCAGCATGTCGATCCCGGCGGTGTTTGCCCCGGTGGAACTGGATGGCCGGCTGCTGGTGGACGGCGGCATGACCGATAACATCCCGCTGGATGTGGCGCGGGAAATGGGGGTCGACATCGCCATCGTCGTCGACATCGGCACCCCGCTGCGCTCACGCAAGCAACTCAACACCGTGGTGGACGTGCTCAACCAGTCCATCACCCTGATGACCCGGCGCAATTCCGAAGAACAACTCAAGGCCCTGGCGCCCCGCGACGTGCTGATCCAGCCGCCCCTGGCCGCCTACGGGGTGACGGATTTCGGGCGCGCCAAGGACATGATCGACGCGGGCTACCGCGCCACCCGCGCACTCGACGTGCGCCTGGCGCACCTGCGCCCGGCCGAACCGGTGGACCCGTCGCTGGTGGCCGCGCGAACGCCCGGCGAGCGCAACCCGGTGATCACCGCAATCAAGGTAGAGAACGACTCCAAGGTGGGCGACGAGGTGATCCGCTACTACATCCGCCAGAACCTCGGCGAGCCCCTGGACCTGGCCCGCCTGCAAACCGACATGGGCACTCTGTACGGCCTGGATTACTTCGAACAGGTGCAGTACCGCGTGGTGAAAAAGGGCAAGGACAACACCCTGGTCATCAGCGCCCGGGGCAAACGCAGCGGCACCGACTACCTGCGCCTGGGCCTGAACCTGTCGGATGACATGCGCGGCGACAGCGCCTTCAACCTCGGCGCCAGCTACCGCATGAACGGCATCAACCGCCTCGGCGCCGAATGGCTGACGCGGGTGCAGATCGGTGACAAGCAGGAGCTGTACAGCGAGTTCTATCAGCCGATGGACACCGGTTCACGCTACTTCGTCGCGCCCTATATCAGTGCCCAGGCGCAGAACGTCGAACTGATTGAAGACAATAACCCGATCTCCGAATACCGCCTGGAACGCTACGGTTTCGGCCTGAACGTGGGCCGGCAGATCGGCAACAGCGGCGAGATTCGTTTCGGCGTCGGCGAGGCCTGGGGCAAGGCGGATGTGCGCATTGGCGACCGGAATTCACCGAGCATCAACTTCAGCGAGGGTTTCTATGAGCTGAAGTACTCCTTCGACTCGTTCGACAACGTGTACTTCCCCCATACCGGCGAAGACATTGGCCTGGCCTTCCGGGAGTTCGAACCGGGGCTGGGTTCGGACCAGCGCTATCGCCAGTGGGAGTTCAAGCTGGACAAGGCCATGAGCAGCGGGCCGGACACACTGATCCTCGGCGGGCGCTATGGGCGCACCCTGGATAAGTCGGACGTGGTGATTTCCAGCTTCCTGCTGGGGGGCGCGCGGCAGTTGTCGGGCTTTCGCGAGGATGCGATTGCCGGGCAAAACATCAGCCTGATGCGCGCGGTCTACTATCGCCGGCTGACGCCGCGGTCTTATCTGCCGCTGGATTTCCCGTTGTACCTGGGCGCATCACTGGAACGTGGGCGAGCGTGGAACAACGACAATGAATACGACAGCGGGTACATCAACGCCGCCAGTATTTTCCTGGGGTTTGATACGCCGCTGGGGCCGTTGAATTTCAGTTATGGGTTTAACGATGACAGTCAGCAGGCGGTGTACCTGAACCTGGGGCAAACCTTCTAACTACGCCGCAAAACCCATGTGGGAGCGGGCTTGCTCGCGAAGGCGGTGTGTCAGTCAGCACATGTATTCACTGACACTCCGCCTTCGCGAGCAAGCCCGCTCCCACATTTTTGATCTTCTGTGTACTTGGGGTCAGGACTTCTCGAGATTTCCGAGTATGTGTTCATGCACCCGCATGCACACCCGCAGATCCTCTTCATCAACACCCACAAACAGCTCATGGCGCAAGGCCGTGGCGATGGTCTCGATCTGCTCGATCAGCGGCTTCGCGGTGTCGCACAGCACGATGCGCTTGGCGCGGCGGTCTTCCACCACGGCCTGGCGTTGCACCAGGCCCTGGCTTTCCAGGCTGTCGAGCAAACGGGCCAAGGTGGGCCCCTCTACCCCGACACTCTGCGCCAGCTCACGCTGGGTAGGCGGTTCGGTAAAACGGGCCAGGTGCAGCAGCACCAGCCAGCGTGCCTGGGACAGTCCCAAACCTGCCAAGCGGCGATCCAGCTCGGCACGCCATCCTCGGGACATATGCGCCAACTGCATGCCAAAACGGTGTTGATCGGTTAACGGCATAAAAAACTCATGGATTAGACTGAAAATAAAGTGTGGCTAATTATTAGTCAGCTAAGCATGACCCATGCCAGTAGGCAAGACCCGGTATGTACTGATTCGTTACATTGTCGTAATTGGCACATCAAATCTCGAATTCCGACTGCAAAGCGGCCCTTACGCAGTACAAAACGCCCTCGGGAACGCGGCCGGTAAACAGCGGCGCAATCTCGGAAACGGGTGGCAATTCGCCTTCTCCATCCAGGAATGCATCCTGGATTTCACCGAGCAAATCTTCCGGCAGATCAAGGGCCTGCTCCAACGACAACTGCTGCTTGCCAATGGACTCGGCGAGCAAGGTGTAGACGTTCTTTTCCGAGCACTGCAGCTGCCCGGCAATCTGGATCGGGGTCATGCCGGCACGGGCGAGGCTGATCAACTCGTGGCGGATGTCGGCGACCTCTTTCGGCGCCTCGACCTGGCCGCCGAGCACTTCGAGGAAGGCCTGGCCATAACGCTCCAGCTTGCGCGCACCGACGCCGCTGACCCTGGCCATCTCGCCCAGGGTAGTGGGATGGTCGCGGAGCATTTCCAGCAAGGTGGAGTCCGGGAAGATGACGTAAGGCGGCACGCTGTGTTCCTGCGCCAACTTCTTACGCAGCGCGCGCAGGGCTTCCCATTGTTCGCGCTCTTCGAAACGCACCAGTTGGCTGGCCTGGCTGGTGCTGCTCTTGGCGGTGGTTTGCGGCTTGAGGTCGCGGCGCAGCTCCAGGCTGACTTCGCCCTTGAGCAGCGGCCGGCAACTGTCGTTCAGGCGCAGGCCGCCGTAGCCTTCCAGGTCGATGTCCACCAGGCCACGGGCGACCATCTGCCGGAACAGCGAGCGCCACTCGCCTTCGGCGCGGGCCTTGCCCACACCGTAGACCGAGAGTTTTTCGTGGCCGAAGCTGCGAATCTTTTCATTGTCCTTGCCCAGCAACACGTCCACCAGGTGGCCGACGCCATAGCGCTGACCGGTGCGGTAGATCGCCGACAACGCCTGGCGCGCCGGCTCGGTGGCGTCCCAGGTCTGCACGCCGTCCACGCAGTTGTCGCAGTGGCCGCAGGGCTTGGGCATGTCTTCGTCGAAGTAGGCGAGCAAGGTCTGGCGACGGCAGCGGGTTTCTTCACACAGCGACAGCATCGCGTCGAGCTTGTGCTGTTCCAGGCGCTTGTGGCGCTCGTCGCCTTCGGAGTTCTGCAGCATCTGCTTGAGCATCACCACGTCTTGCAGGCCGTAGACCATCCACGCATCCGCCGGCAGGCCGTCACGGCCGGCACGCCCGGTTTCCTGGTAGTACGCCTCAAGGGATTTGGGCAAATCCATGTGGGCCACGAAGCGCACGTTGGATTTGTCGATGCCCATGCCGAACGCGATGGTGGCGACCATGATCAGGCCTTCCTCGTTGAGGAAGCGCTTCTGGTGGTAGGCCCGCAGTTCGTTGGGCAAACCCGCGTGATACGGCAGTGCCGGGTAGCCTTGTTCACTGAGGAATGCGGCGACCTCATCGACCTTCTTGCGCGACAGGCAATAGACAATGCCGGCGTCGCTGCGCCGATCGGAGAGGAACGCCAGCAGCTGCTTGCGCGGCTGTTCCTTGGGCACAATGCGGTAAAAGATATTCGGCCGGTCGAAGCTCGAGAGGAAGCGCTCGGCGTTCTGCAGGTGCAGGCGCTCGACGATTTCTTCGCGGGTCCGCTTGTCGGCGGTGGCGGTCAGGGCGATGCGCGGGACGTTGGGGAACAGTTCCGCCAGTTGGCCCAGCTGCAGGTATTCACGACGGAAATCGTGGCCCCATTGGGACACACAGTGGGCTTCGTCGATGGCGAACAGGGCGATTTCCAGGCTCTGCAGGAACGCCAGCATCCGTGGCTGCACCAGGCGCTCGGGGGCGAGGTAAAGCATCTTCACTTCGCCGCGCTTGATCCGGGCGGCGAGGTCACGCTGCTGTTCGGCGCTGAGGGTGGAGTTCAGCGAAGCAGCCGCCACGCCGAGCTCTTCAAGGGTGGCCACCTGGTCGTCCATCAGGGCGATCAACGGCGACACCACCACCGCAAGCCCTTCCCGCAGGAGTGCCGGTACCTGGAAGCACAGCGACTTGCCGCCACCGGTAGGCATCAGCACCAGGGCGTCACCGCCGTTGGCCACGCGCTCAATGATCGCACCCTGGCGGCCACGAAAACTGTCGTAGCCGAAGATGTCCTTGAGGACGCGTTGAGCCTGCTCGAGCATGAAAAACTCCAAATATCGCCGAAATCCCTCTGTACAGGCTGGTCGAAAAAGCACGCTTGAGCGGGAAATAATCCGTAAGCGAACTTTTCCCGCGACTGGCGCTTGGCCTGCAGGGGCATCACAAAACGCGGCAGTATACCCGAGCGTTACCCGGCAAAGGGTGCCGTTGGTGAATTGCCGCCGGGCTCAAATACCTCTCAAATCTGTGCTGCGGCTGGCCTGGCAGCTCAAGAAAGCCTAGAATTGCCCATCGTTTATTCCCAAGGTAGTCCGTCAATGTCCTTCGCTGAGCAACTAACCCGCCTGCAAGCCTTCCTCGATGCCGATGAGCTGCACGACGAGGCGCTGGACTACGTGGCCGCCCACGGCTATCTGACCGCGCTGTCGATATGCTCCGATGTCGTTCCCGACCGTGAATGGATCGACGCCCTGTTCTCCGAAGAGCCTCACTACAGTGATGCCGCCCAGCGCGAAGAAATCGAATCGACCCTGCTGGCCCTCAAGGCTCACATTGGCCGCCAACTGGCTTCCGATGAAGAGTTCGAACTGCCTTGCGACCTGGACCTGGGCGAAGACCCGGACGACTCCGAACTGCGCGGCTGGTGCATCGGTTTCATGGAAGGCGTGTTCCTGCGTGAAGAGGCCTGGTTCGAAACGGCTGAAGAAGAAGTCAGCGAAATGCTGCTGCCGATCATGGTCGGTTCCGGCCTGTTCGACGAGCAACCTGAGTTCTCCGACATCGCCGCCGACGCCAACCTGATGGACGACATGATCGTTCAGATCCCGGAAGCGCTGACCGCCCTGTACCTGCTGTGCAACGCACCTGACGAAAAGCCGGCGATCCTCAAGCCTCGCCACCACTAAGACCGTTGCCCGTGGCGCCCATGGGCAACCGTTCCGCGATCCTGCGTTACGTTCTGCTGGCCATCGGCTGGTTGAGCGTGGCGCTCGGGGTAATCGGCATCTTCCTGCCGGTGCTGCCCACTACCCCCTTCCTTCTGCTGGCTGCCGCCTGCTTTGCCCGTAGCTCCCCGCGCTTCTACCGCTGGCTGGTGGAACACCCGCGCCTGGGGCCGTGGATTCGTGACTATCTGGATGGCAACGGGATTCCGCTCAAGGGCAAGGTGTATGCCATTGGGTTGATGTGGGTGAGTATCGGGTTTTCCTGCTACCTGGTGCCGCTGATCTGGGCGCGAGGGTTCATGCTGACCAGTGCGGTGTTGGTGACGGTTTATATTTTGCGGCAGAAGACCTTGCCCAAGGCACCGCAGGACTGAATGTGGGAGCGGGCTTGCTCGCGAATACGGTGGATCAGTCAGCACATGTATCGGCTGACACACCGTATTCGCGAGCAAGCCCGCTCCCACATTTTTAATCCAGTCGCTTCAGAGGGATCAACGCATCGGCGGCAAGCCATACGCCGCCAAATCAAAGTCAGCCAACTTGCGAATAATCTGGTCAGCATGGTGATACTTGCTGTCCGCCATCGCCTCATCCGGCACCGCAATCGCGGTCATGTGCGCAGCCTTCGCCGCTGTCACGCCAAACGGCGAATCCTCAAACACCAGGCAATCCTCCGGTGCCACACCCAAGCGGCGCGCCGCCGTCAGGAAGATATCCGGCGCCGGCTTGGCCGCCCCGACCTCCGGATCATCCGCCGTGACGATAGTGTCGAACAGCCCAAACCACTCACGGTGCAACGTAGTCTTGTGGCCAAACGAGTTGCGCGACGAACTGGTGCCCACGGCAATCGGAATGTTATGCGCCTTCAAGTGCCGCACCAGCGCCTCAGCACCCGGCATGCCCAAGGCCTTGGGGAAACGCTCGCTCATCAGCGGCTCGCGGATCACCAGGAATTCTGCGGGGGTAATCGGCAGGTCCAGCGCCTTGACCACGTAATCCGCCAGGTCCTGGGCGCCGCGACCAATGATGTGCTGCTTGATCCCCCAGTCATAGGTACGGCCATAGCGTTCGGCGATGATCTGTGTGACTTCGGTGTAGATGCCTTCTGTGTCCAGCAACAACCCGTCCATATCGAAAATGACAGCCTTGATCGGGACAGCGGTACGCGGTGCATTCATCACTACAGATCCGTGGGCAAAAGGACTAAAAGGATTCAGCACAATAACGGCCAGCGTTACCTGCAAGCAACCGTTACGGCCTTGTGCCGAATCCAGTCAGTGCTTCACTCGGGAAAATCCGCCCCCTCAGTTACCTCAGCCCACGCATCAAAATCCGCACTCAGCGCCTTCACCTTGGTCCGCGCAAAGGTCAACGCAGCCTTGCCCAGCAACAGGCGCAATGGCGGTTGCTCAGCCTCCACCGCCTTGACGATGGCAATCGCCGCGCGCACCGGATCACCCGGCTGCTTGCCGCTGTAGTTGCGAACCATATTGGCCCGTGCCACCGCCGTTTCCTTGTAGTCGGCAATCCCGTGAGCCGCCTCGTTGGCCGAACGCCCGGCCCAGTCGGTGCGGAACGGGCCCGGCTCGACCAGCAACACCTTGATCCCCAACGGCGCGACTTCCTGGGACAGCGCCTCGGAAAGGCCCTCCACCGCAAACTTGGTCGCATTGTAGAAACTCAGCGACGGGAACGCCGCCACACCGCCCACCGAGGAAATGTTCACGATGCTGCCAGAGCGCCGGGCGCGCATGCCGGGCAAGGCCGCGCGGGTCATGGCGCTCAAGCCCCACACGTTGATTTCGAACATGTTGCGCACGTCATCCAGGTCGCTTTCTTCGAAGGAGCCGAAGTAGCCGACACCGGCGTTGTTGACCAGTACGTCGATATGGCCGAAACGTTCTTCAGCCGCTTTGACAGCCGCCTCGACCTGGGCCTGGTCGGTAACGTCCAGCGTCAGGACCAGGGCGTTTTCTTCGTGACCGGCAACGATGTCTTGCACCTGCTGCGGATTACGCGCGGTGACCACGGTCGGGTAGCCGAGGCTCAGGGTGTGCAACGCCAGCTGGCGGCCGAAACCGGTGGAGCAGCCAGTGATGAACCAGACGGGTTTTGCGGTGGAAGTCGTCATAAAGGGCCAATCCTCGTGTGTGTAGGAAAAGTATGCGCGCCGCTGTTCTTGCTAAAAAGATGCATAATCTGCAAGGCCCTTTCGGAAATACCACACAATGGACACGCCCGATTTTCAGCAGTTGCGACTGTTCCTGCAGGTCGCCCGCTCGAAAAGCTTCACCCAGGCGGCCGACGCCAGCAGCCTGTCGGTGTCGACCGTCAGCCATCGCGTGCGCGCCCTCGAGAAACAGTTGGGTGTGCAACTGCTCAACCGCACCACCCGCAGCGTCAGCGTGACCGAGGCCGGCGAGCAGTTGATCCAGAAGATCACGCCGCTGCTGGAAGAACTGCAAACCAGCCTGCACAGCGTAGCAGCGGCGACGGTCGACGCCGCCGGCACCTTGCGCCTGAACATTCCCTCCACCGCCAGCCGAATGGTCCTGCAACCGTTGCTCCAGCGCTTCCTGCGCAAATACCCGGGCATCAACCTGGAAGTGGCGGTGGATAACAGCCTGGTGGACATCGTCGCCCAGGGTTTTGACGCGGGCATCCGCTACGACCATGTGCTGGCCGAAGACATGGTGGTGGTGCCGGTGGCGACGCAGTTGCGATTCGTCATCGTCGCCACGCCGCAGTATTTGCAGGGGCGCAAACTGCCCACTCATCCCCACGACTTGCTCGAGCATGAGTGCGTCAACTACCGCAGTGCGCAGACCGGCTCGCTGCACCGCTGGGACTTTGAAAAAGCCGGCAAGCAGATGCGGGTTACGGTAAAAGGCCGGCTGGCGACCAACGATGTTGAATTGATGGTGCGCGGTGCGCTGGACGGGTTTGGCTTTGCCTACGTGGCGCGCTCCAGCGTCGAGCAGTACCTGCAACGCGGTGAGTTGGTGGAGGTGCTGGACGACTGGATTGCCCACAGCGCGCTGTATTTGTATTACTTCAACCGTACGAACACGCCGAAGAAATTGCGGGTGTTTATCGAGTTCCTGAAGGAAGAATTCGGGACCTGATCCATTCAAAAAGCGAACCCCATCATGCTCTACCGCTTCGCCGCCGACGGCCTGGTGCTGTTTCATTTGTCGTTCATTCTGTTCGTGCTGTTTGGCGGTTTGCTCGCCCTGAGATGGCGGCCCGTGATGTGGCTGCACTTGCCCGCTGCTGCCTGGGGCGTTGCGGTGGAAGTGTTCCACCTGCCCTGCCCGCTGACACGCTGGGAAAACCTGTTTCGCCACCTGGCCGGGCAGGACGGTTATGGCGGCGGGTTTATCGAGCATTACATCCTGGCCCTGATCTACCCGGCCGGGCTGACGCCGCAGATTCAATTGGGGCTGGGCGCGCTGGTGCTGTTGATCAACATCGCGGTGTATGTGCGATTGATCAGGCGCGCTTAGGCAAGCAGCCGATACCCACCAATGTCGCCTCAACCGCCTCGTCCAAAGGCGTGTGCGGTTCGCTGCCCAATATCTGTACGAGGCGGCGGTTGTCCATCCGCACCTCGGTTTGCCACAGGTAACGCATTTCCTGCATCTCGCGGAAGGTGGTGACAAAGGGCGCGGCCAGTTTCAGCAGCCACCACGGGAAAGCACGTACAGAAGGCTGTTGGCCGGTCCTGCGTGACACCACCCGCTGAATCGCCTGGCTCATCTGCCGACCATCGGCATCTATGTGCCCCGCCATATGAAAACGGGCGAAGGCATCAAGGCTGTCGCGGCGGGCAATCAACTCGACCATGGTCCTCGCCACATCAGGCAGGTAAGCCCACTGATGCCCCACGCCCGGCGCCCCTGGATAGCTCACGTTGGCCACCGGTTTTGCGGGCTTGACCAGGCCTTGGGAAAACCAGCTGCTGCCGGCCTTGGCGCCGAAAAAATCGCCTGCCCGCACGATCAGCGCTCGTGCGCCCTGCTGGGTCGCCTCAAGCAAACGCTGCTCCAGCTCTACCCGGATCGCGCCCTTGCGGGTAAGTGGATGCTGCGGCGAATCTTCCTCCAACCGCGCGAAGGCATCAGGCCCGAAGTTGTACACCGTGCCCGGCAAGACAATCGTCGCCCCTTCCGCGACTGCCGCCGCGATGCTGTTGTCGATCATCGGCAGCACCAGCTCCGCCCAGCGCTGGTAACCGGGCGGATTCACCGCATGCACGATCACCGAACAACCCCGGGCCGCTGCGACGACTTCCCCACGGTTCAGCGCATCACCTTTTATCCAGGTGAAATCGGCGTTCTGTTTGTGGGCCTTATCCACATCTCTAGTCAGGGCACATACCTGCCAGCCGGCAGCGAACAACTGCCGCGCCACCTCGCCACCAATCCCGCCTGTCGCGCCCAATACCAGAACCTTGTTCATGCTTTTTCCCCTGAGGGTTGTGTGATGGGGCGATTCTGTTCGCCGGCGAGCTATAGAGGAATTGCCGAAGATCATCCAGACGCTATACATTTATGCATGGCATCAAATATTGGTTGGGAGCTTTACCGGTCATTCCTCGGGGTACTCAAGGAAGGATCGTTGTCGGGGGCCGCACGGCAGCTCGGCATCACGCAGCCCACGGTCGGGCGGCACATCGCTGCGCTGGAAAAATCCCTCAACGTGGTGCTGTTCACCCGCTCCGCCAGCGGCCTGTTGCCCACGGCGGTCGCCCTCACCCTGCGCCCCCATGCCGAAACCATGGAAACCACGGCTGCCGCCCTCGAGCGCGCCGCCTCTCCACAAGGCCCGGAAGTACGCGGCGTGGTACGGGTATCTGCCAGCGAAGTGATCGGCGTGGAAGTCCTCCCGCCGATCATCACCCGCCTGCGCCAACAGCACCCGCACCTCAGGGTCGAACTGGTGCTGAGCAATCGCCTGCTGGACCTGCTGCAACTGGAGGCCGACATCGCTGTGCGAATGGTCCGACCCAGCCAGGAACAACTTCTGGCGAAAAGGATCGGCGTTATCGAAGTCGGCCTGCATGCGCGCAACGACTACCTGCAACAACATGGCACACCCCAGAGCCTGAATGATCTCTCAGCTCATTCAGTCATCGGCTACGACCAGGAAAGCGCCTTCATCCGCAGCCTGGCCGTCAAAGGCTTCGACCGCAGCGCCTTTTCCCTCAGCAGCGACAGCGACCTCGCACAACTGGCCCTGATCCGCGCCGGCGCCGGCATCGGTGGCTGCCAGGTCAAACTGGCCCGGCAAGACGCCCGCCTGAGCCGAGTGCTGCCGGACGCATTTGCCCTGCAACTGGACACCTGGGTCACCATGCACGAAGACCTGCGCAACAGCCCGCGCTGCCGCGTCACCTTTGACGCCCTGGTGGCCGGTTTGCAGCATTACGTACAGGATTGAGACAGCTTCGCTGGTGAAGAATCAGAGTCCCTCAAACCCTTCATAGACGCCCCCATGTCCGAAGCCTTCGAAGTCCCCAGCCCCCACGAAAAACACGTCGAACACGCCACCGAACATGCCCACCGCAGCGGGGACAATTTCGCCAGCCGCATCGCCGTGATGACCGCCATCATGGCCACCGTCGGCGCCATGCTCAGCTACCAGGCCGGCTCCACCGAAAGCGAAGCGGCGATGGACAAAAACAACGCCGCCATCTTCAAGACCGAAGCCGCCAACCAGTGGAACTACTACCAGGCCAAATCCAGCCGGCAGAACCTTGCGGAGCTGGCGACGCATATTCCGGGGGTTGATGCCAAGCACTACACCGACGAGATCGAGCGTTATAAAACCCAGAAGGAAGACGTGCGCAAACAGGCCGAAAAGCTTGAAGCCACGTCGAAGGAATGGGATGAAAAGTCAGAGCAAGCATTGCATCAACATCACCGCTGGGCACAGGCAATGACCGCGATTCAGATCGCGATTTCGTTGGCTGCGATCACATTGCTGACAAGGAAGGAATGGTTGAAGCGCATGGCGTATACCGCCGGTGGTGTGAGTGTGGTGTTGGGTGGGATGGCGTGGTTGCATATTTAGGTTCCATCCTGCCATCGCTATATAGTAAAACGCATAACGCCTGACACTATAAAGCCGAGGAAAAGCCGGTGACCGCACAATCATCCAAGGAAGCTGTGGGCGTCGCCTACAGCATCGACTCAATGCGCTACGCCCAGGCCATGACTTGGCGCGCGATCGAAGCACTGTCCAAACTCATCCGCCCCGGCATGCTCGAATCCGAAGCCCGCGAGCTCGGCAAAAAAGTCCTCGCCGACCTCGACATGCAGCGCATCTGGCACCCGCTGCTGGTGCGCTTTGGCGCCAACACCCTCAGGACCTTCAAGGAACGCTCCGACGGCGACCCGGTGCTGGGGGAAAACGACATCTACTTCATCGACATGGGCGCCGTTTGGCAAGGCCATGAAGGTGATGCGGGGGCGACCTTCAGCACTGGCAACAACCCGGAGATGGCCGCGTGTGCGCGCGCAGCGAAAGAGTTGTTTGACCGGGTGGAACAGCGCTGGAGGAACGATAAAGTCGTCGGCCTGGAGCTGTATCGTTTTGCCGAAGAGCAAGCGAAGGAAATGGGTTGGGTGCTGAACCTCGACATCAAAGGGCACCGTGTCAGCGACTTTCCCCATGCGATTTACCGTGGCGGTGACCTTGGGGATTTTGACCAGTATCCCAATGAAGGGCTGTGGATTCTGGAGATACAGATCGCGCACCCGAGCGGGGCTTATGGTGCGTTTTACGAAGATTTGCTGGCTTAACTTTTTCAAGGAATAAAGATGGAACGCTCGACCGAATTTCCCGTGCTGTTGTTTTCCTACGGCACGTTGCAGGACAAGGCAGTGCAGCTGGCCAACTTTGGGCGGGAGTTGGTGGGTCAGCAGGATGCGATGCTGGGGTATTCGACAAGCTGGGTGGAGATTACCGATCCTGAGGTGTTGGCGGCCAGTGGCAAGACCCATCATCCGATTGTTTCGCCGAGCGGGCGGAATGAGGACAGTGTTGAAGGGATGGTGTTTCAGATTACCGAGCAGGAACTGGCGGCGGCGGATGCGTATGAAGTGTCGGACTATAAGCGGGTTTCGGTGGGGTTGGCTTCGGGGTTGACGGCTTGGGTGTATGTGCAGGCTTGAGGGCGTGCAGTTGGTCAGTCGGAGTGATTTCCTACAGATCAATCGGAAGGCATGCCCTGCCCGCTTCGTAATGCTAGGTCTATAGTTCCTCGGTCGCCGTCATGGCGACCGAGTTTGGCGACTCGAAGACAAATCTGAAAACTAAAACTCTGCGAACCAGTTTTTCAGGCGGCGGCTGTTTTATGAAGGTCTAACTTGAAAAAAGGTTAGCTATTTTTCTATTTGTCTCAGATGGACTCCCGTATGAATCAATATATGGCACTCACCAGCAACGACTGCACCACACCCGCCCTTTTCGTAGACACAACAGCACCGCTGGATGTCCTGCTTGATGCTGCAAACTATCGGATTCGCGCCGTAACCCAAGTTCTAGAAAACCTGGCGCTGCGTGCAGAAATCAGTAGTGATACGGTCGTGCTGGGCGACTTTTCCTTGCTCTGCGCAATTCCGTTACGCGATGGATGCGATCTGCTGGATGTCATAGGTCGGAGGATGGCAGCGCAGTATTCCTGAACCCATTGGCTTGACCCCGCAAAAACGAAAAAGGGACGACCTCTCAGTCATCCCTTTTTGCGAACATTACCCAACCTAAACGCAACGTGTGCCACGAGCCTTATGCTCGTACTCCCACCCCTTACACGCCAACCCTACATGCTTGGGAATCAGAGCGGCCCCGCTGCTGTAGGAAGTAATGGTCCTACGAGTGAAGCCTAGTTCCACAGCCGCAGCGGAGAGCGACAGATTGTTGCTGAGCATCCACTTTCTGAAGTCCTGCGTCAGCATGACCTCGCCGGACTGTTCCAGCGCCAAACGATGCAAGGTGACGGAGGACAACTCCAGGTCATTGCCCCAAGTCACGTCAAAGCCCCACTCACCGACTTCAACCCGACCAAATAGAGCCAAGTCCTGAAGGGGTTTTAGAATCGGGAAGGTATTTATGTGATCAGTGAGATCAACGGTATGCCGCTTGCCGTTATTCCACTCAATTTCGATGGCATGCTTGCCGGCAACTGGTTGCACAGCAGAGATGCGAAGCTTGCTGGTCATAAGTCAGTTCCTCCGGTTTTGTTCATTCCATACCCGTCTAGAGAAGGAGCTGAAGCTAGAGAAAATTTTTTCCTAGCACAACCACCTATTCAAACCCCAGAAACCACAAAACCCCTGGCTTCTCTCGAAACCAGGGGTTTTGTTTACATCGAATTTGGCGGTGAAGGAGAGATTCGAACTCTCGATACAATTTCTTGTATACACACTTTCCAGGCGTGCTCCTTAAGCCACTCGGACACTTCACCGTATCTCGTCAAACTGATTCAGTCTGTCGAGGCGCGCTAATGTAGTCGAAAGCTTTTCCGATGGCAAAGGTTTTTTTCAGAATTTTCATGCGCTTAGGCGGTTATGCCGTTCCAGCCCTCTGTGGCGCCATGCGCACCACGGCGATTCTGCCATTCTCGGGCACTCACGGCGCTTGTCTATAGTAGCTGCTGCGCCTTGCCGAAGGCCGCCTGCGGGCGGGCATGGGCGAAAAGTCTGACTGGGTAGTCAGTCATGGCGCTTTACCAGGGCGGGCGCGGTGGGTAACGTCTGCCGTCTGTCCTTCTATTACAAGCATTACAAGGAATCGCGTCATGAGTGAGTTGATTGCCTACCACCTCGAAGACGGTATCGCGACCCTGACCCTGAGCAACGGCAAGGTGAATGCCATTTCGCCGGCAGTGGTCAGTGCGTTTAATCAAGCGCTGGATCAGGCCGAGAAGGATCGAGCGGTGGTGATCATCACGGGCACGCCGGGGATTTTGTCCGGTGGCTATGATTTGAAGGTGATGACCGCAGGCCCTAAAGAAGCCGTGAGCCTGGTGACGTCGGGTTCCACCCTCGCCCGCCGCCTGTTGTCGCACCCGTTCCCGGTGATCGTGGCGTGCCCCGGGCACGCGGTGGCCAAGGGCGCATTCCTGTTGCTGTCGGCGGATTACCGGATCGGTGTGGACGGGCCTTTCAGCATTGGCCTGAATGAAGTGATGATCGGCATGACCATGCACCACGCCGGGATCGAACTGGCGCGGGATCGTCTGCGCAAGTCGGCGTTCCACCGATCGGTGATCAATGCCGAGATGTTTAACCCGCAGGACGCGTTGAGCGCCGGGTTCCTGGATAAGGTGGTCGCACCGGAAGAGTTGCAGGCCGCCGCACTGGAAGCCGCTCGCCAATTGAAGAAGATCAATATGAACGCCCACAAGCACACCAAGCTGAAGGTGCGTAAGGCGCTGCTGGAAGCCCTGGATGACGCGATCATTCAGGACCAAGGGCACTTGGGTTAATCAAACCTACGCCTGCTGAATCGAAGCCCGACCTTGAGTCGGGCTTTTTCTTACAAAGAATTCCGGTTTGCCTACAACCGCTCTAGACAGTGTCTGTCACAGCATGTTGAAACATGCGCTTAAACATCGCCTATCTTCTGACTCTATAGGGGCAATTGCCGAATACAGTGCACATCCGTACACTGCGCCACCTTTTGTCCCGATGGGCTGTGTCGATGCTTTTTTTGTTACGCATGTTGTTGATGGGCCTGCATTTTATGATTGCGGGCGTACTGGGCGTGCTGCTGGGGATCTGTCGGCCGTTCAATCCGGACAACAGCCGTTACTGCGCGCGCCTGTATGCGGTGCCGGCGATGTGGCTATTGCGCCTGCGAGTGAAGGCCGATGTCGACTCGCTGCGTAACAAGCCCAGCAGTTGCGTGATCATCGCCAACCATCAATCCAACTACGACCTGTTTGTGTTCGGCACCGTAGTGCCGTACCGCACGGTGTGTATCGGCAAGAAGAGCCTGAAGTGGGTGCCGTTGTTCGGACAGTTGTTCTGGCTGGCGGGCAATGTGTTGATCGACCGGGGCAATGCGCACAAGGCGCGGCGTTCGATGCTGACCACCACCCACACCTTGGCGCATGCCGACACCTCGATCTGGGTGTTCCCGGAAGGCACGCGCAACTTCGGTGAAACCCTGCTGCCGTTCAAGAAAGGCGCGTTCCAGATGGCGATCGCCGCAGGCGTGCCGATTGTGCAGGTGTGTGTCAGCACCTATGTGAAGCAGATGAAGCTCAATAGCAGGAACAGTGGCGATATTCTGATTCGCTCGTTGCCGCCGATTCCTACGAAGGGGCTGACGATGGATGACATGCCGCTGTTAATGCAGACCTGTCGCGAGCAAATGCGCGACTGCATCGAGGCGATGGACCGCGAGCTGCAAACCACGCCTGCAATCACGGCTGAACCCCGCCGAATTTGCTGACTCTGATTGGGCAGGGCAGCTAAGCTGCCTGACAGTTGTCATCTGCCATTCAAGAAGAAGCGATCAGCACTATGGGTAGAGTTGTTGCGGCCGCCGTCTATAGCGCCGGAAAGAAAGTCACTGATATCACCCTCGACGAAGGCGCCGCGTGGGCCGCCAAGCCTGACCACTTTGTGTGGATCGGCCTGGAGGAGCCCAGCGCGCTGGAACTTGCCAACCTGCAGCGCCAGTTCAACCTGCACGAACTGGCCATCGAAGACGCCCTGGAAAAACACAGCCGGCCCAAGCTTGAAACCTTCGGCGACGCGCTGTTTATCGTGACCTACTCACCGGTGCGCGATAACGGCAAGCTGGAGTTTATCGAAACCCATATCTTTGCCGGCAACGGCTACATAATCACCGCCCGCAACGGCCATTCGGCGTCCTACGGCTATGTGCGCCAGCGCTGTGAGGCGCGGCCGCTGTTGCTGGAGCATGGGGAAGATTTCGTACTCTATGCGCTGCTGGATTTTGTTACCGAGAACTACCAGCCAGTGAGCGAGGCGATTCATGCCGAGGTCGATGAGCTGGAGCGCAACGTGTTGTGCAACTCCCTGAGTGAAGCGGATATCCAGAAGCTCCACGGCCTGCGCCGCGATGTGCTGCGACTGAAGCGCTATGTGGCACCGATGGTGGAGATCAGTCAGGAATTGCAGAAACTGAGCTTCCCGTTTATCGACAAGAACATGCGTCCGTACTTTCGCGATGTGCAGATTCACGTCACCCGGCAGATGGAAGACCTGACCACCTTGCGGGATATCGCCAGCCAGACCATCGAGATTGGGGTGTTGCTGGAAGCCTCGCGCCAAAGCGTGGTGCAACGCAAGTTTGCCGCGTGGGCAGCGATTCTGGCGTTCCCGACGGCGGTGGCCGGGATTTACGGGATGAACTTCCAGAACATGCCGGAGCTGCAATGGCACTACGGCTATTTTGCGGTGCTGGGGTTTATTGCGGTGGGGTGTACAAGTTTGTGGGCCAGCTTCAAGCGTTCAGGCTGGCTGTAACAAACCCAGCTCAATTTGCTGAAGATCAAAAGTGTGGGAGCTGGCTTGCCTGCGATGCAGGCACCTCGGTTTGTCAGTTACACCAAGGTGATGCTATCGCAGGCAAGCCAGCTCCTACATTAATCTGCTTTGCCTTGAAGAGCGTGCTTCTTGCCCTGGACGGTTTCAGGCCGCTCCTGCTTTTGGTTTGTGCGCCACAAACCGCATCATCCATTCCGCCACGGTGACGCCGTGGTGGTCTCGTTCCAGGCTGGCCACACCGTTGGTGTAGACCTTCTCCCCCAGCGTTGTCTGAAGAATCTCCAGCAACTCGCGGGAATAGTCGTGGATAAATTCCGGGTGGCCCTGGAAACACAGCACCTGGTCTTCAATGTGGTACGCCGCAAACGGGCAGAACTCGCTGGAGGCGATCACTGTGGCGTTTTCCGGCAAGGTGGTGACCTGGTCCTGGTGGCTGATCAACAGCGTCAGTTCTTCCACCACCGGGCTCATCCACGGTGCCTTGGCGTTCAGTTTGTAGTCATGGATGCCCATGCCCCAGCCCTTGGTCGCCCGCTCGGTCTTGCCACCCAACAGCAGCGCCAGCAACTGGTGGCCGAAGCAGATGCCGATCAGCTTGTCGCCGCGGGCATGGCGGTCCAGCAGGTAGGTCTTGAGGGTCTGGATCCACGGATCGGTGCCAAAGGAGTCGGCCTTGCTGCCCGTCACCAGGTACGCGTCGAACACTTCTTCATCCGCCGGGTATTCACCCTGCACCACGTTATAGATGACGAACTCGGCGGCAATCGGCTGTTTGGAGAACAGGCGCTTGAACATCTGCCCGTACCCTTGGTACTGATCGATCAGCCCAGGACGCAGGATATCGGTTTCCAGGATGCACACGCGTAACGACATAAAAAATACCTGACACGGCGATGGGAATAATGAACACCCCCAGAGCCTGCCTTGAAATACCCTTCCAAGGCAAGCCCCATCGCCGCTCCCACATTTTGATCACCGAAACGCTTCACCCTGTGCAGCTTTCTCCAACAGCAGCGCCGGCGGCGTGAAGCGCTCACCATATTGCTCGGCCAGGTAGCGGGCGCGGGCGACGAAATCGTTCAGGCCGTACTGGTTGATGAATTGCAGCGCTCCGCCGCTCCAGGCGGCAAAGCCGATACCGAAGATCGAGCCGACGTTGGCATCAGCCGTCGACATCAACACGCCCTCCTCCTCACAGCGCACGGTTTCGATGGCCTGGATGAACAGCAAACGGTCACGCACGTCTTGCGGCGAGATCTGTTGGCCAGGCTTTTCGAAGCGGTTTTTCAGCTCCGACCACAGGTGTTTCTGCCCGCCCGCCGGGTACTCGTAGAAACCGCCACCCGCCGCCTTGCCCGGGCGCTTGTATTCATTGAGCAACAGGTCGATCACGGCAAACGCCGGGTGCTGCGGTAACGGCTTGCCTTCGGCCTGTAAGTCCTTGGCCGTCTGTTGACGGATATGGCTCATCAGGCTGAGGGAAACTTCGTCAGAGACCGCCAGCGGCCCCACCGGCATGCCGGCCTTGCGTGCCTCGGTCTCGATCATCGGCGCCGCCACGCCTTCGCCGAGCATGGCGATGCCTTCGTTGGTGAAGGTGCCGAACACCCGCGAGGTGAAGAAGCCGCGACTGTCGTTGACCACAATCGGGGTTTTCTTGATTTGCAGTACGAAGTCGAACCCCCGCGCCAGGGTTTCGTCGCTGGTGCGGGCGCCCTTGATGATTTCCACCAGGGGCATTTTGTCCACCGGGCTGAAGAAGTGCAGGCCGATAAACTTGCCCTGGTCTGGAACGGCGGTGGCTAACCCGCTGATGGGCAAGGTGGAGGTGTTGGAGGCGATCACCGCTTCGGCACCCACCACGTTTTGCGCGGCCGCCGAGACCTTGGCCTTGAGTTCCCGATCCTCGAAGACGGCTTCGATGATCAGGTCGCAGCCGGCAAGATCAGCATCGGATTCGGTAGGAACAATCCGCGCGAGGATGGTTTCCCGCTGTTCGGCGGTCAATTGCCCACGCCCGACCTTCTTGTCCAGCAACGTGGCCGAGTGGGCCTTGCCCTTCTCTGCCGCCGCCTGGCTGACGTCCTTGAGCACCACCTCAATGCCCGCCGAGGCGCTGACGTAGGCAATGCCCGCGCCCATCATCCCGGCGCCGAGCACGCCGACCTTGCGTGTCACATACGGCGCAAAGCCCTTGGGCCGCGAACTGCCGGCATTGATTTCATTGAGCTGGAACCAGAAGGTGCCAATCATGTTTTTCGCCACTTGCCCGGTGACCAGCTCGGTGAAGTAGCGGGTCTCGATCAAGTGCGCGGTGTCGAAATCCACCTGGGCACCTTCCACGGCGGCGCAGAGGATTTTCTCCGGGGCCGGGAAGCAGCCGTTGGTTTTGGCGCGCAGGATCGATGGCGCAATGGCAAGCATTTGCGCGACTTTCGGGTTGGACGGCGTACCACCCGGGATCTGGTAGCCCTTGATGTCCCAACGCTGTTTCGCCTCGGGGTTGGCCAGAATCCACGCCCGGGACTTGGCCAGCAGCTCGTCACGGTCTGCCGCCAGCTCATCAATCAACCCGGCTTGCAGCGCCTGCTGCGGCGTAATCTTTTTGCCTTCCAGCAAGTAGGGCAAGGCTTTTTCCAGGCCCAGCATCCGCACCATGCGCACCACACCGCCGCCACCCGGCAAAAGCCCGAGGGTGACTTCCGGCAGGCCAATCTGTACCGACTTGTGGTCCAGCGCCACACGGTGCTGGCACGCCAGGCAGATCTCCCAGCCACCGCCCAGCGCTGCGCCGTTGATCGCGGCCACTACCGGTTTGCCGAGGGTTTCCAGGGTGCGCAGTTGCGCCTTCAGCACCAGCACGCTGTCGTAGAAATCCTTGGCGTGGGGCTTGTCGACCTTGATCAGTTCATTAAGGTCGCCGCCGGCAAAGAAGGTCTTCTTCGCCGAGGTGATGATCACGCCCGCAATCGAATCCTTCTCGGCGTCCAGGCGGGCGACGGTGGCCGCCATGGCCTCGCGGTACACCCCGTTCATGGTGTTGGCGCTCTGGCCGGGCATGTCGATGGTCAGCACCACAATCTGGTCCTGGCCCTTTTCGTAACGAATGGCATCGGTCATGACTGATTCCTTAGGCTCAGAGGCGTTCGATGATAGTGGCGATACCCATGCCGCCGCCGACACACAGGGTGGCCAGGCCATAACGCTGCTGGCGCACCTCCAGCTCATCGAGCAAGGTGCCGAGAATCGCGCAGCCCGTGGCGCCCAGCGGGTGGCCCATGGCGATGGAGCCACCGTTGACGTTGACCCGGGCGGCGTCGATGCCCATGTCCTTGATGAACTTGAGCACCACCGACGCAAACGCTTCGTTGACCTCGAACAGGTCGATGTCTTCAACCCGCAAACCCGCCTTGGCCAGTGCCTTGCGGGTTGCCGGTGCCGGGCCGGTCAACATGATGGTGGGGTCGGTACTGGTGACAGCGGTGGCGACGATCCGCGCCCGGGGTTGCAGGCCGAGTTCGCGACCTTTGGCTTCAGAACCGATCAGCATCAGCGCCGCGCCATCGACGATCCCGGAACTGTTGCCCGGTGTGTGCACGTGGTTGATGCGCTCGACGTGGCTATAGACTCGCAACGCCGTGGCGTCGAAGCCCATCTGGCCCATCATTTCGAAGCTGGGCTTGAGTTTGCCCAGGCCTTCGAGGGTGGAGTCGGCACGGATGAATTCGTCCTGATCCAGCAGCACAATGCCATTTTGGTCCTGCACGGCGATCAGCGACTTGTTGAAGGAACCGTCTGATCTGGCCCGCGCCGCTTTCTGCTGTGAATGCAGGGCAAAGGCGTCGACGTCCTGGCGGGTGAAGCCTTCCAGGGTGGCGATCAGGTCGGCACCGATGCCTTGCGGGGTGAAGTGGCTGTGCATATTGGTTTGCGGGTCGAGCACCCAGGCGCCGCCGTCACTGCCCATGGGCACTCGGGACATGGACTCGACGCCGCCCACCACCACGAGGTCTTCAAAGCCGGAGCGCACTTTCATCGCGCCGAGGTTCACGGCTTCCAGGCCCGAGGCGCAAAACCGGTTGATCTGCACACCGGCGACGCTGATATCCCAGTCCGCCACCAACGCGGCGGTCTTGGCGATGTCGGCGCCCTGGTCGCCAATCGGTGTGACACAGCCCAGGACGATGTCATCCACTTGCCGGGTGTCGAGGTCGGTGCGCTGTTGCAGTGCCGTCAGCAAACCGGCCACCAGGTTCACCGGCTTGACGCTGTGCAGGGCGCCATCCGCCTTGCCTTTGCCCCGGGGCGTGCGTATCGCATCAAAGATCAAAGCTTGGGTCATGACGTCCTCGAATCACTATGCAACGAATCGTGCCCTTACCTTAGGCGCCGGGGCGCCGGATTCAATGACCGAACCGCTCATTGACCTTGACGCTCACGCTCAGACGAACGGTAGGAGGCTACGGGAATCGGCTGATTAATCGTTTTAGCTGTCTAGCCGTAGGGCTGGCGTCTGGCTGGCAATTGGCCTCATGCCTTTTTAATAATTTTTCTTCAGGTGATGAGACGAAATGGATCTAAGCCATGTAGAACGAGGGCTCTAAGGTTGAATCTGTAAGAGAAGTTAAAGGTTGCTGCCGGGTTTTGCTGGAGCACCTGTAGGAACTGTAAGAAAAGAGTCATGTAGCACCGTCATAGTTGAATCGACCGGCACGCATTTGACGCTCAGGAATAACAACAAAAGGCAGTCAGCCATGTTCAAGCATTCGAAAGTACGTCAGGCGGGACTTATTCTGTTCGCCACCACCCTGATTCTGATCTTGCCCAACCTCACCAAGGTCATTGGGTGACCTCTCACACCCCACATTCTGCGCAGACACAGCGCCAGGATCGCAGCCTTTGGCAGCGCCTTTCGGGATATTGCGTATAGCGATCCCGTCAGGGGCTGCCGTTTTGCGCGCCGAGATTTTTTGATTTTGCGGTATCGTGAGTTCCACCGCCTTTTCCGATATGTGGCCCTTCCTTGAAACAGATCATCGTCCTCCTGATCCTGCTGCTGGCCTTGCCGGCGCACGCCGCGAAATTGACCGTCGAGCTGGATCACGCCAGCAAAACCTGGGAAACCACCGAACTGCTCAAGCGTCCGGATGCGCAGACGGTGCAGATCGTTGATGACGTTTCCTACAAGCGCAACATGACGTATCGCGCAGTGCCGTTGGCAGCGCTGTTGCCAGGCATCATGCCGGATAACCATCTGCAGGCAGTGGCCCTCGACGGCTTTGCCGCGGAACTGACGGCGGCACCGCTGCTATCAAAAAGCGGCGCGCGGGCCTGGCTGGCGGTGGAAGATCCGGCGCATCCGTGGCCGCCACTGGCAGACGGCAAGCCCAGTGCCGGGCCGTTTTATCTGGTGTGGACCGATCCACAAGCCGGGCATATCAGCCCTGAGCAGTGGCCGTTTCAGATTTCCGGGATCAAGCAGTTGAAGACGGTGGCTGAGCGCTTCCCGGCGTTGTTGCCGGATCCGAAACTGGCGGCGAATGACCCGGTGAATCAGGGGTTCGCACTGTTCCAGAAGAACTGCCTGGCATGTCATCGCCTGAACGGGGCCGGCGATGCGCAGGTGGGGCCGGACCTGAATATTCCTTACAACCCCACTGAATATTTTGCCGGGGATTTCCTCAAGCGCTACATCCGCGATCCGCAAAGCATGCGGCACTGGCCACAGGCGAAGATGCCCGCGTTTGCCACCAGTGTATTGCCGGATGCGGACCTGGATCTGCTGGTGGGGTATTTGAAGCATATGGCAGGCAGAAAGCAGCCTTAAGGCTCGGGTAAACCTGTGGCGAGGGAGCTTGCTCCCGCTGGGCTGCGCAGCAGCCCCAATCAGGCAATCACATTTCTCCAGACAGAACTCGGGGGCATGCCTTGGGGCCGCTTCGCGGCCCAGCGGGAGCAAGCTCCCTCGCCACAAAAAACTGTCCTGGCACGGAGAGCTTTCCTGCTACACAGAGCTCCCTCTCTCCCGGGATCCTACTGCTGCTGCACCGAAATCACCGGTGTCGGCGCTACAAATACCTTCGCATGCATTTGCTCATGCCCTCCCCCACGACGCATGCCTCGTACCGGGCAGGCGTCCAGGTAATCCAGACCCACCGCCAGCTTCAAATGCCGCTCCGGCCGCGCCAGTTGATTGGTCACGTCAAAACTGTACCAGGCGTCATCCAGCCACGCTTCAGCCCAGGCATGGCTGGCGAGGTGCTCGCAGTCTTCGCTATACAAATACCCCGACACATAACGCGCCGGAATCCCCAGGCTGCGGGCACAGGCGAGGAAGGCGTGGGTGTGGTCCTGGCACACCCCGGCACGCCCGGCAAACGCCTTGGCCGCACAGGTGTCGACTTCGGTAGAACCCGGCGAATAGGTCATGTACTGGTTCAGCGCGTGCATCAGGTCGATCAATGCGCTGCGGTCGCGGCGTTGATGGCAATGCTTTTCGGCAAAGCTGCGCAGGGCCTCGTCCGGCTCGGTCAACCGAGTGCAGCGAAGGAACGGGAAGGCCGACTGGCTTTCATGCTCGGCCTCGCGCAATTCGTCGATATCCACCTGGCCACGGGCGCCAATGATGATGGCTTCATGGGGCTCGTCCAGGGTCAACACGTGCAGGATGTTGCCGAACGGGTCCAGTTGCGCCCGTACCGGCCGGGGCAAGTCCAACTGCCAACTGAGGACATGCTGGCGCTCGCTGTCGTGGGGCGTGAGCCGCAGGTACTGGATGCTGGCACGCACCTGGTCTTCGTAGTGGTAGGTGGTTTCGTGGCTGATGGAAAGTCTCATGCCGCCTCCAGGTAGGAACTGTAAATAGCATCGCCCAGCTCGCGCACGAGCGGGATGAAGTCGGTCAGCCAAGCGTGCAGGCCTTCCTCGAGAATTTCGTCGATGGCGGTATAGCGCAGGCGTGCGTCCATTTCCGCTGCCAGGCGTTGGGCCGGGCGACCGTTGATGCCGGGCAGGCTGCCAAGGATCTGGTCGATCTCTTCACTGCAGGCCCGCAGCGACCGCGGCACGTCGGCGCGCAGCAGCAACAGCTCGGCGACTTGTCGGGCGCCGGGGGCATCACGGTAGATTTCGGTGTAGGCCTCGAACGACGACAACGCCCGCAACAACGCACTCCATTGATAGTAGGCGTGGGCGGTACCATCGGTGACCGCTTCGGCCTGGTCGCCGGCCATTTCATAGCGGGCGTCGAGCAAGCGCAGGGTGTTGTCGGCGCGCTCGATAAAGGTGCCCAGGCGAATAAAACGAAAGGCGTCGTTACGCATGATGGTGCCGTAGGTGGCACCGCGGAACAGGTGGGACCGCTCCTTGACCCACTCGCAGAACCGGCTCATGCCGTAGCGACTCAGGCCTTGCTGGGCGATGTCGCGAATCTCCAGCCAGGTGGCGTTGATGTTTTCCCACATGTCGGCGGTGATTCGCCCACGCACGGCATGGGCACTGGCGCGTGCAGCGCCGAGGCAGCTGTAGATGCTGGCCGGGTTGGCAGCATCCAGGGCGAAGAAGTGCAGCAGCCGCTCGGCGTGCAGTTCACCGTGACGCTCGCGGTAATCGTCGAGGGTGCCAGTGATCAGCAGCGGCATCGCCAGTTCATGCAGGCCATCGCCGCGCCCGTCCTGGGGCATCAGCGACAGCGAATAACTGACATCGAGCATCCGCGCGAGGTTTTCCGCGCGCTCCAGGTAGCGTGACATCCAATACAAATCCGAGGCAGTTCTACTCAACATATTTCAATCCTCGACCACCCAGGTGTCTTTGGTGCCGCCGCCCTGGGACGAGTTGACTACCAGCGAGCCTTCCCGCAGCGCCACACGAGTCAGGCCGCCGGGCACCACACGGGTTTCCTTGCCTTGCAGCACAAACGGGCGCAGGTCGATATGCCGTGGGGCGATGCCGTTTTCGACGAAGGTCGGGCATGTCGACAGGCACAGGGTCGGTTGCGCGATATAGGCGTGGGGCTTGGCCTTGATACGTGCACGGAAGGCTTCGATTTCCGCCGCCGAGGCGGCCGGGCCGACCAACATGCCATAGCCACCGGAGCCCTGGGTTTCCTTCACCACCAGTTGCGGAAGGTTGGCCAGTACGTGGGACAGTTCACTGGGATTACGGCACTGGAACGTCGGAACATTCTTCAGGATCGGTTCTTCATCCAGGTAAAAACGGATCATCTCGGTGACGAAGGGGTACACCGACTTGTCATCCGCCACCCCGGTGCCGATGGCATTGGCCAACACCACGTTGCCCGAGCGATACGCCGCCAGCAGGCCCGGTACGCCGAGCATGGAGTCCGGGTTGAAGGCCAGCGGGTCGAGGAACGCGTCGTCGAGGCGACGGTAGATCACATCCACCGCCTTGGGACCATCGGTGGTGCGCATGAACACGCGGTCATCACGCACGAACAGGTCGGCGCCTTCCACCAGTTCCACGCCCATTTCCCGGGCCAGGAATGCATGCTCGAAGAACGCACTGTTGAAACGCCCAGGCGTCAGCACCACCACACTGGGATTATCCAGCGGGCTGGAGCTTTTCAGGGTGTCGAGCAACAGGTTGGGATAGTGGTCGATGGGCGCGATGCGCTGGGCCGCGAACAGTTCGGGGAACAGGCGCATCATCATCTTGCGGTCTTCGAGCATGTAGCTCACGCCGCTGGGGGTGCGCAGATTGTCTTCGAGGACGTAGTAAGTGCCGTCGCCATCGCGTACGAGGTCGACACCTGAGATGTGGGAATAGATATCCCGATGCAGGTCCAGGCCCTGCATCGCCAACTGGTACTGCTCGTTGGCCAGCACTTGCTCGGCGGGGATGATCCCAGCCTTGATAATGCGTTGTTCGTGGTAGAGGTCGGCGAGAAACATGTTCAGCGCCTTGACCCGCTGGATGCAGCCGCGCTCGACGATCCGCCATTCACTGGCCGGGATGCTGCGGGGGATCGTGTCGAAGGGGATCAGGCGCTCGGTACCTTGCTCATCGCCATACAAGGTGAAGGTGATACCGGCCCGGTGAAACAGCAAATCGGCTTCGCGCCGGCGCTGGGCCAGCAGTTCGGCCGGCGTGTCGGCCAACCAGCGGGCAAATTCGCGGTAATGGGGGCGCACCTGCCCTGCCCCGTCGTACATCTCATCATAATAAGTGCGGATCATGCCGTACTCCTTGTCACCCGGACGCCAGAACCATCGCAAGGCCCGTGCCAGCGGCATAAACACTTAAGTATCAATCAGTTGGATATAGACGCAGGTCTCATCGCACCGTCCCGGTGCAGCAAATGCCCGCTGTCATGGGCGGCGCCTCATTGCAATGCAGGCCATGACTATCACCAGCATAGTCAGAGTTGATTTCACTGCCCGGCAAACCCCGCGGATAATCACCTCCATCAGCTGAACAGGACGCGTCCTACAGCCTCATCCATTGCGCATTACCGCTTGTACCGAATCGCTCTCCTCCTTTGCGATCTTCCCTTTGGCCACCCTGCTCGGGTGGCTTTTTTTTGCGCAGGATTTTTCCCGCGCCAGAAACAAAAACGGCCGACCCAAAGGTCAGCCGATACGCTGTGTTGTTGATCATGTCGCTACATGGGTAACCCACGCACCTCCTGTTTCACGCCCCATCCCTCGATGATTCCGCCCAAGGGCTCGACCACCGCCTCAAAGTCCTGCTCGAAGTCTCCTATGCCGTCGTAGGTGGCGAACATGATTTTGCTCAATTCCAGGTACCAGGCGCCGTCATCCCGCGCGCTGACCTGGGCATTCAGGGATTCCCCACGAAACCGACCCGCAGCCCGCCGCGCACGTTCCTCATCCGGGAAAATGGCGTAGAACTCGATGGGGTGGAAACGCGAGAAGTCAAAGCCGCCCTCTTTCATGCGGCGCAACACGTTGGTGCTGATGTCTTCTTGATAGGCTGTGCTCATGAAACGTCCTCCTCAAACCGATGGATAGACTTTCCGTGCTTCCCAAGGCCCGCGCTGCAAGGACGCGGGTGTTACGGCAGTGACGTCGCCGCTGGGAGACAAGCATGTAGCTGACAAGGCCAGACCTTAGCGATTCATTCGCTGATCTCCATTGCAGAGTAGCGCGAAGCTATCACCTCCACCAGAGTCTGTTTAAAGGCGTACAGGGAATGTTCAGGCGGCGGGGTCGACCTTGAGGTCTTTGATGCTGTTTTGATCTTTCAGAATCTTGACCGTGGGTTCGGCAATACGCCCCTCCAGATCGTTGAGATCCAGTTCCTCCAGCACCGGTGATACGCGGGCGCGAACCAGGCGCGCGGCTTCTTCAAGCGTGGGTTTCTGCTCGCACTCGAATTGCTCGACTACCGACTCACCATGATCATTGGTGAAGGAAACGTTCCACTTTGGCATCAGAGCCTCCTCGATAAAACCCATGGGTGGGCTTACATCTATCTGGACCTTGAGGGCCTGGAAATCGTTCCACTCAAGGCAGGAGGCACCTGATCAACTGCAGTTATTTTTCAGCGTGTTCTTTCAGGGCTTTCAAGGTGTTGAACGGTGCGTCCACCACAAACTTGTTGGCCAGCCACGACGGCACGCTGCCACCTGGCTCGGTGTGCACCTGGTAGGTCACTTCGGTCAGGTTGTCGCCTTTAGGCACCAGCTTCCAGTAACCATCGACCTGGGCTACGCGCACATAGCCTTTGACTTCTGGCTGGTAGGTCGGCACTTCCAACAGCTTGCGGGTGACGGTGCCGTCGGCAGCCTTGGTGGTGGTGATTTCCAGGATCGAGTCACGATCGGTCACCGGGAACGGTGCCTTGAACTGGGTGTAGGTCCAGCTCTTGTCGCCTTCCTGCTTGAGCAGTTTCTGCGACTTGCATTCGTGGATCCAGGAACAGGCCCCCGCCACGTCTTCCTGCAGCGCCTGGATCTTGGCCAGCGGCGCCTTGATGGTCGTCACACCGCGATAAGCCTTGTACTTGGAACCGGCAATTTCACTCAAAGACACTTTGATGCCGTCTTCATCCTTGGCCGTCTGCCAGTCTTCAGCATGCGCTGCGGCAGCGAACAACGCGGTAAAACCGCACAACACAGCAATTCGTTTCAGTGAACCCATGGTCTTATTCCTTATTGTTGAAGTTCAGTACTTTGAACAGCCCACTAAGCCGCCGTCATCTGTTCCCACCAGCCGATCAACCTGATCGCTTCTGCCTGGCTACTGCCGCAGACCTCGATATCCGCCTGGAACGAACTACACACTGCCGGCCGCTCAGGCTGGCCAAACAACTGGCACAGTTGTTCGACCGAAAGATGCAGGCAGCGTTCGCCCGCCGGTTTGCCGGCAGGCATTCCCGGCAACGGAGAACTGATGGATGGGGCAATGCAGCAAGCGCCACAGCCTTCACGGCATTTCATGACGAACAGATCCTCGACAACTCAAGTGTTGATGGCCACGTAAGACTACGCCCTTAAACAGACGTTTTAAATTGGCTTAACAGGGGTTTTTCACCGAAAACAAAAGTGACTGACCAGTCTGCGACAGAAGGTCAGGGGTGCGCGTCACGTTTACTCGTCGGGTTTATTGCTTGAACTGGAAATCCAGCGCCGCACCTTCAACTTCGCGGCGTTCTTCGTTGCGCAGTTGCAGCTGCATTTCATTGCTGAGCAGGCGCCCGTTGATCTGGAAGGCACTGTTGTCAGTGGGCTTTTCGGCAAACATCGGCGGCAGCAGCGGCACGTTCTTCGGCTGCGGCATGGTGCCGAGGGGTTGCAGGTGGCGGACCATGTTCGACGGCAGGCTCAAATCCAGCTCTGCAGGCGGCAGCGGCGTCTTGGCGACTTCGTGGGCCGACTTTGACTTGCTGGCGATAGGCGCACGTTTTTTCACCGGCGTTGCTTTCTTTGCGGGGGCTTTCTTCGCGACCGGTGCCTTCTTGGCCGCAGCGGCTTTTTTCGCCGGCACCGTTTGCTGGGAGCTGGCAGCAGGTGCCGCTTCACCGGCGGGAGCCGCCAGGACAGCGCCAGCGTTACACAGGCTTAACACGCAGATCAGCAGGGCAGCAGGAAAGGTATAAGTCATATCGCCAGCAGCATTAACGGCAGAAGGCCATATGCTCGCTTGTTGAGGACGGTATGACAAGCATGGTAATTAGCCAGCTACCCGTCGTGTCCCCTTTCCATGCCTCAAAAACCCGCCGCAGTCTCCTGGCATAACTGGCTTGCCAGCATCCCGAGGGTCATCAAGGCGCGCTCCGCCTCGCGGTTCCACGGGGTGCCGCAGTTCAGGCGAATACAGTGGTTGAACTGTTCCGTATTACTGAAGATCAGCCCCGGTGCAATGCTGATGCCCTGCTGCAAGGCGCGCACGTGCAGTTCCTGGGTATTGACCCGTCCAGGCAAACTGACCCACAGGATAAAACCGCCGGTCGGGCGGGTCATCTGGGTGCCTTCGGGAAAATACTGCTGCACGGCCAGCTGGAACGCGCTGAGGTTCTTGCGGTACTCCTGGCGGATATAGCGCAGGTGGCGGTCGTAACCGCCATTCTCCAGGTACGCCGCCGTGCCCATCTGGGTCACGCTGCAGGCCGAATGGGTGCTGAACATTTGCAGGCGCTGGATTTCCTGCTGGTACTTGCCGGCAATCATCCAGCCAATGCGAATGCCCGGTGACAGGGTCTTCGAGAAACTCGAGCAATAGATGACCCGGTCCAGACGGTCGTAGGCTTTCAGGGCCTTGGTGCGGCCCAGTTCGAACATCAGTTCGCCATAGATATCGTCCTCGACCACCTGGATATCGAAATCCGAGGCCAGGCGCAGCAACTGTTTCTGCCGCTCTTCGGGCATGGTGCCGCCCAGGGGATTGCTCAGGCGCGTGGTCAGCACCAGGGCCTTGATCGACCATTGGTTGGCTGCCAGTTGCAGGGCTTCCAGGCTCATGCCGGTGGCCGGGTCGCTGGGGATTTCGATGACCTTCAGGCCCAGCAGATCGGCCAGTTGCAGCAAGCCGTAATAGGTCGGCGATTCGGCGGCGATCAGGTCGCCGGGGCGGGTCAGCACCCGCAGCGACATCTGCAATGCATCGACACACCCATGGGTGATCACCACTTCAGAGGGGTCGACCACCACCCCGGCATCGCGCATACGGATCGCCACCTGGCGCCGCAGCGGCTCGAAACCCGGGCTGAACATGTAGCTGAACGCCCGCGGGCTCTGGAAACGCGTGACCTTGGCCAGTTGCTGATGCAGCGCGCGCACAGGCAGGTAGTCGACACTCGGCACGGCGGCGCCGAGCGGGAACACGCCTTCGCGACGGGATTCCACCAACACCTGTTGAATGATGCTGCTGCGGGTGACCAACCCTGGACGCTCGACCCGGGCGATGTCCGGCGTGGGCGCAGTGAGCGCCGGCGTCTGGTGCACGTAATACCCGGACTGCGGCCGCGCGCGAATCAAACCCTGGTCTTCCAGGTTCGCGTAGGCCTGCAACACGGTGGCGTGGCTGACGTTGAGCTGGGAGCTCATTTTGCGTACCGAAGGCACGCGCTCGCCCGGTTGATAGACACCGCGGCGGATATCCTCAGCCAGCTGCTGGGCGATACGTTGGTAGAGCAACAGATTGGTCATGACGCAGCACTCGATTTCACGGGTATTTTATTTTTGTGTGAAACATACCGGCACAGTTTAGAAGTGTACGGGGACAGTTGCCACAATAGTCGAGCGCGGGCGGCAGTGATAGAAAAAACTGTAAGGGTTGCGAACTGAATCGCGGGCATAAAAAACCCGATCATTGATCGGGCTTATGTGGGAGCTGTCGAGCTTCAGCGAGGCTGCGATGCAGGCGCTGCGGTCTCGCAGGTCCACCGAGGCGATCCTGTCGCAGCCTCGCTGGGGCTCGACAGCTCCCACAGGAATCAGCTTTCACCTTGAGAATCAGGTTCAGCGAGCAGCGCCCAGCTGGCCTTTTTCGTCGGAGAACACAATTTCTACCCGACGGTTCTGCGCCCTGCCCCGCTCAGACGCGTTGGCTTCGACCGGATACTGATCGCCGTAGCCTTCGACCTGAATGCGTTTTTCGTCGATCCCCAGGTCGCTCAGTACATCCGCAACCGCTTGAGCGCGGTCCCGGGACAGTTTGATATTTTCCTGTTCGCCGCCGGTATTGTCGGTGTAACCCTCGATGCGCACCACACGCTTGGGGTTCAGTTGCAGGAACTGCACCACTTTGAGCACGGTGCGGTTGGCCGAGTTTTGCAGCTCTGCATCACCCGTATCGAACAGCACATCACCCAGGGTCATCACCAGCCCGCGATCAGGCTGGACGGTGGTCAGGCTGGATATCTGCGCCTCAATCCATTTGCCCTGTTGCTGAACGCTGGAGAGCTTGGCTTCACGCAGGGCCAGTTGCAGGCGCTGGCGTTCCAGCTCCAGCTTGACCCCACGCTCCTGATTGAGTGCCTGCTCGGTGTGTTCCCGGGCAATCGCGCTGTAGCGCTGGCTCAGGTAGGCGTAATGCGCCACATCGGCGCCGCTGCCCCAGAAGCTGGAGAAACGGTCGGCACGGGCCAGGGACTCACCGGCGCGAATCACGTCCTTGGGTGCGATACGCAGCACATTCGAATCTTCCTTGACCTTCTGGAAGTCAGTGCTGGCCTGTTGCAAGGCGAGGTTACTGTCGGGATGGGTCGCACAACCACCCAGCGCACTGCCCAGCAACACCACACAGCTCAACCCACGCATCAACGGGCTCATTGGGCGTCTCCCAACTGCAACTGCTTGCGCAGGCGGGTGATACGGGTGTTGAGCACGTTCAGTTGCTCCTGGCTTTTGCGGGTCAGCACCCGCGCCTCCGCCAGGCGGGCGTCCAGCTCGGCTTCTTCAGCCTGCATGCGGGCGTCCTTGTAGGATTCATCGGCCATGTCGGCACGGGCCTGGGTGAACTTGTCTTCCGCCAGCTTCAGCTCGGGCGAATCGCTGGCAACGGCGCCCACGGCGCTGGCTTGTTCCAGGGCTTGCTGGGTCAGGCGCATTTGTTCATTCGGCGCAGGATCGGCTGCACATCCCGCCAGAGCTACAACGGCGAGGGCCGCGAAAAGAGGTCGAATAGTCACTGAAAATCCCTACTTTGTTGGGGTGCCGACGGGTTGCTGCAACTGCGCTTTCCAGCGCTCAAGATTGCTCTGCAGCGCGGTTTCCGCCAGACCGGACGCGGGCAATTCTGTCATCTTTTTGGCGAGCTGTCCGCGCAACCACGGATCGTTGCAGGCGGAGTTGTGGGAAATGGCCAGGTACAGGCCCGGCTGGTCGATGGGGATTTCCCGCGCCACCAGGTCGTTGCTCATGCCCAACGTCTGGGCCATGGCCATGCCGGAATAACGTCCGGCGAGCACGTAGTCCACTTCTCCCAACAGCAATTTCTGGAACGCCGGGGTCAGGGTGGGCAGGCGCTGCAGGGTGAGTTGCTCACCGGCGAAGGTTTCAAAGTCGCGGCTCAGGCGTGCCCTTTCCGACACCGCACCCTTGTGGCCGTGCAGGTCGCCGGCCTGGCTGTAGGCCAGGGTCGAATCCTTGCGGGTCCAGACCAGATAATCGGTTTGCACCAATGCCGGGTGGATGTAGTCGAGGGAGTCCAGGGCGTCGAGGGTCAATGGCGCGTCGGCGAGGATGTCCATGCGCCCGCTGCGCACTTCTTCCAGCGCCAGGGAACGTTTGCCGCCGTACAGCAGGTCGATTTTCACCCCGAGGTCTTTGGCCACTTGCTGCAGCATGTCGGCGGTGGCGCCGATCAAGTGCGTAGGGTCCTGGGGATCACGCCACAGATAAGGCGGGGCGTCCGGGCTGCCGGTGATCACCAGCCGATCACATTTGCCCGCCGCCAGCGACACCGTCGGCAGCAGTGACAGGGCCAGCAGTACAGTCCAGGGACGCAATTCCATGGCAGGGTTCTCCAGTTGAAAAATTACCGGGCAAAAAAAAGCCCGGTCAAAAGACCGGGCTCTTTATAAGTGAAGCGGCTGGATTAGACCAGCTTCTCCAACTCGGGTACGGCTTCGAACAAGTCCGCCACCAGGCCGTAATCAGCCACCTGGAAGATCGGTGCTTCTTCGTCCTTGTTGATCGCAACGATCACCTTGGAGTCTTTCATACCGGCCAAGTGCTGGATCGCGCCGGAGATACCGACGGCGATGTACAGCTGTGGCGCAACGATCTTGCCGGTCTGGCCGACCTGCATGTCGTTCGGTACAAAACCTGCGTCGACGGCAGCGCGGGAAGCGCCGACCGCAGCGCCCAGCTTGTCGGCCAGGGCGTACAGGTGCTTGAAGTTGTCGCCGTTCTGCATGCCGCGGCCGCCGGAAACGACGATCTTGGCAGCGGTCAGTTCTGGACGATCGGACTTGGCCAGCTCTTCGCCAACGAAGCTGGAAGTGCCAGCGTCGTGGGCAGCAGCCACAGCTTCAACCGCAGCCGAACCACCTTCAGCTGCAACCGGGTCGAAACCGGTGGCACGCACGGTGATGACTTTTACCGACGCAGTGGACTGCACGGTAGCGATGGCGTTACCGGCATAGATCGGACGCTTGAAGGTGTCGGCGCTTTCTACCGAAACGATCTCGGAGATCTGGTCAACGTCCAGTTGCGCAGCAACGCGCGGCAGGATGTTTTTGCCGTTGGAGGTGGCGGCAGCCAGGATGTGGCTGTAGCCAGCGCCCAGCTCTGCTACCAGCGGCGCAACGTTTTCCGGCAATTGGTGAGCGTAGGCTGCGTTATCGGCAACCAGTACTTTGCTCACGCCAGCGATTTTGGCAGCGGCCTCAGCCACGGCACCAACGTTTTGGCCAGCGACCAGGACGTGGATATCACCACCGATTTTGGCGGCGGCGGCGACAGTGTTCAGGGTGGCCGGAGCCACGACCTTGTTGTCGTGTTCTGCGATTACCAAGATAGTCATGGTTAGATTACCTTCGCTTCGTTTTTCAGTTTCTCGACCAGTTCAGCCACCGACTTGACCTTGATGCCCGCGCTGCGTGCAGCCGGCGCTTCGACTTTTACGGTCTTGTTGGTGGAGGCGGTGGAAACGCCCAAAGCATCCGGAGTCAGCACTTCGAGAGGCTTCTTCTTGGCTTTCATGATGTTTGGCAGGGACGCGTAGCGCGGCTCGTTCAAACGCAGGTCGGTGGTGACGATGGCCGGCAGTTTCAGGGAAACTGTCTGCGCGCCGCCGTCGATTTCGCGGGTCACGGCAACCTTGTCGCCGCTCACTTCGACTTTCGAGGCGAAGGTGCCCTGGCCGTAACCGGTCAGTGCAGCCAGCATCTGGCCAGTCTGGTTGTTGTCGCTGTCGATGGCTTGTTTGCCGAGGATCACCAGCGATGGCTGTTCCTTGTCGACAACGGCTTTCAACAACTTGGCAACGGCCAGGGAAGTCAGCTCTTCAGCGGATTCGACGAGGATGGCGCGATCGGCACCCAGCGCCAGGGCGGTACGCAGCTGCTCTTGAGCAGTGGTCGGACCGATGGAAACGACGACGATTTCAGTCGCAACGCCTTTCTCTTTCAGGCGTACGGCTTCTTCCACGGCGATTTCGCAGAAAGGGTTCATCGACATCTTGACGTTAGCGAGGTCGACGCCGGAATTGTCCGCCTTGACGCGAACTTTCACGTTGTAATCGACAACGCGTTTGACAGCTACAAGAACCTTCATGGATTCCTCGTTACTCTCCGGTGAAAAGAAAGTCGCCTAGGCGAACCTGGCGGTTTGATGCTCATCGGCACACAAGGGCACCTCCAAAAACACCGGCAATCGTCGGCGGGGGACCTTGCTCACGGGAGTGATGACCGTTCGTCAGCGGTGACTGAGAGGTCATTCATTATCGTGGCGTGTAAACTGCGCGCCATCGTGGCTCGCGCGTCACCCTTATTTGCCTTCAGCCTGTCTTTCGAGGTGGCCTTGAAACCCACAGTCTGCCTACGGGATGCGCAAAACCGACCGTATATTGACCGGAACGCCTATTCCGGTCAATACGCCAAAATGGTCAGTTATAAGCCGCGTTGCTTTGATTTACCTAGCTTGCGGGCAATTCAAACAAACGTTTGTATTGGACGCTGAGAGTGGTGTAGATATAATGCGCCACCTAGAGAGAAAGGTGGGTCGTCCCCTGCCCCTTGCATGAGATTGATGCAGGCATTGTGGGACGGATTACCGAACCTCCACCCATTAGAAAAAAAGCCGTTGAGCCTTGAGTAGGAGATAGCCTGTGGAACGCGAATACATGGAATTCGACGTGGTCATCGTCGGCGCTGGCCCGGCAGGCCTGTCTGCCGCCTGCCGATTGAAGCAGAAGGCCGCCGAAGCCGGTAAGGAAATCAGCGTCTGCGTGGTCGAAAAAGGCTCCGAAGTCGGCGCTCATATCCTGTCCGGTGCCGTGTTTGAACCCCGTGCCCTGAACGAACTGTTCCCGGACTGGAAAGAACTCGGTGCACCGCTCAACACCCCTGTTGTGCGTGATGACATCTATGTACTGCGCTCCAGCGAAGCTTCCACCAAGGTGCCTGACTTCTTTGTGCCCAAGACCATGCACAACGAAGGCAACTACATTATCTCCCTGGGCAACCTGTGCCGCTGGCTCGCCCAGCAGGCCGAGAACCTGGGGGTGGAAGTCTACCCGGGCTTCGCCGCCCAGGAAGCACTGTTCGACGAAAACGGCGTGGTGCGCGGGATCATCACCGGTGACCTCGGCGTCGACCGTGAAGGCAACCCGAAAGAAGGCGTCTACACCCCGGGCATGGAACTGCGTGGCAAGTACACGCTGTTCGCCGAAGGTTGCCGTGGCCACATCGGCAAGCAACTGATCCAGCGCTTCAACCTGGACGGCGACGCCGACGCCCAGCACTACGGCATCGGCCTGAAGGAAATCTGGGAAATCGACCCGGCCAAACACCAGCCAGGCCTGGTGGTGCACACCGCCGGCTGGCCGCTGGACATCATGAGCGCGGAGAACACCGGCGGTTCGTTTCTCTATCACCTGGAAAACAACCAGGTGGTCGTCGGCCTGATCGTCGACCTGTCCTACAGCAACACCTTCCTGTCGCCATTCGACGAGTTCCAGCGCCTCAAGCATCACCCCGTGCTGGCCCAGTACCTGGAAGGCGGCAAACGCATCAGCTACGGCGCCCGCGCCATCTGCAAAGGCGGCCTGAACTCGCTGCCGAAAATGGTGTTCAAGGGCGGCGCGCTGATCGGCTGCGACCTGGGCACCCTGAACTTCGCCAAGATCAAGGGCAGCCACACCGCGATGAAGTCCGGCATGCTCGCCGCTGACGCCGTGGCAGACCGCCTGTTCGCCGAATCCGAAGGCGGTGACGAACTGACCGCTTACGTCGACAGCTTCAAGAACAGCTGGCTCTACGAAGAACTGTTCGCCAGCCGTAACTTCGGCCCGGCGATGCACAAGTTCGGCCCGATCATTGGTGCCGGCTTCAACTGGTTCGACCAGAACATCCTCGGCGGCAAAATGCCGTTTACCCTGCACGATACCAAGCCGGACTACGCCTGCCTCAAGTTGGCCAAGGACAGCAAGAAAATCGACTACCCGAAACCCGACGGCAAGCTGAGCTTCGACAAGCTGAGTTCGGTGTTCATCTCCGGTACCAACCACGAAGAAGAACAACCGTGCCACCTGAAGCTGAAAGACCCGAGCATCCCGATCGGCACCAACCTGCCGCTCTACGATGAACCGGCGCAGCGCTACTGCCCGGCCGGCGTGTATGAAGTGATCACCAAGGAAGACGGCGAGAAGCGCTTCCAGATCAACGCCCAGAACTGCGTGCACTGCAAGACCTGTGACATCAAGGACCCTTCGCAGAACATTACGTGGGTGACGCCGGAAGGTGCGGGTGGGCCGACTTACCCGAATATGTAATCCGCTGCTTGAACAGAAGGCTCCCAAATGGGGGCCTTTTTTTGTAGCCCGGAAAAAGACCCATCGACTCGGTCAAATGTGGGAGCGGGCTTGCTCGCGAAAGCGGTGTATCAGTCACAGATGTTTTGGCTGAACCACCGCTTTCGCGAGCAAGCCCGCTCCCACATTTTTGACCGAATTGTGCCCGGGAGAGTTACGCCGCCCGCTCATCCCCAGGGCTGCGCTCGAAGTAGCGCTTGTATTCCCGGCTGAACTGCGACGTGCTCTGATAGCCCACACTGTGGGCCGCCTGCGCCACGCCCATGCCTTCCACCAGCAGCAACTGCTGTGCCTTGAGCAACCGCAGACGCTTGAGGTACTGCACCGGCGACAACAGCGTGCAGCGCTTGAAGTGTTCGTGGAAGGTCGACGCGCTCATGTGCGCATAACCCGCCAACGTCTCGATATTCAGCGGCTCGGCGTAATGGGCATGCAGGTGATTCAACGAAGTCGCCACCCGCGAAAACTGCCCCTGCTGCTCCACCAACGCCCGCAACACATCCGCCTGTGGCCCGCGCAATGCGGTGAACAATAATTCCCGCACCCGCGCTGGGCCCATGATCCGGCTCTCCAGCGGATCGTGCAGGCACTGCAACAGGCGTTCGACACAGCCGCGCATGGCGTCGTCCAGCACCACCGAACTCATCGACTCCAACGTCTGCGCCGCTGGCGGTGGCCCGCTCTGGATCCCCATCGCCATCACCAACTCACCCAGCACCACCCGATCAATGCCCACCGTCACCCCCAACAGCGGTGCATTCGGCATGGCAAAAGTCTCGCATTCGAACGGCACCGGCATCGCCTGGATCAGGTAATGCCCCGCGCCGTACTCCAGGGTACGCGGGCCCAGGTACGCGACCTTGCTGCCCTGGGCGACGATCATCAGGCTCGGTTCATAAATCTGCGGGCCGCGCGCCACATCGCAACTGGCACGCAATACCTGCACGCCCGGCAGGTTCGTGGGCGAGAACCCATCACGGGGTGTCAGGGGTTCGATCAAGGCAACCAACGCGGCATTGGCATCGACATGGCGGGTCAACAACATGGCAAAAACTTCGCGAAAAAGGGGATGAGACCATCATCGCAGGTCTGGCGCCACAACGATCCAATCCAGGTGCACTCCCGGACGAATAGGCATGAGACTCGGAGCAATCGCCATGGCCGCACCCAGGCACGGCGCGGAGAATGCGCCACCTCACCTGTTACTGCACCTGCGAGGTTTCTCCATGTACACCGCCATCGGTTATGCCGCTCAATCGGCCACCACTCCCCTCGCCCCCATGTCCTTCGAACGCCGTAGCCCGCGCGCCGATGACGTGGCGATCGAAATTCTCTACTGCGGCGTCTGCCACTCCGACATCCACCAGGCACGCAACGAATGGGGCATCGCCGTGTACCCGCTGATGCCGGGCCACGAGATCGTCGGTAAAGTCACCGCCGTCGGCGCCAGCGTCACCGCGCACAAAGTCGGTGACCTGGTGGGTGTTGGCTGCATGGTCGACTCCTGCCGTCACTGCGACGCCTGCCACGCGGACCTCGAGCAATACTGCCTCGAAGGCCCGACCATGACCTACGCCACCCCGGACCGGGTCGACGGCAGCAACACCATGGGCGGCTACTCCGACAGCATCGTGGTCAGCGAGCACTTCGTGGTGAAGATCCCGGCCAAGCTCGACCTGGCCAGCGCCGCGCCGATCCTCTGCGCCGGCATCACCACTTACTCGCCGCTCAAGCATTACGGCGTGAAGGCTGGCGACAAGGTTGGCGTTCTGGGCATGGGCGGTTTGGGCCATATGGGCATCAAGTTCGCCAAGGCCATGGGCGCGGAAGTGACGCTGTTCACCCGCTCCGCGAGCAAGGCTGAAGAAGGCCGTCGCCAGGGCGCCGACCACGTGATCGTGTCCACCGACGAAGCCCAGATGAAAGCCGCTGCCGGGCATTTCGACTTCCTGCTGGACACCATCCCGGTGCAGCACGACTTGAATCCCTACCTCGACGTACTGCGCTTTGACGGCGTGCACATCCTGGTAGGTTTGATCGAGCCGGTCGACCCGCCCGTCAACGCTGCCAAGCTGGTGCTGGGCCGCAAAGTGCTGGCCGGTTCGTTGATCGGTGGGATTGCCGAAACCCAGGAAGTCCTGGATTTCTGCGCCGAGCACGGCATCACCTGCGACATCGAGATGCTCGACATCCGCCAGATCAACGAAGCCTACACCCGCATGATTGCCGGTGATGTGAAGTACCGCTTCGTGATCGACATGGCGACCCTCAAGGCCTGACCAAGATCGTTCCCACGCTCTGCGTGGGAACGCATGCCGTGACGCTCTGCGTCACCGTTGCGCAGGGCTCAAGTGCTGGACGCGGAGCGTCCGAAGCGGCATTCCCACGCGGAGCATGGGAACGATCACGGCCTGATCAGGCCTTCGCGCCCAACTCCGCTGACAGCCGTGCTGCGACCTGTTTGATCACGGGGATCAGCTCGGCCATTTTCTCCAGCGGCATGTAGGGCACGGTACTGGCGATGCTGATGCCGGCGACGATTCGCCGGCTGGCATCGCGCACCGGTGCAGCAACACAACGGATCGACGGTTCGTTGTCTTCCAGGTCGAACGCATAACCGCCCGCCACGTATTCCTGCATGCGCTGTTCAAACTGCGCCCAGGATTGCTCGGGGTGCTGCGGCCACTGCAGATTCTTCCCGCCCGTCGGCAAGCTGACCTGATACAGGCGCTGCCACTCTTCCACGCTGTCATCCAGCAACAACGCCTTGCCGATCCCGGTGCGCGCCAGCGGCATGCGATGGCCGACGCGCGAGCGCATTTCCGGGCCGTTGCGGCCAGGGTTCTTGTGCAGGTACAGCACGTCGTCGTATTCGCGGATAGCCAGGTGGATGGTATCGCCGGTCAACGCCGACAACTCGTCCAGATACGGCACTGCCAGGCTGACCAAAGGCAGTTCTTCACGGGCCTGGAAACCCAGCTCGATCAATTTGGGGCCCAGCAGATAACCGACTTGCGGCACTACGCGCAGGTAGCGTTCTTCCACCAGGCAACTGGCCAGGCGGTGAGTGGTGCTGCGGGTGGTGCCGATGCGCTTGGCGATTTCCTTCAGATCCCGCGCACCGGCCGCCACTGCCTGCACCACGCCCAGGCCACGAAGCAGGGTTTGAGTGCCGGTGGGCGCGGCTTCTTTGACGGGAGTTTGGGCGTTTTCCTGCATATCGGGCCTATTGGGAAGTACGAAAACGGCGAGCATTATGGCAAATGCGGACCAGCAAAACAGAGGAGATCAAAATGTGGGAGCGGGCTTGCTCGCGAAGGCGGTTTTCCAGTTAATGCATACGCTGACTGACACACCGTTTTCGCGAGCAAGCCCGCTCCCACATTGGTCGTGTGGCGCCCTTTTTATCGCTGTTTCATGCGGTCGATAATCACCGCCAGCAACAGGATCGAGCCGCGAATCACGTATTGGTAGAAGGTGTCGATATTCTTCAGGTTCATCGCGTTTTCGATGATCGCCAGAATCAGCACCCCGGCAATCACATGCCGGATCATCCCGATTCCGCCGCTCAGCGACACCCCGCCCAGCACGCACGCCGAGATCACCGTCAGCTCGAACCCCTGGCCAATCATCGGTTGCCCCGAGGTCATCCGCGACGCCAGGATCACCCCGGCCAACGCGCCGATCACGCCGTGCACGGCAAAGATGATGATCTTGGTGCGATCGACATTCACCCCGGCCAACAGCGCCGCTTCCTGGTTGCCGCCGATGGCCATGGTGTTGCGCCCGTAGGTGGTGTAGTTCAGCAACCAGCCAAAAAACACAAAGCACAGCACGGTGATGACGATTGGCACCGGCACGCCAAACAGCTGGCCGTTACCAAAGACGAAGAAGTTTTCGTCCATCACGCCGACCGCCTTGCCGTTGGAAAAGATATACGCCAGCCCACGCACGATCTGCATCGTCGCCAGCGTCGTGATCAACGCGTTGATCCGCAGCTTGGCGATCACGATGCCGTTGATCAGTCCCACCACCAGGCCCATGGCCAACGCCGCCGACACGCCGAAGAACACGCTGTCGGTGTCGCGAATCACGATCCCCGCCACCACGCCCGAACAGGCGATCACCGAACCCACCGACAAGTCGAAGTGCCCCGACGCCAGGCAAAACAGCATGGTGCAGGCCGCAATCCCCACAGTGGAAATCGCCAGCCCCAGGCCACGCATGTTCAGCGGCGAGAGGAAGTTGTCGATGAAGATGGCGCTGAGCACAAAGATGCTCAAGGCCGCCAGCAGCATGACCCAATCATCGAGAAACTTGCGCTGGTTGAACCCCGGCCAGAAGCTTCTTGCGGTTTTTACCTGTGACATACCCACCTCGTATTCTTCAGTCCCGCGTACGCGGAAGAGCCAGTTGCAGCAGCCGTGCTTCGTCCGCTTGATCGCGGGTCAATTCGCCGGTCAGGGCGCCTTCGCTCATCACCAGGATGCGGTCGGAGATGCCCATCACTTCCATCAGGTCGCTGGACACCACGATCACCGCGATGCCACTGGCCGCCAGGTTGTGAATGATCTGGTAGATCTCCGACTTGGCACCGATATCGATGCCGCGGGTCGGCTCGTCCAGCAGCAACACTTTCATCGGCATCGACAACCAGCGGCCGAGAATCGCCTTCTGCTGATTGCCGCCCGACAGGAACAGAATCGGCTGGTCCGCCGACGGCGTGCGCACGTTCAGCGCGCTGATCTGCCGCTGGGCGTTGGTGCGTTCCCAGCCGCCCTGGATCAGCCAGCCGAAGCGCGCATGGTCACGCCGCGCACTGATATTGATGTTCTCCGCAACACTCGCGCGGGGCACTATGCCTTCCTTCTTGCGGTCCTCGGGGCAGAGCAACACCCCCGCCGCAATCGCATCCCGTGGTGTCTTGAACGTCTGCGCCTGGCCATGCAGCACCAGGGTCCCCTGGGTGCTGCGGGACAGCCCGGCGAGCAGGCGCAACAACTCTGTGCGCCCGGCCCCCACCAGGCCGAACAGCCCGAGAATCTCGCCCTTGTTCACCTGCAGGCTCACCGGTTCCTGCAACCCCGGCCCGAGCAAACCCTCGACTCGCAGCGCTTCACCGCAGTGCTCGCGCGGCCTGTAGTCGTAGATATCCTGGATATCGCGCCCGACCATGCAGTTGACCAACTGGTCGACGTTCAACTGCGTCATGTCCTCGAACGTGCGCACGAAGCGCCCGTCCTTGAACACCGTCACCGCATCGCAGATACGGAACACTTCTTCCATGCGGTGCGACACGTAGAGGATCACCCGGCCTTCATCCCGCAGTCGGGCGATGATCACCATCAGCCGCTCGATCTCACGGGCCGAGAGGCTGCTGGTGGGTTCGTCAAACGCAATCACATGGGCGTTGCGCGACATGGCCTTGGCGATTTCCACCAGTTGCCGCTGGCCGAGGGACAGGCTGCCCAGGCGCATGTTCGGATCGATTTCATCCGCCAGGCCCTTGAGCAGTTCCCGTGCCTTGCGCACCATCGCCCCGCGATTGACCACGCCAAAGCGCGACGGCATATGCCCCAGCAGCAGGTTCTCGGCGACGGTCATTTCCGGCACCAGTTGCAGCTCCTGGTGAATCACTGCGATGCCGCTGGCGATGCTGTCGGCCGCCGACTTGAAACTCACGCTGCGTTCGCCCAACTGCAAGCTGCCGCTGTTGGGCGGATAAAAACCGCCGAGGATTTTCAGCAAGGTCGACTTGCCCGCGCCGTTCTCGCCCATCAGCGCATGCACCGAATGGGGCCGCGCTTCGAAGCTGATCTGCGCCAGGGCCTTCACCCCGGGAAACTCCTTGCCGATGCCGTTGAAGCGCAGGCTCTCTGCAGCGGCGCTGTTCATTTCCACAGACCGATCTTGCTCAACTCTTCCTTGAAGTTGGCGCGGGTGATCAGGGTCACGTTATCCAGTGCGGTGAACTTGGCAGGCTCAGTGCCTTTGGTCACCCACTCGAACATCGAGGTCGCAGTTTTATAGCCGGACGCATCGGGGCTGAGCAGCATCGAGCCGTAGAAACCGGTGTCGGATTTTTTCAGCTCTTCGATGGCGTCGGTGCCGTTGATGCCCACGCCGATGACATTCGGCGCCTTGAAGCCGGCGCTTTCGGTGGCGCGTACGCCGCCCAGTACGGTGCTGTCGTTCATGCCGCCAATCAGCAGGTTTTTCGCGCCACTGGGCAGTTTCACCAGGGCCGAGTTGGTGGAGTCCATGGCGCCCGGCACGTCGAGGGTTTTCTGTGCGGTAAACAGGATGTGGTCAACCGGCAGGCCGGCGGCCTTGAGGCCTTCTACCGAACCGTCGGTGCGCTTCTTGCCGGTTTCCAGCTCGTCGAAGGTATTGATGACGGCGTAGGTGTCCTTCCAGTCCCAGTTGCGATGCTTGGCTTCGGTGGCCATGGCTTCGCCTTGTTTCTGGCCGATTTTGTAGGCGTCCAGGCCGACGTAAGGCACGTCTTCCATGGGCTTGCCCTTGGCGTCGACGAAGCGGTCGTCCACCGCCAGCACTTTGAGGTTATTCAGCTTGGCCTTGGCCATGATCGCAGGGCCCAGGGACACGTCCGGCGGGCAGATCACGAAACCCTTGGCGCCGTTGGCGGCCAGGGTGTCGATGGCGGACAGGGTCTTCTCGCCGTCGGGCACGGCGATCTTGATCACGGTGAAACCATGGTCCTTGCCGGCTTTTTCAGCGAAGGCCCATTCGGTCTGGAACCAGGGCTCTTCCGCCTGCTTGACCAGGAAGCCGATCTTTACTTCTTCGGCAGAGGCCAGGCCGCTGAGCGCCATCGTGAGGGCAAGGGTACCTAGTGTTTTCTTGAGCATGAACCACCTCTTCTTGTTATTTGGAAAAGTTTTAATCGTGGTACATCACCGACCGCCCACCATCGATCATCAGGCAGGTGGCATTGATAAAGGGCGCCTCATCGGTCGCAAGAAACAGTGCCGTCATCGCCACTTCAATCGGCTGGCCGATGCGCTTGGGCGGGTGCAGGTCGAAGGCACGCTGGCGCTCGGCGTGCGGGTCGGCAAAGCCGTTCCAGTAATCGACGTTGAGTTGGGTTTCGATATAGCCCGGCGCGATGGCATTTACGCGGATGCCCTTGGGCGCGTATTCGATGCCCAGCGCGCGGGTCAGCCCGAGCAGGCCGTGCTTGGCCACCGGGTACGGGAAGCAGCCGGGAATGATGTGGCTGGAGTGGGTGGAGGCGATATTGATGATGTTGCCGATGCCTTGCTCGATCATGTGCGGCAACACGGTACGGCAGCCGTACCAGGCGCCGTCGAGGTCGATGGCGAAGCAGCGGCGCCAGTCTTCGTCGGTCATTTCCAGCGGGTCGCGGAACACGTTGACGCCGGCGCAATTGACCAGCACATCGACGCGGCCAAAGCGTTCGATAGCTACGTCCACCAGGGCGCGCCATTGATCCTTGGAAGTGATGTCGACAGGTTGTGCGTAGATCTCGGCGCCGCGTTCGCGCCAGTGGGCGGCAACTTGCTCGACCTTCTCGCCCTGGATATCACCGATCACCAGGCGCGCCTGCTGAGCCTGGAAGCAGGCGACGATAGCCTCGCCAATGCCTTGGGCGGCACCGGTGATGACCACGACTTTGTTCTTCAGTCGCTCGCCGTACGTCGGCTCGGGCACCGGAGGTAACGACAACGGTTGTGCCTGCATCGCTTCACCTGTTTTGTTTTTGGTAGTGAGTGCTGATGCGCAAGACTATAAACCCAGAAACCGGAACATCTCAATATATAAATTATCATCCCATATAGTGAGCAAATATATAAAAAAACCGGCTTTAAAAGCCGGTCCTTTATGCACACTTAACCCTGTGCGAAATCCCTCAGGGCGTCGCCTTCCATGCGGTAGCGTACCCACTCTTCCTGGGGCTGGGCACCGATGGATTTGTAGAACGCGATGGCCGGCTCGTTCCAGTCCAGCACGCTCCACTCGAAACGCCCGCAGCCGTTGTCACAGGCGATTTTCGCCAGGTGGCGCAGCAACTTCTTGCCCGCCCCGCCACCGCGTTGCTCGGGGTTGATGTACAGGTCTTCGAGGTACAGGCAGTTGCTGCCCAGCCACGTGGAATAGCTGAAAAAGAACACCGCAAAGCCGATCGGCAAACCGTCGCGCAGGCAGATCAGGCCGTGGGCGGTGGCACCTTCACTGAACAGGCTGCGCTCGATGTCCACCACGCTGGCGATCACTTCGTGCCGGGCTTTTTCATAGTCGGCAAGCTCGGTGATGAAGGTCAGGATCTGCGCAGCATCGCTGGGCACGGCGGGGCGAATCTCGATGGTCATGGGCAGGCCTTGTCAGGGAAAGAGAGCACACATACTAAGGCGCTTTAATGACCGATTGCAGTGCAATTTGATTCGCGGCTAACCTGCAGGCCATCGACCTTTGAGAATCCCCATGCCCTTCACGCCCTTGACCGACCTCGCCGCGACGTTATTGCCTCACGCCCTTGAGCCTTCCGAAGACGGCGTCCACGACCTGTCCCACTTGCAGCGGGTATGGCACAACGTGCGCTTGATCCAGGCTGAAGAAGGTGGCGATCCCGAGGTACTGCTGGCAGCCGTGTTGCTGCACGACTGCGTGGCAGTGGAGAAGAATTCGCCGTTGCGGTCCAAGGCTTCGAAACTGGCGGCAGACAAGGCCGGGGAGATTTTGCAGGGGCTGGCGTGGCAGCCCGGGAAGATTGCAGCGGTGACCCACGCCATCGAGACCCACAGCTTTTCGGCGGGCCTTATTCCGGTGACGCTCGAGGCAAAAATCATGCAGGATGCCGACCGTTTGGACTCCCTGGGCATGATCGGCGTGGCCCGCACATTTTACATCGCCGGGCGCATGGGCAGCGGGCTGTATGACCCGGCTGACCCAACGGCGCAGCATCGCGAGTACGACGACAAGCGCTTTTGCCTCGACCATTTCCAGACCAAGCTGCTGCATCTGGCGGGCGGATTTCAGACGCCGACGGGGCAACGCATGGCCCTGGCGCGCCATGAGCGGTTGAAGGGTTTCATGAACCTGTTCATCGAAGAAATAGGCACGCCATACTCCGCTGCGGGCTAACGCAAGCGCCGCGAACCACAGAACAATCCCACGTGCCGTGCATGGTAAAAAGTTGGGCATAAATCCAACAGACGCAAGGCTCCCCCATGCACGCCTCACCTGCGGTCGGCGGAAAACTGTTCGCCCTTTTCTGCCTCGCCAGCTACCTGCTTTCCCTGTCCTATGGCTCGACATTCTTGCTGTCGCTGCTGATCCATTCGCGCGGCGGCAACGAACACGACGCCGGCAGCGTGATCTCCATGGCGATGCTCAGCACCTTTGTGGCGGTGCTGGTTTCCGGGCATCTGGCCGACCTGCTGGGGGCTGCCAGGTCGATCGCCCTGCTCGGCGTATTGCTGGTGGTGGCGTGCCTGGGCTTTGCGCTGGCGCCGGGGGTCGGCGAGGGCTTGATGTTCTTTGGCTTGTCGTTGGGATTGGGCTGGGGCGTGTTCTACACGTTGGGGCCGATCATCGTCGCGATGCTGGTGGAACCGGCGCAACGGGCCAAGTATTTTGCCCTGCTGTCGGGCAGCATGATGACCGGAATCGGCTCCGGGCCACTGCTGGGGCGGGCGGCAAGTGCCCTGGATTTTTCGCTGACGGCGGCCTTTCATATAGCAGCGCTGGCGAGCTTGGTAGGTGTGCTGATTTTCTGGCGACTGGGTCGCGCGCTGAGTCAACACACCGCGCCGGCGGCGAAGATTTCCTGGTCGGCGACACGCAAGGTGCTGTCGTCCCGGGCGGTGTTCGCGATCATCATGGTGGGCCTCGGCGGTTGCGTGTTTGGCGGGCTGTCGAGTTTCCAGACCAGCTACGCGGCGTTGCACGGGCTGGACTATTCGCTGTTCTTCCTGGGCTTCATGAGTGCGGCGATTACCAGCCGCCTGCTGATCGCCGGCATCGTGGTCAAGCGTGATCCGTATTGGGCGGCGTGTGTGTTGTCCGGGTTGATGCTGGGGTCGATTTTCCTGTTCGGGTTCAGGGTCAGTGGCAACTACAGCTACCTGCTGGCGGCCGTCACCCTGGGCGTGGGTTATGGCCTGACGTATTCGGTGATCAATGGTTTGGCTGCGAACGAGGCACCTGCGGGCACCACGTCCCAGGCGTTGCTGCTGTTCAGCCTGGCGTACTTTATCGGGGTGTTCGGTTTCCCGTTGCTGGCGGGCAAGCTCATCGTCGAATACGGCATGCCGACCCTGTTGATGAGTGTACTGGCGGTGGCGCTGCTCAATTGGCTGATCACGGTGGCGCGGTTGATCTGGCGCCGAATCTCGTCACACAAAATCTTACAAGCGACCTAAGACCGTTCGTCGGTATCGAGGCACGAATCACAAACGGGGGCGGACCAATATCAGGTAAGGACATTAATCATATGGAGACACCATCATGACGACTTCCAAATTTGCCGCCCTCGCCCTCACCGGTTTGCTGTCTGCTGTTTCGCTGAGCAGCTTTGCCGCCACCACAGGTTCCAGCACCGGCCCGACCGACCCTGTCGGCAGCCCGCCCAACCCGGCCGCCCAAGAGTCGAAGGACTCGATGGGTACCGGCATGGACACCAACGGCGGCGCCATCATCGACAACAGCAGGGACCCACGCACCCAGGGCGACGACACCAATCGCAACAGCGGTGCGGTGCCCAACGGCAAAATGGGCCCAGGTGCCACTTCGCCCTCGATCAACAAGGGTGACGACTCCAACATCCCCGGCGCGCCAAAACAGCCAGCGCCTTAATGCGCAAGAAAGACGAACACCCAACCATTTCCCAGTGAAGAGGTATGCATGAACGTCGATCACAACCTTGAAAAAGAAGTCCTCACCCGTCTGCTCCACGCTCATCCCAGTGGGTTGGGCAAAGAAGTGCTGGACAACTACCGAGGTGAAAAAGTGGTGGCCAGCGCCTTGGCCACCTTGCAGGACCGCGGGTGGATCAAGGAAGGCCATGTGACCTGCAACGATGCCGGTGAACATTCGCTGAACCTGCCGATCAAGCTCACCGCGTCCGGCGTGGAAGCGGCTCGCAAGCTTGAAAGCGAAGCGAGCCAATAACACACCTTGCCTGGTCTGGCCCTTGTATCTTGTATGAGGGCCAGAAGGAGTATCGCAATGCCTCGTGGAAGCAAAGCCAAATACACCACCGAACAGAAGCGCAAGGCCGCCCATATCGAAGAGAGTTATGAGCACCAGGGCTTGTCGAAAGAAGAAGCCGAGGCGCGGGCCTGGGCCACCGTCAACAAGCAGTCTGGCGGCGGCGAAAAGGCCGGCGGTTCAGGCCAGCGCAAGGCGCCGGCGAAGAAGTCCCAGGACCGGCATGAGTCGGCCAAGCGGGCTGCGGCCAGTCGTGAGGGGCATCCGCGTAACAGCCGGGTTTCGCTGGGTACGCAGACCAAGGAAAGCTTGCTGAGAGAAGCGCGTGCCAAGGACATTCCCGGGCGCTCGACCATGCGCAAGGATGAGTTGATTGAGGCGCTGAAAAAGGCCGGTTAACGCGGAACAAAATGTGGGAGCGGGCTTGCTCGCGAAAGCGGTGTATCAGTGCCAGATTCATTGGCTGAGCCACCGCATTCGCGAGCAAGCCCGCTCCCACATTTTTGGTCGGGTTTTCACCCAAGGAATCAGCGGTGGGCGGCCACCAGTAGCATCATTGGGCGTTCAAGCTCTTCTGCCAGTGCGGGACGGGCTTTCAGGTCCGCTTCGCTCGGGCCCCACTCGTCGACATGAGTCAGGGTAAACCCCGCCTGGATCAACAGCGTCAGCAACGTGCCCACGGTGCGATGCTGCTTGATCACGCCATCCGCCAGCCAGTTTGTCACCCGTGGTCCTTGCAACTGGTAGCTGTCCACCGGCCAGCTCTTTCGCCCTTGCTCATCAACCAGCCAGCCCGGCTGCCGGGGCGCCATGAAGATCGGATGCTCGATGGAAAATACCAACCGCCCGCCCGGCACCAACGCTTGATGGATACGCGCGAACAGGCCTTTCAGATCGACGATGTAATGAAACGCCAATGAGCTGTAGGCCAGGTCGAAAGTGGCGTCAGGCAGCTCGAGTTTTTCCAGGTCGGCAATGGCGTAGGTGATGGCCGAAGAGGACGTCATCTCCCTTGCCCGCGCCAGCATCTTTTGCGAGACATCCAGCCCCAGCACCTGTTCGGCGCCCTGCTCCTGCGCCCAGCGACTGAACCAGCCGTAGCCGCAACCCAGGTCTACGACTTTCAATCCCGACATGGGCGGCAGCATGGATTGCAACGCCGGCCACTCCGGCGCGCCGGCGAGGCCTTCTACCGAGCGGCCCATTTTGCTGTAGCCCTCGAAGAAAACCTCGGTGTCGTAGATGTTCTGGGTCATGACGCTGCTCCGTGCTGAATGGCGACTATTCTGCCGAATCAGCCCTCGCTCAACAACGCATCCACTTCAGCCGTGCCCGGTGACGTGGCCGGCCCCCAGCGCGTGACCGCCAAGGCCGCCGCCGCGTTCGCGCGACGTGCCGCGACAGCTGGCGCCAAACCATTGGCCAGGCCAGCGATAAACACCCCGGCGTGAGCATCGCCGGCACCGTTGCTGTCCACCGCCTTGACCTTGAATCCCGGCACATGCTCGGCCTGGCCATTACGGCTGATCCAGCAGCCATTCGGTCCATCGCGCACCACCAGCAAGGTGTCGGCGGGCAAGTGCTCGTTGAGCTTGAGCAATGCCCCCGCCAGATCGCTCGCGCCGGTAAAGGCCAGCGCTTCCGGACCGTTGCTGGTCCAGATATCGATACGCGGCAACAGGGCGACCATCAAGGCCGAGTCCGGTGCCTTCACCAGCGGGCCCGGATCGAACACCACCGTGATCTGGCGCGGCAATTCCAATAGCCAATCGAGCAACGCCTGGGCCTTGCCTTCCAGCAGCAGGCTGTAGCCGCTGACGTACACGTAGTCGTCGTCGCGTGGTACCGCATTGGCCAGGTCTTGCGCCAGCAAGTCACCCTCAGCGCCGATATGGGAAATGAAGGTACGCTCGGTGGTGGCTTCGGTCAGGGACACACACAGGCCGGTGTCCTTGTCGTCGCTGGCGGCCAAGGCCATTTCAATGCCCTCGGCCTGCATCGCCGCGCGCGCCAGGTCGCCGAAGCGGCCGGTGCCATGGCGGCCCAGGTAGACCACCGGCAAGCCATTGCGTCGGGCCGCGGCCATCACGTTGAAGCCACCGCCGGCTTCGAAGCTGGCGGAGTTGGCCAATACATCGCCGCCGGTGGCGGGCAATGTGTCGAGGGACATGACCAGGTCGACGATGACCTGGCCGCTGTGCAGCAATCTAGACATTAGCGCTCTCTACCAAAGCCGGACGACGATCAGCCGCGCCACCCAGTACCGCATAAATCCCGCCGGCCACCAGGAAGGTGACGATCCAGCCCAGGCCGTTGTGGCCCAGCCACGAATCGGACAGCGGACCGGCGAACCAGATGTTCTCGGCCGTGGTGCCGATGGTGGTGAAGCTGAAGCCCAGCACGATCGCAATCGCCCAGGCGCCGAACGCACGCCATTCAACTCCGCCACGGTACCAGTAGGCGCTGCTTGGCGTTACGTCCAGCAGGTCTTTGGGGCTGTAGTAGTGGCGATGAATCAGGTCGACGACAAAGATCCCGACCCAGGCGGTGATCGGTACCGCCAGCAGCGAGATGAAGGTGATGAACGGGCCGTAGAAACTGTCGGCGATCAGCATGAAGTAGATCGAACCGGCGAAGATCGCGACGATGTCGACGATCACCGCGTGTACGCGCTTGACCTTCAAACCGAGGGTCAAGGTAGTGAGGCCCGCCGAGTACACCGACAGGTTATTCGACAGCAACAGCCCGCCAAACGCGGTGATCAGGTACGGCACCGCCATCCAGGTCGGCAGCATGTCGCGAATCGCGATGATCGGGTCAGTGGCCGACGCCAGGTCGTTGTTGCCCACCGACAGCAAACCGCCGAGGGTGATCAACAGCACCAGCGGAATCCCCGCACCGAATGCCGCGGAGGCCACCAGGCGCACGGCCTTGACGCTGCGGTGCTGGTAGCGCGACATGTCGGCACCGGCGTTGGCCCAGCCGATACCGGTACCGGCGGCCATGGTGCCGACGCCGATGATCATCGCGCTCAACGGCGCAGGCGTGGCGTTGAATACCGCGCTCCAGTCGATGGTGGCGCAGAGGAAGCCGCCCACCAGGATATTCAGTGCGCCGAACACGTAGGTGGCCCACTTCTGGATCACCAGCAAGGTGGCATGGCCCAGGCCCGACACGGCGAGGGTCAGCAGCACGAAGATGCCGATGAACAGCAGGGTCAGTACCGGAGCGCTTTTGGCGGCAACCGGCGAATTGAACAGGATCGAGCACAACGACAACAGCACGAACGCAGCCGTAGTGGTGTTGACGGTTTCCCAGCCGAGGCGCGACATCAGCGACACCAGCGTCGGGCCGATATTGCCGCGTACGCCAAAGATCGCCCGGGACAGGGTCAGGCTCGGTGCACGGCCACGACGGCCGGCGATGGAGATGATGCCCACCACCGCAAACGAGCCGGCGGCGCCGAGGATCGCCACGATGATTGCCTGCCAGATCGCCAGGCCGCGAAACGCTACGAGGGTCGCGCCCAGGGGCAAGCCGAGGATGCTGATGTTGGCCGCAAACCAGACCCAGAACAGTTGCAGCGGATGGCCGTTGCACTCGCCTTCCGGGACCGGCTCGATGCCGCGTGTTTCCAATTGCCCGGCGCTTTGGCCGGAAGAGGACGTACTCATGGTGGGGTGCTCCTGATGCCTGTTTTTTTGTGGTTGTGGCAGGTTGGCAAGTTGAATCTGTGTTTCGGTCTTCCTGACTCGACTGGATCAATGTGGGAGCTGGCTTGCCTGCGATAGCGTGGTGTCAGTCGATGATTCACCAACTGATCGACCGCTATCGCAGGCAAGCCAGCTCCCACATGTTTCGATCTGCGGTGCTCAGCGCAGCTCGAGCAGGCCTTGGACCAAGGGTTCCAGGTCCAGGCGGTTAACCTGCTTGACCTGTTCGATCATCGCCTCAGGCCAGCACTGCATCCCCAGGCACGCACCGAGCATCGCGCCGAGAATCGCGGCGATGGTGTCGGTGTCGCCGCCGAGGCTGGCGGCCATGCACAGGGCTTCGATGGCGTTCATTTCACCCACCGCGACTTGCTGCGCGAGGGCAAACGACACCACCACCGATTCCTGGGACGCCACGGAGGTGCCGATCAATTCGTAAAGCAGGTCGGTAAACAGCGCCTTGTCGCCGCTGTCGACGCTCAAGGTGCGCGCCCAACTGATGCGGGTGGCGATGCGCCCGCCGGCAATCCAGTGGCCGTGGTTTTCCGCCTGCTGGGCGATCTGCGTGCCGATGTTCAGCGCTTCGCCCAGATCGACGCCGTTGATCCCGGCGGAAACCACCGCCGCCACCGCCGCCGCGCTGGAGATGCCCAGGTTGGTGTTATGGGTGACCTGGCACGCCTGGATCACCGCCTGGATAAACTGCGCCGGGTCGTTGACGTCCGCCGCGATGCCCACCGGGGTGATACGCATGGCGGCGCCGTTGGTGGTGCCGTAGCGCCCGGACTCTTCCGGGGTATGGCCCGCCAGGATCATGTCGATCGCACGCTTGGTCGAGGGGCCCAGCAAATCCTGGGAGCCCTTGGCGCGCATCACCGCTTCCCAGTCGATCAAACGTTGGGCGAGTTCGGTGGGTTCAATCCTGCCCTGCCCGTCCACCAGCAACTGGCCGACGAGGATCGCCTGTTCGGTGTCATCGGTGATCGAGCCCTTGGGCATGTTCGGCGCGATCGGCTGATCGGCGTCGGCATCTTCCAGGCCGGTGATCGCGCCGAAACGCGCCTTGACCTGCTCGCGGCTCAGGGACTGGGTGGGCATGCCCAACGCATCGCCCAGGGCCAGGCCGTAGAAGGCGCCGAGGGCGCGGGTGGTGGCGGTCATGTCGGTGTTCCAAATTGAAGGTGCAAGCGGAAATGCAGAGGGTCGAGCAAGCTTTCGACGGACTCCATGAAGCGGTCCTGGCGGTCGTAGGTGGTGCGCAGGGCCTTGAGGAACACCGTGCCCACCGGGCGCCCCAGGAGCTGGGCGTCTTCTTCGTTCAGAGGCTCGGCACCGATCCATTGGTTGCCGGTGGCGCCGACATAGCCATAGGCCGCCAGGGTGATGGTCAGGGAATTATCGATCAAGCCGACTTGCGGCAGGCTTTCGAGGCCACCCGAGGCCGGCATCAGCGAGCGCTCCAGGGACACGAACGTGCCGTCGGCAGCGCGACGGCGGCGGTCGAGGGCGATGAATTGGTCGCTGCCGTGACGGCTGAGCAGGTCCGGGCGGGTGACGGCTTCCAGGCGCAGGATTTCGGAGGTCACCACCGCGCCGGTGTCGGCCAGGGCTTGGGCCCAGCCGCTGCGCTGGTCGAGCACCATGCCGTCGAAGGTGACGATGGAGCCGACACCGCTTTGGGTGGCGATGTAGCTGCGGCGCTTGAGTTCGGCCAGGGCTTCACGCAGGGTGCCGCGGCTGACGGAAAACTCTTCGGCCAGTTGGTGCTCGCCCGGCAGCAGGACACCGTCAGCCATCACTCCACCCTCGATACGGCGGATCAGCTCGTCGACGACGCGTTTTTTCTTATCAAATCGGACATGTCTAATCATGTACAAATTGATAACCGAAAGCGCCCGGCTACAGCAAGCGAATTATTTCAGGGAGAGCGAGAAATCAGCCTCAGGGCTCCAGGCCGATGGGGAAAAATACCCCGCCGCTCCAGACGCCAAGCCAGTTCTTACCGTTGATCGGACGGGTCACCGCCAGCTCCACCAGCTGGTAGAACGCATTGCGGTGAACCAGGGCTTCGAGGTTGGTGCGCACCCGCAGGTATGGCGAGGGTTCCTGGGTGTCCGGGTCGATCACCACCCGCAGCGGATGCTCGGTACCGGCCTCGACCTGCTCATCCACGTTGGTGGTAAAGCGCAGGACCTGGCTTTCGCCCTGCCCTTCGACTTCCAGGGTCACGGCGACGAAGGGCGCGTCATCGACCTTGATCCCGACCTTTTCCACCGGGGTGATCAGGAAATAATCATCGCCATCGCGGCGGATGATAGTGGAGAACAGCTTGACCATCGGCTTGCGGCCAATCGGCGTGCCCATGTAGAACCAGGTGCCGTCGCGGGCGATGCGCATGTCGATATCGCCGCAAAACGCCGGGTTCCACAGATGCACCGGTGCGGGCCCCTTGCCCTTGGGCAATTGCGCCAACAGGTCATTGGCCTTGGCCGAATCGGTCATGCTGCTCTCCTTGTGTCTTACTGATCGCTCATGCCCAACAGGCTGCGCGCGTAGTGCGCCAGGGGCTTGCCGATCAGGTCATCAGGCTTGTTGTCGTGGAACGTCAGTAAACCGCCACGGCTGTGAATCCGCACAGTATCAATCAAATACTGGGTGCTGGTCTCAATCAACATGACCTGAATGGTGCCGGTGTCGATACCCAGGCGATCCACCGCCTCCTGGTCAGACCATTCATCGGCGTTGCCGATACGGTCATCCGCCTGGGCGAAGCGGCAGTACAGCAGGTAATGCGCACCCGCCGCGCGGGCTTCCGACATCGCCTGCTCGAGGCCTTCCGGCTTGCGGGCGCGGCGGACCATCGGGAAATATTCGACAAAGCCGTTGAAGGCTTCCTCGGCCACCACGTTAGGCCGTGGATAAGCACTGCCCGGCGGGGTGAAGGCGCCCTGGGCGATGAAGACGAAGGAGTCCGGCTGTATGCGGACCGAATTGACGCGGCGAGTATCGCTGTGGTCCAGCAGCCCGGCATCGCTCATCTGATAGCGCGTGCCTTCGGCCATATCACTGACGGTCATGCAGCCACCCAGCGCGAGTGACGCCAGCATCAAAACCAGACTACGCATCCTAATTCTCCAAAGGCCGGTGACGGAAAACCGGCGAATGGGCACGAGATGCAGATTTTGCGCCAGCTTGCGAGACTAGCCGCCGATGATCTTCATGATGGTGGCGCCGCCGGAGAAGGCCACTTCCTGCTTGTCACCCAAGGCCTTGACCAACAAGCGCTGCAAGGCCGGCAGGGCCTGGTGGCGGGGTTTGTCCAGCAGGTCGCCGACGTAGTGGCGGTTGCTCGACGACAGGCAGCCATGCAGCCAGCCGGTGGACGACAGGCGCAAACGCGAACAGGTCCGGCAGAACGGCACGCTTTCGTTGGCGATGACACCGAAGAAACCTTTGCCGGGCACTTCGTAGCGCACGGCAGTGGCGTCCACCGGGGCGTTGGCTTGCAGGTATTCGTACTGTTCGCCGATCAGGCTGAGCAATTGCTGAAGGCTGACGAATTGCTGCAGGAACGCGTTGGAATCGTTGGCGAGGTGGCCCATGCGCATCAATTCGATAAAGCGCAACTCGTAGCCACGCTCCAGGCAGTAGTCGAGCAGCGGCATCACCTGGTCGAGGTTCTGGCCGCGCAGCGGCACCATGTTGACCTTGATCTTGATTCCGGCGGCGCTCGCCTGGTCCATGCCATCGAGCACGGTGGCCAGGTCGCCACCGCGAGCGATGCTGCGGAAGGCGTCGGCGTCCAGGGTGTCGAGGGACACGTTGATCCGGCGAATCCCGGCGTCCACCAGCAGCGGCAGTTTGCGCGCCAGCAGTTGGCCGTTGGTGGTCAGGCTGATATCACTGAGCCCCATCTGCCCCACCGCGCCCATGAAGGCTTCCAGCTTGGGGCTGACCAACGGTTCACCGCCGGTAATCCGCAGGCGCTCGATGCCGGCGGCCTCGATCAGGTACTCGACACCCCGCGCCATCGCCTCGGCCGACAGTTCGTCCTGCGCAGCCACCAGCCGCTTGCCGTTGGGCACGCAGTAGGTACAGGCGTAATTGCAGGCTGAGGTCAGGCTGATCCGCAAATTGCGGAATCGCCTGCCTTGACGATCAACGATCATGGATCACTCCGGCAGAGGATAATTCGGGCGCACTAAAACCTGACTGAAAAATCAAGTTTTAGCAAGGTCCTTGCCTGAGTATATTCCTGGGTTACTGCGCTGGGCAGGAAATCATATCGCCATCACGCTGGCGAATGATTCAAGTGGCCGGCGTTTCGGCGTTCGGCAAATCAGTGCTGTGCTTGCGCTTGTTGCCCATGCGCACGCCGATGTCCATCAGGAACTGGAAGAAACCTTCCTGGTCTTCCAGCACATTGCTCCAGAACGGCGAGTGGTACAACGCCACGGCGCCGTGCACCAACGCCCAGGCGGCGCAGTAGTGGAAATACGGTGGCACGTCTTCGAGCTTGCCTTCGCTGATACGGCCCTTGATCAGCAGGGTCAGGCGTTCGAAGTTCGAGGCACGGATCTTGTGCAGCTCCTCGACCATTTCCGGCACCTGATGGCCCTTCACCACTTTTTCTTCCAGGCGATCAAACAAGCGGTAGCGCTGCGGGTCACGCATGCGGAACTCGAAGTAGGCGCGGGACAGCGCTTCCTTGTCCTTGTCGACATCGGCCGAGTGCAGCAGCTCGTTCAGGTCGCGCTCGTAGTCGAGCATCAGGCGCAGGTAGATCTCGGCCTTGGACTTGAAGTGCTTGTAGATGGTGCCTTTGCCGATACCCACGGCATCCGCAATCATCTCGACGGTGACGCTGTCTTCACCCTGGTCGAGGAACAGCTTGAGTGCGGTGTCGAGAATTTCCTGCTCGCGGCGGCGAAACTCACGGACCTTGCGGGGTTCTTTGTGCATAAGAAAAAGGTCTGCAGAGATGGATATTGGAAGGGCGTTCGCTCCCCAAGCCGTGCTTGTCGGAACGTTTTACCCGGTGCGCGGGATTATCCCGACTGAACGGTCGTTGGGCAACGCCTATATGAACAACCTTTGCACTTAACTTACAGCACGCCAACGAATGTGCCGATTCGAGTCAGAAATAAAACAGGTGATTGGCGCGTGTGCATCGCATCCAATGAGAACTCAACCGAAGCGGGCGTATTCCAAATCTGTTTAAAAAACGATCAGATGTGGCTGGACTGAATCGGATACTGATCAATACTTGAAATGTCGGCGTGGCATCTCCCCCAAGTGACGCGTCGACCTGGGTACCGACGGACTGCGTACCCTTGTTTTACTCCTAATGGTCTTAGCCCGGATTCACCCCCCAGAACCCGGGTTTTTTTTGCCTGCGATTCAGTGGCCGACGTGGGCCAGCGGGAACAGGCGCTTGAAGTTCTCGGTGGTCTGCTCGGCAAAGCGCTCGTAGGACTCGCCCCGCAGCATCGCCAGGTAATCCGCCACATCCCGTACATATTCCGGCAGGTTGGGTTTGCCGCGATGAGGAATTGGCGCCAGGTACGGCGAATCGGTTTCCACCAGCAGGCGGTCTGCCGGGACCTGGCGTGCAACATCGCGCAGGGCATCGGCGTTGCGGAAGGTCACGATGCCCGACAAGGAAATGTAGAAACCAAGGTCCAGCGCGGCCTTGGCCATGTCCCAGTCTTCAGTGAAGCAATGCAGCACACCAGCCTGGGGCAGCGCGGCTTCGCGCAGCAGGGTCAGGGTGTCGGCACGGGCGCCACGGGTGTGGACGATCACCGGCTTGCCAGTCTGCTGGGCGGCTTGCAGGTGCAGACGGAACGACGCCTGCTGCAACTCGGCAGCTTCCGGTTCGTAGTGGTAATCCAGGCCGGTCTCACCGATGGCCACCACGCGCGGGTGATTGAGTTCGCCGAGCAGCCAGTCGAGGGCCGGGGCTTCGCCGGGCTTGAGGTCCAGCGGGTGAATGCCCACCGAGCAGTCGACGTCGGCATAACGATCGGCCAGGGCTTTGACGTCGGCGGCGTTTTCCGCGCTGACGCCGATGCACAGGAAGTGCCCTACCCCGCGCTGGCGCGCAGCTTCAAGGGCGGCGTCGAGGGAGCCGCCGTGCTGGGCCAGGTCGAGGCGATCAAGGTGGCAATGGGAATCTACGAGCATAGGGATCTACAACTTGAGTCACGGAAAGTGTCTGGCCAACGATACACCCGTCGGCCACTGAAATTAACGGCGGCCGAGCAAACCGACCCACTGCACCAGCAAGGCCTCAAGCAACAGCACGCGATTGAGGTTGGCCTTGCCGAGGACCTTCTGGCGTTGGGCGAGGATCCAGTCCTGGATGTTCAGCACCTTGTCCTGGGCGCTCTTCTGCGCCAGGTATTGCACGACTTTGCGCATGTCCGGCAGCCCAAGGCCGTTTTCGTCCTGGGTCAGCTGGTAGCGCAGGATCAGGCTCGACCAGTCGCAAAACCAGTCGAACAGCAGCAGCAAGGGAATGTCTTTCCAGGCGCTTTCGGCCAGTTGCGTGGCCGACACTTCCTGCTTGAGCAGTTTCTTCACCCCGTCCACCACCAGCGCACGCTGTTCACGCACGCCCTGGGCCTGGAGCTTGACCGCCGCCAGAGGCGAACCGGCCGCCAGGGTCAGCAACTCGACGCGCTCCGCCTCGCCGCAGTCCGGCAACGCCTGGGCCAGCCACTGCAGGCTCATGGCTTCGCTCGGCAACGGGCATGCCTGCTGCACGCAGCGGCTGCGAATGGTCGGCAGCAGGCGGCTGGACTGGTGGCTGACCAGCAGCAGCACGGTATCGCCGGACGGTTCTTCCAGGCTCTTGAGCAAGGCATTGGCGGCGTTGATGTTCATCGACTCCACCGGTTCGATCAGCACCACCTTGCGCCCGCCCATCTGCGCGGTCTGCACCACGAAGCTGACCAGATCACGCACCTGGTCGACCTTGATCGCCTTGTCGGCCTCTTCCGGTTCCAGCAGATAGTTGTCCGGGTGGCTGCCGGCCTTGAGCAGCATGCAGGATTTACATTCGCCGCAGGCTTCCAGGCCGTTGGGCCGCTGGCACAACAAGCTTGCCATCAGCCGCTCGGCCAGGGCGCGCTTGCCGATGCCCACCGGGCCGTGGAGCAGGTAGGCGTGGGCGTGCTGGGCACGGCCCGCCAGTTGCTGCCAGAGGCTGTCCTGCCATGGATAGGCTTCAGCCACGGACACGCTCCACAAGCTTCGGCAACAGGGCGTCAATGCACTGCTGAACCTGAGTCAACGGTTGTGCGGCGTCCAACAGGTAGTAACGAGCGGGGTCGGCTTCGGCGCGCTTGAGAAACGCGCCGCGCACAGCTTCAAAAAAGACTCGGGTTTCCAGTTCGAAACGATCGAGGCGACCCCGGGCGGTGGCACGGGCCATGCCGACTTCCACCGGGAGATCGAACACCAGGGTCAGGTCGGGCCGCAAATCGCCCTGGACGAAGGTCTCCAAGGCCGCAATGCGCTCCAGGGACAAGCCACGACCGCCGCCCTGATAGGCATAGGTGGAATCGGTAAACCGGTCACAAATCACCACGGCGCCCCGGGCCAGTGCCGGGCGAATGACTTCGGCCAGGTGCTGGGCGCGGGCGGCGAACACCAGCAACAGCTCGGTGTCGGGGTTCATCTGTTCGTCGCCCGGGGTCAGCAGCACTTCACGGATACGCTCGGCCAGTGGCGTGCCGCCAGGCTCACGGGTCAGCAGCACCTCGATACCTTCGGCGCGCAGGCGCTCGGCCAGGTATTCACGGTTGGTGCTCTTGCCGGCGCCTTCCGGGCCTTCCAGGGTAATAAACAAGCCAGTCACAGGCAGTCCTTAGTCAGAGTCATTGCGGGCTTTGCGGCGCGGCGTCATCGGGTGCCGGAGCCGGCTCGGCGGGCGTATCCAGCGGCGCGTCCGCAGGCTTTACCGCCGGCGCCGGGCTGGAACGGTAATCGGCGCGACGCTTCATCTGGAACTCACGCACTGCTGCGTTATGCGCATCCAGGTTATCCGAGAAAATATGGCTGCCATCGCCTCGGGCAACGAAATACAGGCTGCTGCCCGCCACCGGGTTCAGCGCAGCATGAATCGCCTCCCGCCCGACCATGGCGATCGGCGTCGGCGGCAGGCCGGCGATCACGTAGGTGTTGTAGGGCGTGGCTTCCTTGAGGTGTGCGCGGGTCAGCTTGCCGGTGTAGCGCTCACCGAGGCCGTAGATCACCGTCGGGTCGGTTTGCAGCAGCATGCCGATCTGCATGCGCCGCACGAATACCCCGGCGATCTGGCCGCGCTCTTCCGGCACGCCGGTTTCTTTCTCCACCAGCGAGGCCATGATCAGCGCTTGATAGGGGTCGGTGTACGGCGCATCGGCCGCGCGCTTGCTCCACTCCTGGGCGAGGACATCGTCCAGACGGTTGTAGGATTTTTTCAGCAGTTCGACGTCGCTCATGCCGCGCACGAAGCGGTAGGTGTCCGGGAAGAAGCGCCCTTCAGGGAATACGCCCGGGTGGCCGAGTTTTTCCATCACCTCGCTGTCACTCAGGCCGGACAGGGTCTGCTCGATCTTTTCATGCTTGGCCAGGGCCGCGCGCACCTGGCGGAAGTTCCAGCCTTCCACCAGCGTAATGCTGTACTGCACCACTTCGCCACGCTGCCACAGGCCGATCAGGCCCTCGGCGGTGAGGCCCGGGGTCATGCGGTATTCGCCGCTGTGCAGCGGCTGGCCGTCGAGGTTGAAGCGCCAGTAGAGACGCAACCAGAACGCATCCTTGAGCACGCCGTCGTTTTCCAGGCGATTGAAGGTGCCGGTGGGCGTCGCGCCGGCCGGTACGTCCAGCAATTGCTCCTGGGTCAGATTCAGGGGCTGCTCAAGGGCCGAGTTCAGCTTCCAGGCCGAAGCGCCCAGCAGCAAACCCGCCAGGACCAGACCGATCTCCAGCAACAATACAAATTTACGTCTCAAATCAAATATCCAATAGTGCGCGAACAATGCCCTGCAGTTTACGGGTGAGCGGCCCAACCGGCCAGCTCATCGCAGCACATCCGCGCACCGGCCAAATGCCATATACGCTGTTGCACACCAAGACTTCATCGGCCTGTTGCAGCTGCTCAAGGCTGATATCGGCCACGCTCGTCGGGATGCCCAACGCCTGCGCCTGGGCCAACAGCTCGGCCCGCATGACGCCGGCGACGCCACAGCGATTCAGATCAGCGGTCAGCAACACGCCGTTACGCACCAGAAACAGGTTGCTGAAGACGCCTTCGATGACTCGACCGGACATATCCAGCATCAAACCTTCGGCGTGTTCGGCATCCTGCCACTCGGCGCGGGCGAACACCTGTTCCAGTCGATTGAGATGCTTGAGGCCGGCGAGCAACGGTTGCTCGGACAAACGCGTGGTACACGCAAACAGGCGGATGCCTGACGCTGCATGTTCCGGGGGATAAGTGGCAGGTGGACTGCCTTGCAGAATGCGCCGCGCCGGAGCGCCAGCACTGATGCCATAACCGCGCTGGCTGTCGCCACGGGTCAGGATCAACTTGAGTACACCGTCACCGAGGGCGGCGGCGTAGGACAGCAATTCGCTGCGGATCAGGGGTTGATCCGCAACAATCGCCAGCCGCCTGCAACCTTCTTCAAGGCGCTGCAGGTGGCGGTCAAGCAGCACGGGCTGCCCGGCCTTGACGGCAATGGTCTCGAACAGCCCATCACCGTATGCCAGGCCACGGTCTTTCAGGGGCACTGCGCCCGCCGGCTGACCGTCGACCCAGCTCTCCATCACTCGGCGAACCGGCGGAACACCAGGGAACCGTTGGTACCACCAAAACCGAACGAGTTGGACAGCACCACGTCGATCGGCATCTTCTGCGGCTCGTGAGGCACGAAGTTCAGGTCGCAGCCCTCATCCGGTTCATCGAGGTTGATGGTCGGCGGAGCGACCTGATCCTTGATGGCCAGCACGCTGAAGATTGCCTCGACCGCGCCCGCCGCACCCAACAGGTGCCCGGTCATGGACTTGGTGGAACTGACCGCCAGCTTGTAGGCATGCTCGCCGAACACCGACTTGATGGCCTCGGCTTCCGCCAGGTCGCCGGTCGGGGTCGAAGTGCCATGGGCATTGATGTACTGCACCTGGTCAACGTTGACCTTGGCATCACGCAACGCATTGGTGATGCAGCGTGCAGCACCCGCGCCGTCCGACGGAGGCGAGGTCATGTGGTACGCATCACCGCTCATGCCGAAACCAATCAGCTCGGCGTAGATGGTGGCGCCACGGGCCTTCGCGTGCTCCAGCTCTTCGAGTACCAGCGCACCGGCACCGTCGGCCAGAACAAAACCGTCACGGCCCTTGTCCCACGGACGGCTGGCACGGGTCGGCTCGTCATTGCGGGTCGACAACGCACGGGACGCGCCGAAGCCGCCCATGCCCAAACCGCAGGCAGCCATCTCGGCACCGCCGGCGATCATCACGTCGGCCTCGTCATAGGCGATATTGCGCGCCGCCATGCCGATGCAGTGAGTGCCCGTGGTGCACGCCGTGGAAATGGCGTAGTTAGGCCCCTGGGCACCCAAGTGGATGGACAGGAAACCGGAAATCATGTTGATGATCGAGCCAGGCACGAAGAACGGTGAAATTCTGCGAGGGCCGGACTCATGCAGGGTGCGGCTGGTTTCTTCGATATTGGTCAGACCGCCAATACCCGAACCCATGGCCACGCCGATGCGCTCACGGTTGGCGTCGGTGACTTCCAGGCCGGCATTACGCACCGCCTGAAATCCGGCTGCCAGGCCGTATTGAATGAACAGGTCGAGTTTGCGGGACTCTTTGACCGAGAGATATTCCTCGACATTGAAGTCCTTTACCGAGCCGCCAAAACGGGTGGAATAGGCAGAAAGGTCCGTGTGTTCGATCAGACCAATACCACTGCGGCCAGCCAGAATGCCCTGCCAACTGCTCGGCACATCCGTACCCAGTGGCGACAACATACCCATACCGGTGACTACGACGCGTCTACGCGACACAGCACTCTCCTTTTTCTAATGACGACACTTTGCATCAGGCTTAAAGGAAAAAACCGCACGCCATAGGGCAGTGCGGTTTTTCCATCACAGCAAGCGACGATTACAAACTATTACGCCTGGTGGCTAGTAACGTAGTCGATAGCAGCTTGAACGGTAGTGATTTTTTCAGCTTCTTCGTCCGGGATTTCGGTCTCGAATTCCTCTTCCAGAGCCATCACCAGCTCAACGGTGTCAAGGGAGTCGGCACCCAGGTCTTCAACGAAGGAAGCGCTGTTGGTCACTTCTTCTTCTTTAACGCCCAGTTGCTCGGCAACGATTTTCTTGACGCGCTCTTCGATGGTGCTCATACCTTGTTTTCACTCCTAATGGACAAATTCAGGCAGCTGGCCAGTGGGTAAGTGTATAGAAAGACTTTTCAGCTTTTCAACTGAAAGCTTCACCCTCGTACCCTATTGGCCATCTGCCTATAAATAGATTGCAGCTTTATAACGGATTTTAGACAGCTCGTATGACATTTTTTTGAAGCGATCCGTCACAATTTAACTCATGTACATCCCGCCGTTCACCGGGATTGTAGCCCCAGTCACGTATGCCGCACCGTCGGATGCCAAGAAAGCGACCACATTCGCGATCTCTTGGGCCTGGCCCAGACGGCCCAGCGGAATCTGCGTCAGCAACGCTTCACGCTGCGCTTCAGGCAATTCGCGGGTCATATCGGTGTCGATGAACCCTGGGGCCACCGAGTTGACCGTAATCGACCGCGAGCCTACTTCACGCGCCAATGCACGGCTGAAACCTTCCAGACCGGCCTTGGCGGCTGCGTAGTTTACTTGGCCTGCGTTGCCCATGGCACCCACAACAGAGCCAATATTGATAATTCGACCCCAACGAGCCTTGGTCATGCCGCGCAAAACACCCTTGGACAGGCGAAACAGACTGTTCAGGTTGGTATCAACGACGTCATGCCACTCGTCGTCTTTCATACGCATCATCAGGTTATCGCGGGTAATACCGGCATTGTTCACCAGAATAGCCGGTGCACCGAATTGCGCCGTGATTTCAGCCAATACGGCCGCCACGGACTCATCGCTGGTCACGTTAAGCTCAAGACCGGTGCCCTGGACGCCGTTTTCCTTCAGCGTCGCGGCAATACGTTCAGCGCCGGCGGCGGAGGTTGCGGTACCGATGACCACAGCGCCCAGACGGCCCAGCTCCAGGGCGATCGCCTGGCCAATGCCACGGCTTGCGCCGGTGACCAGTGCAACTTTACCTTGCAGACTCATGCAGGCTTCTCCTAGGTTCGGAAATTAACGTCAGGCCAGGGCTGCGCGAGCGGCAGCGAAGGCATCCGGGGTATTGAGGTTGGAAGTCGACACGCCTTCGGCGCAACGCTTGTTCAGGCCGGCGAGGACTTTGCCCGGGCCGCACTCTACCAATTGGGTGGCGCCGTTGGCGGCCAGGGTCTGCACCGACTCAACCCAGCGAACCGGCTTGTACAGCTGTTCCAGCAGATCGCGCTTGAGGGTTTCCAGGTCAGAGGCCACGGCGGCACTGACGTTCTGCACCAACGGAATCTGCGGCGCCTGCCAGTTGATCGCAGCGATCGACTCGGCGAAACGCTCGGCAGCCGGGCGCATCAGTTCGCAGTGGGACGGCACGCTGACCGGCAACGGCAACGCACGCTTGGCGCCACGGGCCTTGCAGCCTTCGATGGCGCGCTCTACCGCCGCCTTGGCGCCGGCGATCACCACCTGGCCAGGGGAGTTGAAGTTCACGGCGCTGACCACTTCGCCCTGGGCCGCTTCGGCGCAGGCGGCAATCACGTCAGCATCTTCCAGGCCGAGAATGGCAGCCATGCCGCCCTGCCCGGCAGGAACCGCTTCCTGCATCAACTGGCCACGACGCTCCACCAGCTTGACCGCTTCACCGAGGGTCAGGCTGCCAGCGGCCACCAGGGCGCTGTATTCGCCCAGGCTATGACCGGCAACGTAGGCCGGACGTGCGCCGCCTTCAGCCAGCCACAGACGCCACAGGGCGATGGAGGCGGTGAGGATGGCGGGTTGGGTCTTGTCGGTTTGATTGAGCAGCTCTTCCGGCCCTTGCTGGGTCAGTGCCCACAGGTCGTAACCCAAGGCATCGGAGGCTTCCTTGAAAGTGTCCAGGACCAACTGATGTTCCGCGCCCAGCTCGGCCAACATGCCGAGGGACTGCGAACCCTGCCCTGGAAAGACGAATGCGAGGGATGTAGACATGTAACAAGCCCCTAATGATCTGGTCGTCGGAAATTGGCGCCCCACACGTGGGAGCGCAAGAAACTGACAGATTGGATGGTCAATTGAACTGGCCGGTCACATTTAAGCATTTCCGGCCCGATTCGCCTAAGGCAACAGATCCTCAAGGCGGCCGTGCAAGCGTTGCGGCAGGTTTTCCTGGATCTCGATCAAGGCGCGCTGGATGGCACTTTGAAAACCCTGCACCCCCGCCGAACCATGACTTTTCACCACGATGCCCTGCAACCCGAGGAAACTCGCACCATTGTGCCGCGCCGGAGCCAGGTCAGCCTGCAAGCGCCGCATCAAGGGCAGCGCCAGGGCGCCCACCAGGCGTGACGCCAGGTTGCGCTTGAACAAGGCCTCGATGCGCGCAGCAATCATCGTCGCCAGGCCCTCGCTGGACTTGAGCAGGATATTGCCGACAAAACCGTCGCACACCACCACGTCGGCTTCGCCGCGGTACAGACCGTCACCCTCGACAAAGCCGATGTAGTTCAGGCCTCGCGCGCTTTGCAACAGCGTCGCCGCCAGCTTGACCTGCTGGTTGCCCTTGATGTCTTCGGTGCCGATATTCAGCAGCGCCACCCGAGGCCGGGCCACGCCCAGCGCTTCGGCCGCCACCGAGCCCATCAGGGCAAAGTGCAGCAGATGCTCGGCACTGCAATCGACGTTCGCCCCCAGGTCCAGCAACTGGCAATAGCCCTGCTGGGTCGGAATAGCCGCAACCATCGCCGGCCGGTCAATGCCCGGCAGGGTTTTCAGCACATGCCGGGACAACGCCATCAACGCCCCGGTATTGCCGGCACTGACACAGGCCTGGGCCTTGCCGTCGCGTACCAGCTCAAGCGCCACCCGCATCGAAGAATCAGGCTTGCCGCGCAAGGCCTGCGCAGGCTTTTCATCCATGGTGATGGTTTCGCTGGCCGGTGTAATAGTCAGGCGCGCGCGATCCACCGCCGGATGGCTGGCAATCAGTTCTTCAAGTAAGGAGGGTTGACCGACGAGGGTCAGGTGCAGCGAGGGCGTGGCAGACAGGCAAGCAATGCAGGCCTGAACAATGCTGCGGGGACCGAAGTCCCCGCCCATTGCGTCAATCGCGATGACTTGAGCAGACAAGTGATTACTCGTCAGCGCCCTTGTCGATCACTTTACGGCCACGGTATACGCCTTCTGGCGATACGTGGTGACGCAGGTGAACTTCACCGGTGGTTTTTTCTACAGACAGAGTGCTTGCCGTCAGGGCGTCGTGCGAACGACGCATGTCACGGGCAGAGCGGGATTTTTTGTTCTGCTGAACAGCCATAATTGATTAACTCCTAAACGTTTGGGTCACGCTTTAACTGCGCCAATACACTGAACGGGTTGGACCGCGTTACCTCGTCCTCGCTCGGTTCGGGCTCATCGAGACCCGCCGGCTGCTGGCATTCTTCCGGATGATGAGCAGGCACAATGGGCAAGGCGAGCAAAAGCTCCTCCTCGATCAGTGACTGCAGATCCAAAGGATCTTCGCCCAGTTCCAGCACGTCATAACCTTTCGGCAACGACTGGGTATTCGCACCCTCTTTCACCACAGCATAACTGCATTCGCTGTGGATCGGCAGGGTGACCAGCTCAAGACAACGCTGGCAAACCATTTTGACTTCGGTGTCGATAAAGCTGTGGATTACCACAGACTTACGTTCATCTCGTTCAAAAACGAATTTAGCCTGCACCGTACCGACAGTGTCGGAAAGCGGGTCGCAGAGTCTCTCCAAATCGGCCAGGAGCAGCTCACCTTGAAGGGTGGTGCCACGATCAGCCAATTTGCGCGGGTCAACGTGAGGTGGAATCGGGTCATTCAACATAGGCGCAGCATTATAGGGATGCACCCGGCCATGTCAAAGGAAATTCAGCCCTGTCCGTCACCGGGCCTCCCCGCTAGAATCCGCGACTGCCTTGAGGAGACGCCCATGCTGCCTTTATTACTCGCTTCCAGCTCGGTTTATCGCCGGGAATTGTTGAACCGCCTGCACCTGCCGTTCATCTGCAGCTCGCCGGATATCGACGAAAGCCACCGTCCGGACGAGTCCGCCGTGGAGCTGGTCAAGCGCCTGGCCGAGGAAAAGGCCCGCGCCCTGGCTGACAGCCATCCGGGCCACCTGATCATCGGCTCGGACCAGGTCGCCGCGCTCGACGGCCAGATCATCGGCAAGCCCCACACTTTCGAGAAGGCCCGTGAGCAACTGCTGGCGGCCAGTGGCAAGCGCGTCAGCTTCCTGACCGGCCTGGCTGTACTGAACAGCGCCACCGGCCATTGCCAGGTCGACTGCATCCCCTTCACCGTACACATGCGCACGCTGGACGCCGCACGCATCGAACGCTACCTGCGCATCGAGCAGCCCTACGACTGCGCTGGCAGCTTCAAGGCCGAAGGCCTGGGGGTGAGCCTGTTTCAAAGCACCGAAGGTCCAGACGCCACCAGCCTGGTCGGACTGCCGCTGATCCGACTGGTGGACATGCTACTGGCCGAAGGCGTACAGATTCCCTGAGAACATCACAAACAAATGTGGGAGCTGGCTTGCCTGCGATGCAGACACCTCGGTACATCAGTTGCACCGAGGTGATGCTATCGCAGGCAAGCCAGCTCCCACATTTCGAGCCATGTCGCGCTCAAGCTCTCAGCGCAGGGTCGGACCCTGGAAGCCCATGTATAGCGCCAGCTTCTCAGCCACGCTGGCACCCAGCTTCTTGGAGAAACGGTCAAACGGCGACTCCTGAACAGTGAAGTCCACCAGTTCTTTCTCGCCAATCACGTCCCGCGCCACCGAACTGGCACTGCCCAGGCCATCGATCAAGCCCAATGGCAGCGCTTGCTCGCCAGACCAGACCAGACCGGAGAACAGCTCCGGATGCTCCTTATCCTTGAGCCGGTCACCGCGCCCCTGCTTCACACTGGCAATGAACTGCCGATGAGTGGTATCCAGCACACCCTGCCAGAACTGGGTTTCATCCGCCTTTTGCGGCTGGAACGGGTCCAGGAACGACTTGTGCTCACCTGACGTGTAGGTACGACGCTCAACCCCGAGCTTCTCCATGGTGCCGACAAAGCCATAACCGGCCGCCGTCACACCAATCGAACCCACCAGGCTGGCCTTGTCGGCGTAGATCTGGTCGGCGGCACTGGCGATGTAATAGGCACCCGAAGCACCCAGGTCGGAAATCACTGCATACAGCTTGATGTCCGGGTGCAAGGCGCGCAGGCGACGAATCTCGTCGTACACGTAACCCGATTGCACCGGACTGCCGCCCGGGCTGTTGATGCGCAGGATCACAGCCTTGACCTTGGAGTCCTCGAAGGCCGCCCGCAGGCTGCTGACGATGTTGTCTGCACTGGCAGACTCCTTGTCGGCAATCACTCCGCGCACTTCGATCAACGCCGTGTAATTACCGCTTCGGGTGGCGCTCTTCTCCATGTCCATCAGCGGACTGAACAGCACCAGCATGCCCAACAGATAAATAAAGGTCAGAAGCTTGAAAAAGATCCCCCAACGCCGGGAGCGACGCTGCTCCTGGACACTGGCCAGCAGGGTCTTCTCCAGCAACTTCCAGCTTCTGTCATCGCCATTGTTATCGGCATTGGCCTTCTCAGGCGCTTTCCACTCATCGGTCATGCCATCCACCCCAGCAAAGACTTAATGGGCCCGGCTGAGCCAGGCCTGCAATTCAGAAAAACGGTCAATTGTCAGGCGCGGCTCGTAGGCCTGCAACGCCTGGGCAGATTGGGCGCCGTAGCTGACCGCCACGGAGTCCATGCCAGCATTACGCGCCATCATCAGGTCGAACGACGCATCACCCACCATCAACGCCTGCCGAGGCGACACGCCACATTGAGCGAGGATCTGCTCGAGCATCAGAGGGTGGGGCTTGCTGGCGGTTTCATCCGCCGCACGGGTGGCGTCGAAATAATCTTCCCAGCCATGGGCCTTGAGCACCCGGTCCAGGCCGCGACGGGCCTTGCCGGTCGCGACCGCAAGGTGATAACCGTCGGCGCGAAATGCTTCCATGGCCTGCGCCACGCCTTCAAACAGCGGCGAAGGCTGGGCATCGAGCGCCATGTAGTGATCGGCGTAGTGCTGACGAAACGCTATCAGCTCGTCATCACCAATCTCCGGGTACAGGGTGCGGATCGCTTCCGGCAGGCCCAGGCCAATAATGCCCTTGACCGCCAGGTCGTCGCACAATGCATAACCGGAACGGGTCGACGCAGCGTGCATCGACTCGACAATCCGACCAATGGAATTACACAGCGTGCCATCCCAGTCAAAGATCAACAGCTTGTAGTCAGGGTGCGACACTCAGGCGCTCCACGGTCTTGGCCCACATTTCATCGACAGGCGCTTGCAGCTTCAATTCGCCACCATCGGGCAGCGGCACGGTCAGCATGTAGGCGTGCAGGAACAGGCGTTTGCCACCCAGGTCGCGGATTTCCTTGGAGAAATCTTCATCGCCGTATTTGGTATCGCCGGCAATGCAGTGCCCCGCATGCAGGGTGTGCACACGAATCTGGTGGGTACGGCCAGTGACCGGCTTGGCCTCGACCATGGTGGCAAAGTCACCAAAGCGGCGCAGCACCTTGAACAGGGTCAGCGCCTCCTTGCCCTCCTCGTCCACCTCGACCATGCGCTCGCCGGAACGCAGGTTGCTCTTCTGCAACGGCGCGCGCACGCTCTTGATCGAAGTGGCCCAGTTGCCACGCACCAGCGCCATGTAGCGCTTGTCCACGCCATCACCGCGCAGGGCGGCATGCAGGTGGCGCAACATGCTGCGTTTCTTGGCGATCATCAACAGGCCGGAGGTGTCACGGTCCAGACGGTGGACCAGCTCCAGCTCCTTGGCATCCGGGCGCAACTGACGAAAGGCTTCGATCACCCCGTAGTTGAGGCCACTGCCACCGTGAACCGCGATGCCACACGGCTTGTTGATCACGATCAGTGCCTTGTCTTCGAAGACAATCGACGCTTCAAGGCGCTGCAACAAGCCCTGGGCCAGTGGGACCGGTTCGTCCCGCTCAGGCACCCGCACCGGCGGCACGCGGACGATGTCGCCCGCCTGCAGCTTGTACTCGGGCTTGATCCGGCCTTTGTTCACGCGCACTTCGCCTTTACGCAAAATGCGGTAAATCAAGGTCTTGGGCACGCCTTTGAGCCTGGCAAGAAGAAAGTTGTCGATGCGTTGGCCGGCATATTCCGGCGAGACCTCGAGCAGCTGGACGCTGGGGGTCTGGGGGGCGGTAGTCGTCATGGCGGCGATGATAACAATTTTTTATGGAATTGAAGCACTTAATCATTGCTGCTATAGTCGCGAACGCCGCCAAAAGCGGCCTGGACAGAGGACTAGCGGCAAACTGCCGGCCCTGACCATCGCAATTCATCAGGACGCGAGGCCGTCCTACGGGGCTTTCGCCACCCTGGAAGGCTCGAGATTGTAACAAGCGCAGGTGACATGAGGCCTGAAGCGAGTGCAAAAAGCAGAGTGATTACTCGCCTTTTGCGCCGATATTTACGGCCAGTTCACAAAGTGCAGTCAGTCTGGAGCCAGACCACGGCGAATGCTTCGGAAACAACGCCTGTTACGAGCTGAGTGAGAGCACAATCGCCCACACCCGGTCTTGTTTAGCCATGAGCGTGGACTCCCCATTGGAGAACACGGTAAATGCCAACCCGCTGCGGATTCTGCGCGCGGCAGCACCCGAATTATCAGGGATACGTGTAGGGTGGAGATGCACAACCGTCGGACTGTGTAGCACTAGGCTTATATTTAGACGCTTCATCTCGTCCACAGTCGCCGGTTGATTCCTCCTCCTGACTGAGTGCTTAAGTCACCACAGCAAGCAGGAAGCGTACGTCGCGATACCGCCCATTTTGGCGGGTATTGCTGGACACTGGAGTGGCCAACCACTCTTGACGCACCTGACACCGACCGTGAGAAGTCGTGTGTGCCGAACGCCGTTTCCGGCAGCCCGGAAACCGACGGTACAACATGAAAAGAATGCTGATTAACGCAACTCAACCCGAAGAGTTGCGTGTTGCACTGGTAGACGGCCAACGCCTCTACGACCTGGACATCGAGTCCGGTGCACGCGAGCAAAAGAAGGCCAACATCTATAAAGGCCGGATTACTCGCATCGAACCAAGCCTTGAGGCTGCCTTTGTCGATTTCGGCTCCGAGCGCCATGGTTTCCTGCCCCTCAAAGAAATCTCCCGCGAATACTTCAAGAAATCCCCTGAAGGCCGCGTGAACATCAAGGACGTCCTGAGCGAAGGCCAGGAAGTCATCGTTCAGGTAGAAAAAGAAGAACGTGGCAACAAGGGCGCCGCCCTGACCACCTTCATCAGCCTGGCGGGCCGTTATCTGGTCCTGATGCCGAACAACCCGCGTGCCGGCGGTATCTCCCGTCGCATCGAAGGCGAAGAGCGCAACGAACTGCGTGAAGCGCTGAACGGCTTGATCGCTCCGGCCGACATGGGCCTGATCGTGCGCACTGCCGGCCTGGGCCGCAGCAGCGAAGAAATGCAGTGGGACCTCGACTACCTGCTGCAGCTGTGGACCGCTATCAAGGAAGCGTCCCTGGATCGTTCCGCGCCATTCCTGATCTACCAGGAAAGCAACGTGATCATCCGCGCCATCCGCGATTACCTGCGCCAGGACATCGGCGAAGTGCTGATCGACAGCGTCGAAGCCCAGGACGAAGCCCTGACCTTCATCCGCCAGGTGATGCCGCAGTACGCCAGCAAGATCAAGCTGTACGAAGACAGCGTTCCGCTGTTCAACCGTTTCCAGATCGAAAGCCAGATCGAAACCGCTTTCCAGCGCGTCGTCGAACTGCCTTCCGGCGGCTCCATCGTGATCGACCCGACCGAAGCCCTGGTGTCCATCGATATCAACTCGGCGCGTGCCACCAAGGGTAGCGACATCGAAGAAACCGCCCTGCAGACCAACCTGGAAGCGGCTGAAGAAATCGCCCGCCAGCTGCGCCTGCGTGACATCGGCGGCCTGATCGTGATCGACTTCATCGACATGACCCCAGCCAAGAACCAGCGCGCCGTGGAAGAGAAAGTCCGCGAATGCCTGGAAGCTGACCGTGCCCGCGTACAGGTCGGCCGCATTTCGCGCTTCGGCCTGCTGGAAATGTCCCGTCAGCGCCTGCGTCCATCCCTGGGTGAAAGCAGCGGCATCGTCTGCCCGCGTTGCAACGGCACCGGCATCATCCGTGACGTTGAATCGCTGTCGCTGGCGATCCTGCGCCTGATCGAAGAAGAAGCCCTGAAAGACCGCACTGCCGAAGTGCGCGCCCAGGTGCCGATCCCGGTCGCTGCGTTCCTGCTCAACGAAAAACGCAACTCGATCACCAAGATCGAACTGCGCACCCGTGCCCGCATCGTCATCCTGCCGAACGATCACCTCGAGACACCGCACTTCGAAGTGCAGCGCCTGCGTGATGACAGCCCGGAAGCCCACGTCAACCAGTCCAGCTACGAAATCGCTGCTGCCGCTGCCGAAGTGGAAGAAGTCCAGCCAGCCGCTGCGACCCGCACCCTGGTTCGCCAGGAAGCCGCCGTCAAGACCGCGCCAGCCCGTGCCAACGCACCGGTTCCGGTCGAGGCAGCTGCGCCGGTTGCCGCACCAGCTGCCCTGCCTGAGCCAAGCCTGTTCAAGGGCCTGGTGAAGTCGCTGGTCAGCCTGTTCGCCACCAAGGAAGAGCCAGTGGCTCCAGTTGTGGTCGAGAAGCCTGTGACTGAACGCCCTGCACGCAATGAAGAGCGTCGCAACGGTCGCCAGCAGAGCCGCAATCGCAACGGTCGCCGTGACGAAGAGCGCAAGCCTCGTGAAGAACGTGCACCCCGCGAAGAACGCGCCCCACGTGAAGAGCGCCAACCGCGCGAAGCCCGTGAAGAAACACCAACCGTAGCCCGTGAAGAGCGTGCACCACGCGAAGAACGTGCACCGCGTGCTCCACGCGCTCCACGTGAAGACCGCAAGCCACGTGGCGAGCGTGAAGAACGCGTGCGTGAATTGCGCGAGCCGTTGGATGCCGCTCCAGCCGTAGCCGCTGCTGCTGCCACCGCTGCCACTGCTGAAGAGCGTCCAGCTCGTCAGCCGCGTGAAGAACGTGCGCCACGCCCTCCTCGTGAAGAGCGTCAACCACGTGCCGAGCAAGCGGCTCCAGCCGGTGAAGAAGAAGAGCTGCTGTCCAACGAAGACCAGCAACAGGAAGACGGCCAGGACAACGCCGAAGGCGATCGTCCACGCCGCCGCTCCCGTGGCCAGCGTCGTCGCAGCAACCGTCGTGAGCGTCAACGTGATGCCAACGGCAACGAAATCGAAGGCTCGGAAGAGACCGGCGAAGCCAACGCAGCCGCTACCGGCGAACCGACTGGCGCCGAACTGGCTGCCGGCCTGGCCGTTACCGCTGCTGTCGCCAGCTCGGTCATCAGCGCACCTGCTGAAGCCCAGGCCAACGAGCAAGCTGAAGCAGCCACCGCTGCCATCCAGGAAAACACTGTTGTAGAGACGCCAGCCGTCGAAGCGCCAGTGGTTGAAGCAACGACCCCGGTCGAAGCCCCGGTTGTTCCGGAAGTGGAAGTAGCGCCGGCTCGTCACGTTCGTGAAGTTCGCGAAGTTCGCGAAGTTCGCGAGCCTCAGCCTGAAGCTGAAGTGGTTGCCGAGCCTGCCGCTGTTGTTGAACAACAGCCCGTGGTTGAAGCCGCCGTTGAAGCACCGGTTGCCGAGCCAACCCCTGAAGTGCGTGAAGTTCGCGAAGAACAGACCGCCTTCCAGTGGTCTGCCGAACCTGCCCCGGTGGTTGAAGCGGTTGAAGCTCCAGCGCCTGCGCCAGTGGTCGAAGAAGCTCCAGTGCCAGTCGCTGAAGTGGTGGTCGCTGCTGAACCTGTTGCCGTTGTTGCCGAGCCTGCGCCAGTGGTTGAAGCGCCAGTGGTTGCCGAAGTGGCAGCCCCGGTGGTTGAAGCCGCTCCGGCCAGCGCCCTGACCGAAAATGGCCGTGCGCCGAACGACCCACGCGAAGTGCGTCGTCGTCGCAAGGAAGCTGAAGCGGCCGCCGCTGCTGCCAAGGCCGCTGCCGAAGCTGCTCCAGCCGTCGCTGAAGTTGCCCAAGCAACCCCTGCTCCGGTCACCGAAGCCGTGGTTGAGCACACTGCCCCTGCCATCGACGAGAACGTACGTTCCGTTGAAGAAGTGGTAGAGCACCACCCTAAGGCGCTGGAAGAAGAGCACGAGCCTAAACCCCTCGTCTGATTCCATCGGCCACTAAAAAGCCCCGCCTGAGTGATCAGGCGGGGCTTTTTTATGCCCGCTACATCAGTTAGCGGTAGTCCAACAACCCTGGCACATCGACGTCCCACAACACACCGGGATCATCGACTACGACTTCCTGCACCGAAGCCTTGGCAAATAACGGTTTTGCCCCGCGGTCTCCGGTCAGCGCGATCAAGGCCGGGCCGAATGAACGGCCAAACCCCACGGGGTGCCCGTACTGACCTGCATGCACCGGGGCGCTGATACCGTCTTCCTCCAGGCCTGCCATCACTTGCTCGATACTTGCCGGCAGGATAAACGGCATATCCCCCAACACCACCAGCCAACCAGCCGACGGCCCACTGGCCGCCACCGCTGCGGCGATGCTGTCACCCATGCCCGGCGAGCGCAAAAGCAATACTTCGCAACCGTGCACCTTAGCCAACCGAATCACTTCGGTGCGATCCGGTGACGTCACCAGCCAACGTCTCGTAGCCACAGGCGGCAGATTCACCAATACCTGCTCGATCACCGGCCGCGTGATGCCATCCCGGCCCACGCAGGGCGCCAGCAACTTGTCCTGATCGGCACCCGCCTCGGCCCGAAAACGACTGCCCTGCCCCGCTGCCAGGATGATTACGGCGATGCCCGTCAACTGACCGCTGCCTGCAACGGCTTTTTCTGCAGCAGATCGATCCCGTTCTTGATGGCGACGATTTCCGCCATCAACGACAAGGCGATTTCCGCCGGCGTATGGCTGCCGATATGCAGACCAATCGGCCCATGCAGCCGCGCAATGGCGTCCGCACTGAGCCCCAGTGCCGCGAGGTTTTCCCGGCGCTTCTGGCTGTTGACCCGCGAACCCAGCGCGCCTATGTAGAACGCCCGGGAATTGAGGGCCGTCAGCAACGCCATGTCATCCAGGCGCGGGTCATGGGTGAGCGCGACAATGGCAGTGCGTTCATCGGTCTGGATATTCAACACCGCTTCATCCGGCATACCCGGCACAAAGCGCCCGTGCTGCTCCTCCCAGCCATAAACAAACTCCTGGCGCGGGTCGCAGATCAGCACTTCGAAATCCAGCAACCGAGCCATTTCCGCCACATAACGTGACAGCTGGCCCGCGCCGATCAGCAGCAGGCGCCAGCGCGGACCGTAGATCGCGCGCAAACGCTCGCCGTTGAAGCTGACCACATCGGTCTTGCTCGCACCGCTCAACACCACCTCGCCGGTGGCCAGGTCCAACTCACGGGCGACAATCTCGTGGGCCTCACAGCGCGCCAGCAGTTCAGCTACCCAACCCGGATCACTCACCCGCTCTTCGGTGAGACGCAGGGTGCCGCCACACGGCAGGCCAAAACGCGCCGCTTCGTCCCGGGTGACACCGTAGGTGACAAGCTGCACCGGCGGCCCGTCGTCAGGCAGCCGACCGTCCTGCAACCGGGCGATCAAGTCGTCCTCGATGCAGCCGCCGGACACCGAGCCAATCACCACCCCGTCGCCGCGCAAGGCCAGCATCGCCCCCGGCGGACGCGGGGCGCTGCCCCAGGTCTGGACCACGCTGTACAGCACCACTCGCTGCCCGGCGAGACGCCATTCCAGCACGCTGCGTAATACATTCAGATCAACACTGTCCATCAGGCTTTCGCCTCCCGCCAACCTTGCAACTGATTTTGATAAACAGCATCTATGGGTTGATCAAAAATATCGGTAGTCAGCTAAGTTAACTCACCGGCAATAAAAAAGCCCTGCAATGCAGGGCTTGGTGCGTCAAAAAACAAGCTTAGTTCAATAGCGATTCGGCTCCATTTCCAGCACCACCTTGAAGCGCTTTTCGATGTCCTGCTGGATACGCAGCGCGAGCCCGGCAATGTCCTGGCCGCTGGCCGCGCCGTAGTTCACCAATACCAGTGCCTGCAAGCGATGCACGCCGGCATCGCCATCGCGAAAGCCTTTCCAGCCGGCCTTGTCGATCAGCCAGCCGGCGGCCAGTTTCATCTGCCCGTCGGCCTGGGGGTAAGCCACCAGGTCCGGGTATTGACGCTGCAACTCGGCAGCCAGTGCCTGGGACACCAGCGGGTTCTTGAAGAAACTCCCCGCATTGCCGAGCACCGCCGGGTCGGGCAGTTTCTCGCTACGAATGCTGCAAATCGCGCGGCTGACATCGCTGGGCGTGGCCTGCGCGATGCCTTGCTCGGTCAGGCGCTGTCGCACCGGCCCGTATTCAAGTTTCAGATGCACGGCGCGGCTCAGGGCAAAACGCACCCGCAGGATCAGCCAGCGCCCCACTTCGTGCTTGAACAGGCTGTCGCGGTAGGCAAAGTTGCACTCGGCCAGGCTGAAATCCCGTAGTTCGCCGGTCTGGCGATCAAGGGCGGTCAGGCCGCTGAATACATCCTTGATCTCTACACCGTAGGCGCCGATGTTCTGCATCGGTGCGGCGCCGACCGTTCCGGGAATCAGGCTGAGGTTTTCCAGGCCGGAAAAGCCCTTGGCCAGGGTCCACAGCACAAACGGATGCCAGGCTTCGCCCGCTTCGGCCTCAACCACGACCTGCACGCCATCGTCGTGCAACACCCGGATGCCCTGGCTGGCCATGCGCAGCACCAGTGCGTCAATATCCTGGGTCAACAGCAAGTTGCTGCCACCGCCAATCACCAGCAACGGCAGTTGTTGCTCGGCGGCACAGGCCAGGGCCTCACGCACGTCGGCGTCATTGTGGGCCTCGGCAAACAGCCGGGCACGCACGTCGATACCAAAGCTGTTGAACGGCTTGAGCGAAACCTGTGCCCGTACCTGCAAAGTCATAACCGGCCCTTCAATTCAATCACCAACAGGTCACAGGCGCGCTCGATCAGGTCGAGGACAGTTTCAAAGCCCTGGTCACCTTCGTAGTACGGGTCCGGCACTTCATCCACCACCGAGTCGTAGCGGCGCAGGAACAGGTCCAGGTCCGCCTTGCCCTGAGCCGGCTGCATGGCCTTGAGGTTGCGCAGGTTGCTCTGGTCCATGGCGAGGATCAGGTCGTAGCGGGAAAAGTCGGCACGCGACACCTGTTGTGCACGCTGGGCCGACAGGTCGTAGCCGCGTTGCAGCGCTGCACGCTGGCTGCGCTTGTCCGGTGGGTTGCCGACGTGCCAATCACCGGTACCGGCAGAGGCCACTTCAACCTGATCGGCCAGGCCGGCTTCGCGCAATTTGTGGCGCAGAACGCCTTCGGCCGTGGGCGAACGGCAGATGTTGCCCAGGCAGACGAACAGAACCTGCATCAGGCCCCCAGAAGGCGACGGACGCGCTCGAGGTCTTCAGGGGTGTCGACGCCCGCCGGCGGCGCTTCCAGGGCATCGCCCACATGAATGCGCACGCCGTGCCACAGGGCACGCAGTTGTTCCAGGGATTCGGTATTTTCCAGCCAGCACGGGCCCCAGCTCACGAAGTCGTGCAGGAAACCGGCGCGGTAGGCGTAGATGCCGATGTGGCGACGGTACGGCACGCCAGCCGGCAGCACGTCAGGCTGTTTGGCGAACGCATCCCGCGCCCACGGCAAGGTGGAGCGGCTGAAGGTCAGCGCCAGGCCATTGATGTCGCTGACCACTTTCACCACGTTGGGGTTGAACAGGGTCTCGATGTCTTCAATCGGCTCGGCCAGGGTCGCCATGCGCGCTTCGCCATGGGCTGCCAGGTTGGCCGCCACCTGATCGATCACGCTGGGCGGAATCAACGGCTCGTCACCTTGCACATTGACCACGATGGCGTCCGCCGCCAGGCCCAGCTTTGTGGCCACTTCGGCCAGGCGGTCGGTACCGGAGTTGTGGTCTTCACGGGTCAGCACCGCTTCGGCACCAAAGCCTTTGCAGGCCTCGATGATGCGCGGATCGTCGGTGGCCACCACTACCCTTTCGGCGCTGCTTTTGCAGGCCTGTTCCCACACCAGCTGGATCATCGGCTTGTTGCCGATCAGTTGCAGCGGCTTGCCGGGCAGGCGGGTGGAGGCGTAGCGGGACGGGATGACAACGGTGAAGGCGGTGGTCATTTATCCAGGCGCTCGTCGGTGGTCAGGGTGCGGGCTTCGCTTTCGAGCATTACCGGAATGCCATCACGAATCGGGTACGCCAGGCCGGCGCCCTTGCTGATCAGCTCGGTTTTGTCGGCGCTGAGCTTGAGCGGCCCCTTGCAGATCGGGCAAGCGAGGATATCGAGCAGTTTGGTGTCCATGAGTATGTCCTGGAGAGCAGCGTTTTAAGGCAAAAGGCGAGCGGGCAGCAAGCGCATCAACTGCGTGTCGAACCAGGCGATAAACGCCGGTGACGGTGCCGCGTCCACCGCAAGGTACCACCAGTCGGGCCTGGCAAAGGCGCGGCACTTCACCGCGTCCTTTTCAGTCATGACCAACGGCAGTGCCGGTGTGAAATTCAAGACCTCGGCGCTGTACGGCGCGTGGTCGGCAAAAGCATGGGGTATTGGGCGCCAGTGTAGCGTTTCAAGGGTGTTGAAGAAACGTTGCGGGTTGCCGATGCCGGCCACCGCATGTACCTGCTGCCCCACCGCGAAGTGTTCGACGGGTTTACGCTCGCCGGAATGCAGGTTGACCAGCGCGGCAGGCAACAGACGGAAGGCAAAGCCGTCGTCACGGTCAGAACCTGCGCCGTTGTAAAGCAGCGCATCGACGCTCTGCAAACGCTCGACCGGCTCACGCAACGGCCCCGCCGGCAGGCAGCGACGGTTACCCAGCCCGCGGGCGGCGTCAATCAACACCAGTTCCAGATCACGGGCCAGGCGGTAATGTTGCAGGCCGTCGTCGGAGAGGATCAGGTCGAGGGTTTCGCTGGCCAACAGCGCCTTCACGGCGCGGCTGCGGTCGGGGTCGATCATCAGCGGCACGCCGCTGCGCTGCACGATCAGCAAGGGTTCGTCCCCCGCCACCGCAGCGGTTTGATCGGCCTCTACGCGCCATGGAAACTGTGGCGGCTTGGCGCCATAACCGCGGCTGACCACACCGACGCGCAAACCACTGCGCTGGCAATGGTCGATCAGCCAGAGAATCATGGGCGTCTTGCCGGTGCCGCCCACCGTGATATTGCCTACCACCACGACCGGCACCGGCGACTGATAGATCTCGCCCTCGCCCGCCAGGAACCGTGCGCGCTTGCGCTGCACCACCCGGCGATAGAGGGATTCCAGCGGCTGCAATAACGCAAGTGCAGGATGGCCTTCGTACCAGGCCTTGAGCAAACGATCAGTCATGGCCATCAGGGTTGGCTCGCCGCCTCGACGGTGGTCATGCGCAAATGGCTGAAGCCGAGCTTGCCGGCAGCGTCCATCGCCGTGATGACGGCCTGGTGCTTGGTGTTGCCATCGGCGCTGATGGACAGTGGCAAGTTAGTGTCCCCACCAGACTCTTTTTGCAGCGCTTCCATCAGGCTGGCCAGGTCGTTTTTCTCCAGCAACTGGTTATTCACCGAGAACACGCCATCGGCGCTGATGGCGATGTCCAGTTGCTTGGCCTGCTGGTCTTCCGCCGGCGAACCGCTGACGGCTTCCGGCAGGTCGACGCGCAGCTGGGTTTCCCGGGTAAAGGTGGTGGTGACGACAAAAAACAGCAGCAGGATAAACACCACGTCGATCAACGACGCCAGGTTGATATCGACGTTTTCCCGTTGCTTGCGACGAAATTTCACGCGTTGCCCTCAACCAGGTCCACGTCACGGTCGCCCTGTACCACTTCCACCAGCTTGATGGCTTCCTGCTCCATGCCCACCACCAGTTCGTCGATGCGCCGTTGCAGGAAACGGTGGAAGAACACCGAAGGAATACCGACCATCAGGCCCGCCGCCGTGGTGATCAAGGCCTTGGAAATACCACCGGCCAGCACTGCGGCGTTGGTGGTCATGCCCGACCCCATGAATGAGCTGAAAATATCGATCATGCCCAGCACCGTACCGAGCAGGCCGAGCAACGGTGCCATGGCGGCGATGGTGCCCAGGGCATTGATGTAGCGCTCCAGCTCATGGATGACCCGGGCGGCGGCCTCTTCGATGCACTCCTTCATGATCTCGCGACCGTGCTTGGAGTTGGCGAGGCCGGCGGCGAGGATTTCACCCAGGGGCGAGTTGGCGCGCAGTTCCTTGAGTTTTGTCTTGTCGAGCTGCTTGTTCTTGATCCAGCCCCAGACCTGGCCCAGCAGGTGGTCAGGCGTTACACGGCTGGCACGCAGGGTCCATAGGCGTTCGGCGATGATGCCGAGTGCGGCGATGGAACTCAAAATGATCGGCAACATCATCCAGCCGCCGGATTTGACCAATTCCCACACAGTGAATGTCCCCTCGAAAAAGTGCGCCACTTTACCATAAGGGTCCGGTGGAAGGGCTGGCCTGCCCCAGAGCATCCTGACGCAGGGGCCGCTCTTTGGTAACGCTGTTTTGCGGCGGGCGCTCGCGCCAGAAACGCCGCTGGCTGCGCGCGGCCAGCGGCGGCTGGAACGTGCCCAGTTGCAGGCGGAGTGCGCCTTGCTCGGCACTGTCATAAATCGCGCTGCCCATGGCCTGGTAACGCTCCAGCACCTGTGGATGCGGGTGGCCAAACCCATTGCTGCGCCCCCGGGAAATCAACACGGCCTTGGGTGCCAGGCGCTGTAGAAAGGCCCATGACGACGAGCTGCGGCTGCCGTGGTGCGGCGCTTGCAGCCAATCGACAGGAGCGCCCATGGGAGTGGCCAGCAATGCCCGCTCGGCGTCATGGTCAATATCCCCGGTCAGCAACAAGCGCTCGCCATTGGCCTGCACCCGCAACACGCAGGACATCTGGTTACCGTCCGTCGCATCAGGCCATTGCCATAGCTCGAACCTCACGCCGTCCCACTCCCACTGCTCGCCGCTGACACACGCCTGGGTACCGAGCGAGGCCGGCAGCCGTGCCGTCTCACCGCCCACCACACGCTTGACCGGCAACCCATGGGCGACGGCCAACGCGCCGCCGGCATGATCGGCATCGGCATGACTGAGCAGCATCACGTCCAGCTCTGCGACCCCCAGCTTGCGCAACGCAGGCAATACGACACGCGCGCCAAGATCGAACTCACCGGAGCGCGGCCCGGCGTCATACAGCAGTACATGGTTGCGGGTACGCAGGATGATCGCCAACCCCTGGCCGACATCCAGCTGCACCACCTCGACCAGCCCATGAGGTATCGACTCCCGCGGCGGGAACACTGCCAGCAGCAACATCGGCCAGCCCAGCAGCCGAAACGGGACGCCCTTGGGCAGCAATAACAGCACCGCCCCCAGCAGGCTCACCAGCCAATAGCCAATGGGCACTTGCGCCGGTATCCAGGCCGGCAAGTACTGCGCCAGCAGCGCCAAGGCCTTGAACAGCCCGTCCAGTGTGCCGCCCGCCAGCCATAACAACCCCTCTCCTATATAAGGCAGCGGCAATAACACCGTACCCAGCAAGGCCAGGGGCAGCACCACCAGGCTGATCCACGGCACCGCAACCAGGTTGGCCAGCGGCCCGCTCAGGCTGATGGGCAGGCCGAGCACCAGCAGCAGCGGAAACAGGCCGATGGCAATCATCCATTGGGCGCGGGTCCAGGCTTGCCACAAGGGCCAGGGGCCCAATCGGCCACTGAACGCCAAAATCAGCACCGCAACAGCCGCAAAAGACAACCAGAACCCCGGCTGCAGGCTGGCCAGCGGTTCGAGGATCAGCACCGCGTCCAGCGCCAGCAACAGCGGCCACCAGATTCCCAGGTGACGAAACCGCAGACGCCACAGCAACACCAGGCCCACCATCACGCAGGCCCGTTGCACCGGCACCTCGAAACCTGCCAGCAGGCCGTAGCCCAGCGCTGCAGCAAACGCCAGGCCGCAGGCCCAGGGCAGCCACGGCAAAGGTTTTGGCCACCCCCCGTAGCGCGCAAGCCCGGCGACCAGGCCATAGATCAACCCCGCCAGCAGGCCGATGTGCTGCCCGGATATCACCAGTAAATGCACGGTGCCAGTGGCTTGCAGGACCCGCCAATCCTCGGCGGCCAACCCGGAACCATCGCCGAGCACCAGCGCCGCCAGGCCCGCCTCTCGCCCCTGGGCATCCACTGCCAGCAGCCGCTGGCGAATCCCGTCGCGCCAGGCATGTCGTGGCGGTGCCAGCAGTTGGCCGTCCTTGACCGAGCCGGTGGCGCCAATCCGCTGGGCCAGCAGCCAGGCTTCATAGTCAAAGCCATCGGCATTGAGCAATCCGGAAGGACGCTTGAGAGTCACCGCCAGTCGCCAGCGCTCACCGCTCTTAACCGGTGGGCCGCCGCGCCAGGACACGCGAATGCGCTTGGGAAGCAGGTCCTTGCGTGACCGGCTGTCGGTCAGTTCGAAGCGCACACCGTCGCCCATCTGCTGCGGTAACCCGCTGACACGCCCTTCCACCCAGCGGGTCTGGCCATCCAGATGCGGGGCCAACCGGTCATCCAGCGCCCACTGCGCGCTGAGGCATGCCCAGCCCAGGCCAAGCAGGAAAAACCCCAGCGGATAGGTACGAAAAGGCAACAGCATCAGGGCCAGCACCGGCATCAGCAACAGCCAGCCGCCGGACGGCAACGCGGGTAAAAAACGCAAGGCGAGCAGCCCCAGCGCGAGTGCGAACATCCCTGTTCTCATGGATCTTTCCTTGAAAGCGACCCATTGAGTCTTAGCCGGGCTAGCGGTGTGGCCTATTATTATTTGTCACAAAGTCTGAATTTCACGTTCGTGGAATGCGGGCATACTTGCCCCTCGAACTGACCTGGACCCCTTATGCCACGGCGCTTATTCAAACGGTACATGCCCGATCCGACCAGCATTCGGGAACACAAGTCCTTACGCTTTCTCGGCAAGTTGCTGCATGACCCGAATCTCTGGCACCTCAATCGGCACTCGGTCGCGCGGGCCATGGCCGTTGGCCTGTTCGCGGCATTCATCCCCATTCCCTTGCAGATGCTGCTGGCAGCGGTCCTCGCCATCAGCGTGCGCGGCAACATGCCGATTGCCGTGAGCCTGGTCTGGCTGACCAACCCGATTACCATGCCGCCGGTGTTTTTCTGCACCTACATGACCGGGGCCTGGCTGATGAATGTGCCACCCCGCAGCATGCCCGACGAGCTGACCTGGGAATGGATCAGCGGGCAGTTGTCGACGCTGTGGCAACCGTTCCTGCTGGGCTCGGTAGTACTGGGGCTGGTGATGGCGGTGCTGGGTTATTGCCTGACCATGGGCTATTGGCGCTGGTGGGTGGCCCGCCAGTGGAAAAAACGCAAACAGCGCAGGTTGTAACCGTTAGCGCGCCAGCAAGCGCATGTGCACACGCAAACCCTGGCCGGTATTTTCCGCCCACAGGCTGCCGTCCTGACGCTGCACAGCGTTGCGCGCAATGCTCAAGCCCAGGCCAAAGCCGCCGTCGCCGGGCCTTGAGCCGTCCAGTCGGGTGAATGGCGCAAAGATTCGCTCCAACTCCACCTCATCGATCCCGCCGCCCTGGTCTTCCAGCCACAAGTGCCAGTGATCCCCCTCACGCTGCCCGCCCAATTGCACCGTTCCGTCTTGCGCAGAGTGCCGGATGGCATTGCGCAGGATGTTCTCCAATGCCTGGGCCAGCAGGTTCAGATGACCGCGCACCCAGCAGTCGGCCCCCAGCTCGCACTGCAAGCGTGAAGCCGGCCAGCCACTTTCAAAACAGGCGTTTTCCCGGAGCATGTCCCACAGCGCCTGCACCTGGATGTCTTCCTTGGGCAACGGCGCGCGTTCGGTGTCGAGCCAGGCCAGTTGCAGGGTGTCGTCCACCAGGCGCTGCATGCCGTCGATTTCCCTCCCGAGGCGCTCGCGCAGCTGGGTCAGGTCCTGCTCGCTGTCACTGGCCACACGCAGGCGGCTCAACGGTGTGCGCAACTCATGGGACAAATCCCGCAGCAGTTGCTGTTGCAGGGCCACGGTGCCTTGCAGGCGTTCAGACATCTGGTCAAACGCGCGGCCCAATTCCCCCAGTTCATCCTGGCGGCTGGTGGTGTCGCGGGAAAGCCGGGTGCCCAGTTGATCGGCACGCCAGGCGTTGGCCTGCTCTCGCAGGTGGTTGAGAGGCATGATCAACAGCCGGTAGAGGCCGATGCACAGCAGCAGGGTGAACAGGCCGGGAATCACGCCATTGGTGACGATCCGCCAGAACAGCTGGTTTTGCCCGGGCATGAAACGCCGCGGCAACTCGATCACCAGGGAGCCCGCACCCGGGTCGAGCGGGAACGGGATTTTCAACCACGGCAGGCCCTTGGCATGCCGGCTGACGGGCCAGTCCAGGCCGCGCAGGAAGGTCAGGCGCTGGCTCTCCTTGTCCGTCAGTGGGTAGCTGCTCAGGGATTGCAGGTCGTTGCCGATGACCCCCACCCAGGTGCGCTCGCGCTGGCCCAGGGTGTGCAACCATTCGTCCACACCGGCGTTGCCGCCCTTGTTCCAGGCCAGTTCCGCGCCAGCGGCATAACCGCTCAGGGTGGCGCGGGCCTCGCTGGACAGAAAGGCATTCTGCTCTTCCATATACCGGCCCCATGACCAACTGAGCCAGATCATCAGCAAGCAAAACGCGATCAGCAGGCAGGCCAGTTTCCAGAATAACGAATGCTTGCCCGGCAGCCGTTTGAACGCGGCTTTAAAGCCCGTCATCGTGACCGCTCAACACATAGCCCTTGCCCCACACCGTGCGCACTTCCCGCTCGCTGTAGCCGACAGCCTTGAGCTTGCGACGAATCTGGCTGATGTGCATGTCCAGGCTGCGGTCATGGGGCGCATAGCCGCGCTGGAACACATGCTGGTAGAGGAAGGCTTTGCTGAGGACTTCTTCGGCGTTGCGGTGCAGGGTTTCCAACAGGCGATATTCGCTGCGGGTCAGGCCGGCCCACTGCTCCCGGTGAAACACATCACACAGCTCGTCATCGAAACGCAGGCTGCGGGCATCGCCGCGCACCGCCGCCAGGGCCGGCAACGGCCGCCGGTCCAGGGCGACCCGGCGCAGGATCGCTTCGATGCGCACCCGCAACTCGGCCATGCTGAACGGCTTGGGCAGGTAATCGTCGGCCCCCAGGCGAAAACCGCTGATGCGATCGGCTTCGGCCCCCAGGGCCGACATCAGGATCACCGGCATCGAATGGCTCTGGCGCAAATGCGTGAGCACCGACAACCCGTCCATGCCCGGCAGCAGGATGTCCATCAACACCACGTCGAAGCGCTGATCGCGGGCCATTTGCAGGCCCTGCTGGCCATTCTGGCACCAGGTCACCTGGAAGCCACAGAGGCCCAATTGCTCATGGACATAGGCGCCAAGCACAGGATCGTCTTCAATCGCCAGGATACTGGGTAAGCCAAGTGCTGCGGGATTCATTAGCGTCTGCAAGTCATTCTCAATGACTGATTATTCAAGATTGCCCCCCCATGAGCAACCGCCGCCGGGCGTCCGGCGGCCCAAGGTTTGCCTCAGGTCATTAATTTTGCAAGATTCCCCGCCGCGCAAATGGCTACACTGCGCAGGTGGCGCGGGCCGGATGCCTGCGTGGAATTCGACAACAGTGTGGTAGCAGGAGAGTGGCGTGCTTAAAAGAATGGGGATAAAAGGCCGCGTACTGTTGCTGACCTTATTGCCTACCAGCCTGATGGCGTTGCTGCTGGGCGGGTACTTCACCTGGATGCAGCTTTCGGAGTTGCAGTCGCAGTTGCTGCAACGCGGCGAGATGATCGCCGAGCAACTGGCGCCGCTGGTGGCCCCGGCCCTCGGCACCAGGAACACCGACCTGCTGGAACGCATCGCCACCCAGTCCCTGGAACAAACCGATGTGCGCGCCGTATCGTTCCTCGGGCCCGACCGCACGCCCCTGGCCCACGCCGGGCCGACCATGCTCAACCAGCCGCCCATCGGCAACAGTTCGCACCTGTTGCAGCGCACCGGCAATGACGCCACCCGTTATCTGCTGCCGGTGTTCGGCCGCCATCGCAACCTCGCCGGTGAACTGATCCCGGATGAATCCGACCGCCTGCTCGGCTGGGTCGAGCTGGAACTGTCCCACAACGGCATGTTGCTGCGTGGCTACCGCAGCCTGTTCGCCAGCCTGCTGCTGATCGCCATCGGCCTGATCTGCACGGCAGCCCTCGCCTTGCGCATCAGCCGTACGATCAACTCACCGATCGGCCTGATCAAACAGGCCGTCGCGCAACTCAAGGACGGCAATCTCGAAACCCGCTTGCCACCCCTGGGTAGCCAGGAGCTGGATCACCTGGCCTCGGGCATCAACCGCATGGCCGAGACCCTGCAAAACGCCCAGGAAGAATTGCAACACAGCATCGACCAGGCCACCGAAGACGTGCGGCAAAACCTCGAAACCATCGAGATCCAGAACATCGAGTTGGACCTGGCCCGCAAGGAAGCCCTGGAAGCCAGCCGCATCAAGTCGGAGTTTCTGGCCAACATGAGCCATGAAATCCGCACGCCGTTGAACGGCATCCTTGGTTTCACCCATTTGTTGCAGAAAAGCGAACTGTCACCGCGCCAACTGGATTACCTGGGCACCATCGAAAAATCCGCCGATAACCTGCTGGGCATCATCAACGAAATCCTCGACTTCTCGAAAATCGAGGCCGGCAAGCTGGTGCTCGACAGCATCCCGTTCAACCTGCGGGACTTGCTGCAAGACACCCTGACCATCCTCGCCCCGGCCGCCCACGCCAAACAGCTGGAGCTGGTGAGCCTGGTCTACCGCGACACGCCGCTCGCCTTGGTGGGTGACCCGCTGCGGCTCAAGCAGATCCTCACGAACCTGGTGAGCAACGCGATCAAGTTCACCCGCGAAGGCACCATCGTTGCCCGCGCCATGATTGAAGACGAACAGGAAGACAGCGTACAACTGCGCATCAGCGTGCAGGACACCGGCATCGGCCTGTCGAACCAGGATGTGCGGGCGCTGTTCCAAGCGTTCAGCCAGGCGGACAATTCGCTGTCACGCCAACCCGGCGGGACCGGCCTTGGACTGGTGATTTCCAAGCGCCTGATCGAACAGATGGGCGGTGAGATCGGCGTCGACAGCACGCCGGGAGAAGGCTCGGAATTCTGGATCAGCCTGAACCTGCCGAAAACCCGTGACGATATCGAAGACCTGCCCTCCGCGCCGCTGCTGGGCCGGCGCGTGGCGGTGCTGGAAAACCACGAGCTGGCGCGCCAGGCCCTGCAACATCAGCTGGAAGACTGCGGCCTGGAAGTCACCCCGTTCAACAGCCTGGAAAGCCTGACCAACGGCATCACCAGCGCCCACCAGACCGAACAGGCGATTGACCTGGCCGTGCTGGGCATCACCGCCAATGACATTCCGCCGGAGCGTTTGAACCAGCACCTGTGGGACCTCGAACACCTGGGCTGCAAGGTACTGGTGTTGTGCCCGACCACCGAACAGCTGCTGTTCAACCCCTCGGTGCCCAACCCCAACAGCCAGTTGCAGGCCAAGCCCGCGTGCACCCGCAAACTGCGTCGCGCCCTGGCCGACCTGATCAGCCCGCGCCCGCTGCGCAGCGAACCCGGCGAGCCCCTGTCCAGCCGCGCGCCGCGGGTGCTGTGTGTCGACGACAACCCGGCCAACCTACTGCTGGTGCAAACCCTGCTGGAAGACATGGGCGCCAAGGTCCAGGCGGTGGAAAGCGGTTACTCGGCCATCGAGGCAGTGAAGCAGGAAGCCTTCGACCTGGTGCTGATGGACGTGCAGATGCCGGGGATGGACGGTCGCCAGAGCACCGAGGCAATCCGCACGTGGGAAAGCGAACGCCATGGCACACCGCTGCCCATCGTCGCGCTGACGGCCCATGCGATGGCCAACGAAAAACGCGCCCTGCTGCAAAGCGGCATGGATGATTACCTAACCAAACCCATCAGCGAACGGCAACTGGCCCAGGTGGTGTTGAAATGGACCGGGCTGGCCCTGCGCAACCAGGGCCCGGACCGTGGCACCGAAAGTTTCGGGCATGCCACGCAATTGCCGGTACTGGACCATGAAGAAGGTTTGCGCCTGGCGGCCGGTAAGGCGGATCTGGCGGCAGACATGCTCGCGATGCTGCTGGCCTCGCTGGAAGCGGACCGTGAAGCGATTCGCGTCGCCCGTGACGCCAATGACCGCAACGCCCTGATCGAACGGGTGCACCGCCTGCACGGCGCCACCCGGTATTGCGGCGTGCCGCAACTGCGTGCGGCCTGCCAACGGGCCGAGACCCTGCTCAAGCAGGACGACGCCAAGGCCATGCCGGCCCTGGATGAACTGGACATGGCGATTGCCCGGCTGGCCAGCGAGGCGCGGGTCAGCGCGTAAACTTTCGGGGCAATGTGGCGAGGGAGCTTGCTCCCGCTGGGCTGCGCAGCGGCCCCAAAATCCTGGGAGCGCTTCGCACTCCAGCGGGAGCAAGCTCCCTCGCCACAGTAAGCTTCCTCACCACAGCAGGCTCACTCACCACAGACAAGCCCCCTCGCCACAAAATCAGCTTTCCATCATCAAGAAGGAATATTTGATGCGCATCATCCTCTTCAGCAGCCAGACCTACGACCGCGACAGCTTTCTCGCCCAACCGCTGCCCGAAGGCATGCAGCTGCAATTCCAGCCGGCCCGGCTGAACCTCGACACCGTGGCCCTGGCCGAACACCACGAAGTGGTCTGCGCCTTTATCAACGATGACCTCAGCGCCCCGGTGCTGGAGCAGTTGGCCAGCGGCGGCACCCGCCTGATCGCCCTGCGTTCCGCCGGTTACAACCATGTCGACCTGCCCGCCGCCAAGCGCCTGGGCCTGACCATCGTGCGGGTGCCGGCCTACTCGCCCCATGCGGTGGCCGAACATGCGGTCGCGTTGATCCTGGCCCTCAATCGCCGCCTGCACCGAGCCTACAACCGTACCCGCGACGGTGACTTCAGCCTGCACGGCCTGACCGGGTTCGACCTGGTGGGCAAGACCGTCGGCGTGGTCGGCACCGGGCAGATCGGCGCCACATTCGCCAAGATCATGGCCGGGTTCGGCTGCCAGCTGCTGGCCTACGACCCCTACCCCAATCCGCAGGTCGAGGCCCTTGGCGCCCGGTGTGTGAGCCTGCCGCAGTTGCTGGGCGAGTCACAGGTCATCAGCCTGCATTGCCCGCTGACGGCGGACAGCAAACACCTGATCAACGCCCAAAGCCTCGCCCATATGCAGCCCGGCGCGATGCTCATCAACACCGGGCGCGGCGGCCTGGTGGACACCCCGGCGCTGATCGACGCACTCAAGGACGGCCAGCTCGGCTATCTGGGGCTGGATGTATATGAAGAAGAGGCCCAGCTGTTTTTCGAAGACCGCTCGGACCTGCCCCTGCAAGACGACGTATTGGCGCGCCTGCTGACCTTCCCCAATGTGATCATCACCGCGCACCAGGCCTTCCTGACCCGCGAGGCGCTGGGGGCGATTGCCGGCACCACCCTGGCCAACATCGCGGCGTGGGCTGGCGGGCAGGCGCAAAACCTCGTCGAAGGATGATCAGCGGTCACATAGCCGCGCCATGATGGGTAGCGGCGCATGATAGGATGCCGCGCCTATTTGGAGGATCCATGGCCGAACACGATTTCCGCTTCAGCTTGCTGAGCCCGCAACACACCCTGATCGAATGCCGGGCCCTGGTGCCGGGCCGTTATCAAGTCACCGGCAACGGTGGCTCGATCAAGAACGGCGACGTTCTGATCGTCACCCTGCGCGGCAGCAAAACCCTGTCGATGCGCCTGACCGTCGAAGGCGATGCGCGCTACTCCATCCGCCCGGCGGGCCAGTGGGTCGCCATGGCCCAGGGGCCGAAATTCGGCGAACTGGAGATTCACACCTGGAAGGTCAACTGCGACAGCTGCGACAACGTGCTGGAGTTTGAATTCGCGGTGGAAACCAAGCTGACCAAGGAACCGCTGCAACCGGCCGCCACTGCACGGGTTACCGAGTTGGGCTGGGCCACCCTGGGTGACAAGCACCGCTGCCCGAAATGCCAGCAGGCCGCGCAATGAAAGCCCTGCTGATGCTGGCCGTGCTGGGTGCAGGCCTTGCGGGCTGCGCCAGCGACGAGGTCAAGCTCAAGCAGGATCACAGCTACGTGGTGGAATGGATCGGTGAGCGGCCGCTGATGGATTACGCCCACCTGACCGTAACCCTCGGCGCCGATGGCCGGGCCTATGGCAATGGTGGCTGCAACCATTGGTTTGCGCCCTACACCCTGGACGGCGACAAGCTGAGCTTCGGCAAGGTCGGCAGCACCCGCAAACTCTGCGCCGAAGCGCTGATGGAGCAGGAGCACCGCTTCTTCCAGGCCCTGCAGGGCGTGCAGCGCTGGGACATTTCGCCGATCGAACAGACCCGCTTCTGGCCGGCGGATGGCAAGCCGTTGCGGTTGTGGCTGGAAGAAGGCTGATCTGTAAGGCGCAGCAGGTCTAAATGTGGGAGCGGGCTTGCTCGCGAAAGCGGTGGATCAGTCGATGTATCCGGTGACTGCCACACCGCATTCGCGAGCAAGCCCGCTCCCACATTTTTTATCCGCGCAACGCCTTGAGCTTGGCCAACACCCCTTCCGCCGTCTGCTCACCCATCAGTTGCTCACGCACCTTGCCCTTGTCATCAATGATGTAGGTCACCGGCAGGGCTTCACTGCGGGGAATATCGAAGATCCCGTCCGGGTTCTGCGCCAGTACGGTGAACTTGATGCCCAACTTCTCGCTGGCGCTCTTGAGCTCGTCACCCTGGACGTTGTCGAAATTCACCCCGAACACCCCCACAGACTGGCCCTTGAGCTGTTCGGCCAAGGCGTTGAGTTCTGGGATTTCGGTACGGCACGGGCCACACCATTCGGCCCAGTAGTTAACCACCAGCCATTGCTTGTCCAGGCGTTCGGCGGCCACTTTCTGACCATATTGGTCAACGCCATAATCATTGCCACAGCCGCTGAGCAGCAGTGTGCCGATGATTGCCAATGCGCCTAACAGTCGCCTCGTCATGGGGTAATCCTTCGTAAAAATGAACGTTGGCTGCGGCCTATCGCCTCTCATGGTTTAAGGACGCGGCGCAGCGCGGGTAGAATACCCGCCACCTTACGCAAGATGCGACCCGCACATGACCGATCTGACGCTTTATCACAACCCGCGCTGCTCGAAATCCCGCGGTGCGCTCGAACTGCTGGAAGCCCGTGGCCTCACACCGACCGTGGTGCGCTACCTGGAAACCCCGCTCGACGCCGCGCAATTGCAGGCCCTGCTGGGCAAGCTGAACATCAGCGCGCGGCAACTGCTGCGTACCGGCGAGGACGAATATAAAACCCTCAACCTGGCTGACACCAGCCTCAGCGAAGCACAGTTGATCGCTGCCATCGCCGCTCATCCGAAACTGATGGAGCGTCCGATCCTCGCCACCGCCGACAAGGCCGTGATCGGCCGCCCACCGGAGAACATCCTGGAGCTGGTTTCGTGAGTGCGCCGTATGTGCTGGTGTTGTATTACAGCCGCAACGGTTCAGTCAGCGAAATGGCCCGGCAGATTGCCCGGGGCATCGAGCAAGCCGGGCTTGAGGCGCGGCTGCGCACCGTGCCGGCCATCTCCAGTGAATGCGAGGCCGTGGCGCCGGACATTCCGGTCGACGGCCCGCTGTACTGCAGCCTCGACGACCTGAAGAACTGCGCAGGCATGGCGCTGGGCAGCCCGACCCGTTTCGGCAACATGGCCGCGCCGCTCAAGTACTTTCTCGACGGCACCAGCAACCTGTGGCTGACCGGCGCCCTGGTCGGCAAGCCGGCGGGTGTGTTCACCTCCACCGCCAGCCTGCACGGCGGCCAGGAGACCACGCTGATGTCGATGCTGCTGCCGCTGCTGCACCACGGCATGCTGATCACCGGACTGCCCTACAGTGAACAGGCGCTGCTCGACACCAAGGGCGGTGGTACGCCTTATGGCGCCAGCCACCATTCCGGTGCCGACGGCAAGCGTGCGTTGGATCAACACGAGATCGCCCTGTGCCGCGCACTCGGCCTGCGCCTGGCGAAGACCGCTGCGCTACTGGAGAACGGCCGTGGCCAGGAAGCCTAAGCTACTGCCGCCCCAGGCCTGGCTGGAGCCACGGGTCAAGGCGATGCGGGCGTTGAGCCTGCTGGCGTTCCTGGGATTGGTGGGGCTGCTGTGTGCCTACTACCTGGTGTTCGCCGATCTGCATGGCGCGCGGCCGTGGGTGATTCTGCTGATCGAATTGGTGCCGCTGCTGTTGCTGGCGCCGGGGATGATCCTGGGCAGCGCGCGCGGGCATTCATGGATGTGCTTTGTGGTGAACCTGTATTTCATCAAGGGCGCGCTGGCGGCCTATGACCCGAATCGGCAGTGGTTTGGTGTGCTCGAGATGCTGGCGAGCCTGGCGGTGTTCTGCACGGCGTTGATGTATGTGCGGTACCGGCATCAGCTGAATCGGCGGTTGGCGGGGGAAGGATTGCCTGCCTGATGCTTTTGTAGTGCCTGACCTGCCGCTATCGCAGGCAAGCCAGCTCCCACAGAGGAATGCATTCCAAGTGTGGGAGCTGGCTTGCCTGCGATGGCATCAACCCGGTATCAATGATTCACGGTGTAAGCCAGCATCATCGACAACTGGCACATCGGCCGCCCGCTCTCGGCATGCCACTGGTTGAATGCGCCCTGCACCGTGGCCAGGTCCCGCAGGCTGGTGGGCACCTTGTCGACGATCTTCTGCGCATTCAGCGCCGCCACCACGTCATAGCTCGGCACGAACGTGTCCTTGCCCACCATCCGTAAAAAGCGTGGCGCCGACAGCCCGCCCAACTGGTGGCCGTGCTTGCTCAGGTACTTCCACAGGCCGACGATATCGGTCACCGGCCAGTCGGCAATAAACCCGCCGAAGCTGCCTTTTTCCTTCTCGATATCCAGAATCATCTGCGCATTGCGCGGCACGCTCTTGAGCTTGCCCAGGTGACGGATGATGCGCGTGTCCTGCATCAGCCGCTCCAGGTGCTCGGCGCCCATGAGTACGACTTTTTCCGGGTCAAACCCAAAGAACACCTGCTCGAAGGCCGGCCACTTGGCGTCCACCACGCTGTGCTTCAGGCCGGCACGAAACACCCGCAGCGACAGGGTCGACAGGTAGCGGTCATCGCTGATCTTGCGCAGTTTCGCCGGGGTCAGGGGCACAGGCAGGTGGGCTTCCAACTCGGCCGCCGAACCAAACCGGTTCAGACAATATTCGTGCAGCCACTTGTAATCGCGCATGCCCTCTCCTAAGGATTGAAATGAAAACGGCGCCCAGGAGCGCCGTCTGTCAGAGCGGTGAAAACACTCAGAGGTTCACTACGTTGACGAAGCGCGACGCCGCACTTTCGTCGATACGCAAGCTGGTGAAGTCGAACAGGTTACGGTCAGCCAACTGCGACGGCTGCACGTTCTGCAAGCTGCGGAAGATGCTGTCGACGCGGCCCGGGGTCTTGCGGTCCCAATCCTGGAGCATGTCCTTGACCACCTGGCGCTGCAGGTTTTCCTGGGAGCCGCAGAGGTTGCACGGGATGATCGGGAATTGCTTGAGGTCGGAGTAGGCCTGGATGTCCTTCTCATGGCAGTACGCCAGTGGGCGGATCACCACGTTGCGCCCGTCATCGGCCCGCAGCTTGGGCGGCATGGCCTTGAGGCTGCCGTTGAAGAACATGTTGAGGAAGAAGGTTTCGACGATGTCATCGCGGTGATGACCGAGGGCCATCTTGGTCGCGCCGATTTCGTCGGCAAACGTATAGAGCGTGCCACGGCGCAGGCGCGAGCACAGCGAGCAGGTGGTCTTGCCTTCCGGGACCAGCTCCTTGACCACCGAATAGGTGTCTTTCTCGACGATGTGGTACTCGACCCCCAATGCCTTGAGGTAGGCCGGCAGCACATGCTCGGGAAAACCCGGCTGCTTCTGGTCCATGTTCACGGCAACGATGTCGAACTTGATCGGCGCGACCTTTTGCAGGTGCATCAGCACGTCGAGCATGGTGTAGCTGTCCTTGCCGCCGGACAGGCAGACCATGACCTTGTCGCCCTCTTCGATCATATTGAAATCGGCGACTGCCTCGCCGGCCAGGCGACGCAGGCGTTTTTGCAGTTTGTTCTGGTTGACCGTAAGAGTGCCCATGGCGCTTGGATCCGCGAAAGGTGTGTGACGAAAAGCCGGGTATTTTACCGGGATGGACGACCGAGTTCCAATGTGGGAGCGGGCTTGCTCGCGAACGCGAAGTGTCATTCGCCAGGTGTTTAGCTGACCCACCGCATTCGCGAGCAAGCCCGCTCCCACATTTGACCGCATTCCAATCAACAGACCCCGCCGCGATTAAGCCCAATGTTTACAGCGCAATTTGCTCTAAAGCCCCACACTTTTTCCGGTCATCACTTCCTATACTGCGACATAAGGTCGCACATATATCCAGACCTTTCAGGCCAATTGGCCCGTGGGCGCTCCGCTGGGGGGCGATGGTAATAACGACAGGAGTGACTGGCATGATCCATCACGTCGTGGGACTTTTCACCCACCCCGATCAGGAATGGCGGGAAATTCGTGGCGATAAAGAAGAAAGCATCGGCCACATGTACCTCACCCACACGCTGATTCTCGCGGCCATCCCCGCTGTCTCAGCCTTTATCGGTACCACTCAGGTGGGTTGGGTCATCGGCAGCCGCGCCCCGGTGATGCTGACGGTGGAAAGCGCGTTGTGGATGACCCTCATGTCCTACGCGGCGATGCTCGGCGGCGTGGCGGTGATGGGCGCGTTCATTCACTGGATGGCCCGCACCTATGACGCCAACCCCAGCATGGCGCGCTGCGTGGCGTTTGCCACCTACACCGCGACACCGCTGTTTATCGGCGGGCTGGCGGCGCTGTACCCGCATATGTGGCTGGGCATGGTGGTGGGCACGGCGGCCATTTGCTACACGGTGTATCTGCTGTACGTGGGGCTGCCGACCTTCATGAATATTCACCCGGACGAGGGCTTCCTGTTTTCCAGCTCGGTACTGGCGGTAGGCCTGGTGGTGCTGGTGGCGATCATGGCCTTTACCGTGATCGTCTGGGGGCTGGGCGTAGGCCCGATCTACACCAACTGACGCGGTTTACCCGCAGGAAAAGCCACCGCAAGGTGGCTTTGTGCGTTATGCATGACCATTCGGCGCCTGACAGATTCGGATACACCCTTGTTTGCGGCATACTGGACATCTCTGGAGATATGTACAGCATGCCCGAGCAACTCAATACCCGCGTCGAAGATTGTTTCCTGCAAGCCGAATCCTTTTTCAAACGAAGCTTCAAACGCCCCCAGGTCAGCCTCAAGCTGCGGGGCCAGAAGGCCGGTGTCGCGCATTTGCACGAGAACCTGCTGCGCTTCAACCCGCAGCTCTACCGTGAAAACAGCCAACACTTCCTTAAACAGACAGTCGCCCATGAAGTGGCGCACCTGATTGCCCACCAATTGTTCGGCGAGCGCATCCAGCCCCATGGCGAGGAATGGCAGCTGATCATGCGTGGGGTTTACGAACTGCCGCCGGACCGCTGCCACACCTATGAAATCCAGCGGCGGCGCGTCACGCGGTATATCTACCGCTGTCCGTGTGCCGACAGTGACTTCCCGTTTTCGCCCCAGCGTCACGGGTTGGTGGGCCAGGGGCGGCGGTATTTGTGCCGCAGGTGCCGGCAGACTTTGGTGTTTACCGGGGAAACCCGCGTCGAGTGAGGTTTGTGGTGCTTGTATGGCCCTCTTCGCGAGCAAGCCCGCTCCCACATTTGATCGCATTCCAACGATGGAACTCGGTTGAATGTGGGAGCGGGCTTGCTCGCGAAGGGGCCGGCCCAGGCGCTACTGAATCACCTTGGCACGCCGCAAATCATCTATCTGCTGAGCACTGAAGCCCAACTCCGCCAACACCTCATCGCTGTGAGCGCCCACCGCCGCGCCTATGTGCCTGGCCGCCGGCAAGCCCTCGGAAAACTTCAGCGGGCAGGCCATTTGCGCCTGGCTGGAACCATCGCCCCGCGGCACCTGGCTGACCAGCTCCCGGGCTTTCAACTGCGGGTGTTCAACGGCCTCGCTCAGATTCAGCACCGGCTCGACACACGCATCAATCCCGGCAAACAGCTCACACAGCTCATCAAAGCTGCGTTTCTCGAACTCGACCTGCAGCGCCAGCTTGAGGGCTTTCTGCTGCTCGGGTTTGGGCGATAGGCCCATTGCCGCCAATTCAGGGCGGCCAAGGGCCGTACACAGCTGCTGCATAAACGCCGGCTCCAGACTGCCCACCGACAACCAGCGTCCTTCCCGCGATCGGTAATAGTCATAGAAACTGCCGCCATTGAGCACCTGGTTCTCCCACGCCGGCTCCACGCCGCACGCCAGGTAACCGGCGCCGGCCATGGCATGCAGGCTGAAGGCGCAGTCGGTCATGCTCACGTCCAGGTATTGCCCCACCCCACTGTGCTGCCGGGCAATCACCGCCGCCAGCAAACCGATCACCGCGTGCAACGAGCCGCCCCCCACATCCGCCAACTGCACACCCAAGGGCAACGGCCCGCTGTCCTGGCGCCCGGTGTAGCTGGCAATGCCTGCCAGGGCCAGATAATTGATGTCATGGCCGGCGCGATCCTTGTAGGGGCCGGTCTGGCCGTAGCCGGTGATGGAGACGTAGATCAGCTTTGGGTTGATCGCCTTCAACGCCTCGTAACCCAGGCCCAGGCGCTCCATGACCCCGGGACGGAATTGCTCGAGGACGATGTCGTAGTCCGCCACCAGTTGCCGCACGATCGCCACCGCCTCGGCCTGTTTGAGGTCCAGGGCCAGGCTGCGTTTGTTGCGGTTCAGATAGGCATGGCTGGCCGACACGCCCTGGTCATGGGGCGGCAGTACTCGCAGCAGGTCCATGCGCGTGGGGGATTCGATGCGCAACACCTCGGCGCCCATGTCGGCCAGCAGCAACGAGGCGAACGGCCCCGGCAGCAAGGTGGAGAAATCCAGTACTTTGAGGGACGCCAAGGGACCTGACATGCGGACTCCGATTCCGATTCGATTGGCCACAGAGTAGGCAAACCCGGCGGTCGGCGGCAATCACATAAACCATCATCCGAAGTGACTGATGCTTCCCGAAGGCATAAAAAAACCCATCCGAAGATGGGTTTTTCACAAACGCTGCAGCCTTACTTGACGGCGGTTGGAGCCGGGCCTTCGGCCACGCCCAGGTCGTCTTCTTCACGGGTGTCGGAGATACCGCGACCACCGGAAGCCAGTTCGACTTTCAGCTTGTCTTCGTCCAGTTCCTTGACCCACTTGGCCACAACCAGGGTTGCAACAGCGTTGCCAACCAGGTTGGTCAGTGCGCGGGCTTCGGACATGAAGCGGTCGATACCCAGGATCAGCGCCAGGCCGGCAACCGGCAGGTGGCCAACAGCCGATAGGGTAGCGGCCAGTACGATGAAACCACTACCCGTCACGCCAGCAGCGCCCTTGGACGACAGCAGCAGTACCAGCAACAGGGTGATCTGGTGGGTGATGTCCATGTGGGTGTCAGTCGCCTGGGCGATGAACACGGCAGCCATGGTCAGGTAGATCGAAGTACCGTCCAGGTTGAAGGAGTAGCCAGTCGGGATAACCAGGCCGACTACCGACTTCTTGGCGCCCAGGCGTTCCATCTTGATCAGCATGCGTGGCAGTGCGGATTCGGACGAGGAAGTACCCAGTACGATCAGCAGTTCTTCACGGATGTAGCGGATCAGTTTCAGGACGCTGAAGCCGTGTGCGCGGCAGATGGCGCCCAGCACCAGCACCACGAACAGGATGCAGGTGATGTAGAAGCAGATCATCAGCTGACCGAGCTGCACCAGCGAACCTACGCCGTAGGCACCGATGGTGAACGCCATGGCGCCCAGGGCACCGAGTGGCGCGAGCTTCATGATCATGTTGATGATGTTGAACATCACGTGGGCGAAACGATCGATGAAGTCCAGCACCGGCTTGCCGTAGGCACCCAGGCGGTGCAGGGCGAAACCGAAGATCACCGAGAACATCAGCACTTGCAAGATGTCACCGGTAGCGAACGCGCCAACGATAGTGTTCGGGATCACGTTCAGCAGGAAGCCAACGATGCTCTGGTCGGCACCGGCAGTCACGTAGGCCGCGACTTTGGAGGCGTCCAGGGTAGCCACGTCGATATGCATGCCGGCGCCCGGTTGCACGACGTTGACCACGACCAGGCCGATCAGCAGGGCGATGGTGGAGACGATTTCGAAGTACAGCAGCGCGTAGCCGCCGGTCTTGCCGACCGATTTCATGCTTTGCATGCCAGCGATGCCGCTGACAACGGTGCAGAAGATGATCGGGGCGATGACCATTTTGATCAGCTTGATAAAGCCGTCACCCAGTGGCTTGAGGGCCACGCCGGTCTGCGGGTAGAAGTGACCGAGCAAAATACCGATAACGATTGCAACGATCACCTGGAAATACAGGGATTTGTACAGTGGCTGACGAGTCGTCATTGCAAAGTTCCTCAATCGTCCCGTGTGGCAAATATCCGCCATTGCCCACGACACTTGAATTGCGAACCCTCCTGCACTGGAGGGATTTGTTGTTTGAGAGCCTGCTCGAGGCGGTCTCCCTGCGCTCTGTATCGCAAGCGTCGTGCCACTTCTGCTGAAACTCCCTGAAGGCCTTTAGACATCAGCGCTCGGGCGATTTCCAGCTTAAGGTTATGCCTACAGACAGTGGCGGATTTCCGCCTGCTCGCCTGATCTCGTCCTACAATTTGGCGGATATCCGCCTTGTTGCACCCGCCCGGGGTGGCTAACATCCGCCACTCAATGGACGAGGCCCCTCATGCGTGAACGAACCATCGCCAGTCACTACGCCCGAGCCGCTCTCGGCGGTGCTCGCCGGGCCGGCTACGATTATTCGGGCCTGCTGCAGCAGGTCGGCATCACTGCGGAACTGCTGAGCGAGCCCCGCGCCCGCATCGCCCCCGAGCAATTCACCCAGTTGTTGCAAATGCTGTGGCTGGCGCTGGATGACGAATACCTGGGCTTCGCCGAAGGCCCGAGCAAGCGCGGCACTTTCGCCATGATGTGCCACGCGCTGATTCACTGCCGCACCCTGGAGAAGGCTCTGGAACGCGGCTTATTATTTTATAGCCTATTCCCGCAGGGTCCGCGCTGGCGTCTGACACGTGAAGGAGAAATGGCCCGCCTGAGCCTGGACGATTCGCAACTCTGGGACCCGGATCACTTCCTCAGCGAATGCCTGCTGGTGATCTGGCACCGCCTCGGCAGTTGGCTGATTGGCCAGCGCATCCGCCTGCACCAGGCCACCTTCAGCTACCCGACGCCGGCCCATGCCGGTGAGTACGACTTGCTGTTCCCCTGCCCGCAGGTATTCGCGGCACCCACCAGCAGCCTGGTGTTCCCCAGCCGCTACCTGAGCCTGCCGTTGTTGCAGGACGAGCGCACCCTCAAGCATTTCCTCGAACGCTCCCCGGCCGACCTGCTGTCGCGGCCGGATGAAGGCGACAGCCTGAGCAGCCAGTTGCGCCGCTTATTGAGCCGCGACCGCACGCCCTGGCCCGACCTCGAAGCCGTCGCCCAGCACCTGCATATCAGCCCGCAGACCCTGCGTCGGCATTTGCGGGAGGAAGGCACCAGCTTTCAGGCGCTCAAGGATGAGTTGCGCCGGGACATTGCGATCTATCATTTGGGGCGGGCGGATTTGTCGCTGCAGGAGATCGCCGAGCAGCTGGGGTTTTCCGAACCGTCGGCGTTTCATCGGGCGTTCAAGAAGTGGACCGGGCTGACGCCGGGGGCCTATAGAGCACAAGAAACCTAGGTGTGTATTGATGCGACTGGCCTCTTCGCGAGCAAGTCCGCTCCCACATTTGACCGAGTTCCACCTTGGGAATGCCATCGAATGTGGGAGCGGGCTTGCTCGCGAAGAGGCCGGCACAGCCAATAAAGATCAAACAGCCGGGAAGTGGATCTTGAACGCAGCCCCACCCAGCGGTGAATCCCCAAGGGTCAGCCGGGCGCCATAGCTTTCAATGATGTCCTTGACCACCGCCAGGCCAATCCCCTGCCCCGGATGCTGGCGGTCGAGCCGCTCGCCCCGCTGCAGGATGCGCGCACGCTGGTCCGGCGGCACGCCGGGGCCATCGTCTTCGATGCACAACTCGGTGCCCTCCAGGCTTTCCTGCAAGGTGATGCGCACTTCGCTCAGGCACAGGCGATAGGCGTTCTCCAGCAGGTTGCCGAGCAGTTCCAGCAAGGCGCCCTTCTCGATCGGCACGTCGCATTCGTCCGGCAGTTCAAAGGCGACCTTCACGCCCTTATCGCGATAAACCTTGTCCAGCGTGTCGCACAGGCTTTGCAGCACCGGCTCCAGCCGCACCTGGTGGCGCACCAGGCCGCTTTTACGCAGGCTGGCGCGCTGCAATTGGTAGCTGATCTGCTGGCTCATGCGTTCGATCTGCGATTGCAGTACCCAGGCCTGGTCCCGATCTTCGGGGCGCTGGGCCATGTCTTCACTCACGCCTTGCAACACCGCCAACGGGGTTTTCAGGCTGTGGGCCAGGTCATCCAGGGAATCGCGGTAACGGGTGCGTTGCTCCCGCTCGCTGTGGAGCAACCGGTTCAGGGAGCCGGTCAGGCGCAGCAGCTCGCGCGGGTGTTGCTCGCTGAGGCTTTCCCGGGTACCGCCTTCGATTTCATCCAGTTCCTGGCTCAGCCGGCGCAGCGCCTGCAGGCCCCAGGTCAGGCCCAGCCACAACAGGGTCAGCAGCACCAGCAAGGCGGCGCCGAAGCCCAGGTAGAGGTTTTCCCGCAGGCCTTCGAGGGTCAGTTGGTATTCACGCACCGGTTGCAGGGCGACGATACTGAACGCCGCGCTCTTGCCGCCCAGCAGCTTGACCTCGACGTCATAGACAAAAAATTCCTGGCCGTTGGCCTCGCGTATCCGCGCAAATTCGTTGCCGCGCCCGTCATAGCGCGGCTTGTAGTTGATGTTCTCTTCCTGTGTGGCGCGCGACCGCCAGACCAGATGGCCTTCGCGGTCATAGATGTAGCCCAGCAGGCGGCTGTCGGTGAGGTTGAAACGCTCGTCCGGCAACTGCGCGGGCATCAGCAGGCGATTGTTTTCAACCCGGGCAGCCGAAATCAGCGTCGTGACATCCGACGCCAGGCGCTGCTCGATGGAGTCCTGCAGGGCCAGGCTGAAGGCGCCCTGCATGGCCGGCAACAAGGCCAGCATAAACAGCACGGCCAGGATGGTGGCCGCGAGCATCAAACGTACACGTAGCGAGCGAATCAACGGCAGCGCTCATTGAACAGGTAGCCCAGGCCACGCACGGTGTCGATCGGTTTGAAACCCGCCGGGCCTTCCAGCTTGCGGCGCAGGCGGCCCACCAGCACTTCGATCACGTTCGGATCACGCTCGTCGTCATCGGGGTAGAGCTGTTCCATCAGGCGGTCCTTGGCGACCACTTGCTGGTGATGCCGCATCAGGTATTCGAGGATGCGGTATTCGTAGGCGGTCAGCGCCAGTGGCTGTTCGTCGAGGGACGCCTGCTTGCGATTGAGGTCCAGCAGCAACGGCCCGGCGACGATGGTGGATTGGGTGAAACCGCTGGAGCGGCGCAACAGTGCGTTCATCCGCGCTTCCAGCTCTTCGAACTGGAACGGCTTGACCACGTAGTCGTCGGCACCTGCTGCCAGGCCTTCAACCTTGTCCTGCCAGTTGCCACGGGCGGTCAGGATCAGGATCGGGAAGGTCTTGGCCTGGGCGCGCAATTGGCGGATCAGGTCCAGGCCGCCCATGCCGGGCAGGCCCAAATCGATGATCGCCAGGTCGTGGTTGAATTGCCCGGTCTGGTACAGCGCCTCTTCGGCATTGGCGACGGCCTCGACCACGTGACCGCTGTCGGTAAGGCGGGTCAACAGGTGATGGCGCAGCAACGCCTCATCTTCGACAACCAGCAATTTCATAAAGCTCTCCAAGGCAAATCAACTTTCCAACTGGGGTATATCATAGCGGCCCTGCAGGTCTTGCTGGCGCAATTTACTGCCGTTGAAGTGACCTGACAGGTTTTCATTGCCCACGCGGTAGTCTGACTGCGGGGTGTGCTGGCCCAGGGACTGGCCCCATGGAGCTGCCTGTTCACCGGCATCCTCAAAGCTCACCCGCTGGAGAAGGCTGTAGGGCTTTTTGCTCTTCTCCTTGGAGAAACCCGCGAAACTCGAATCAGAGGCCTGGACGCCAGCGGTGGCGCTGAGCATGGTTAAGGCCAACATCAGCTTCTTGATCGCAGTCATGGTGCTACCTCATACGCTTGGGCTTTGGGTACGGGGCCAGACTACGCAGACGCCCCTGAACTCCCCCTGAACACTCTCTGAACCTGGGCTGAACCGAGGCCGGCTACTGTGTAAAGAGTTATTTACGTATCCCCGGCCGCAGGCTATCCAGCGGCCCTGCAACTCGGCAAAATACCCGGCATGAATTCCCTACCCGCCTGCTGCACCCCACTTGACGCCCATTGGCCGTTGCCCGATGCCTTGCCCGGCACGGTCTTGCTGAGCACCCGTTTTGACCCGGCCCTGCTGGCCATCGGCGATTTCCAGCGCAGCGCCGTGCCGCCACCCGCGAGCATCCAGCGTTCGGTGGCCAAGCGGCAGGCGGAGTTCTTGGCCGGTCGCCTGTGCGCCCGCGCGGCCCTGCAACAGCTGGACGGGCTGGATTGCGTGCCGGCGATCGGCGAGGACCGCGCGCCGGTCTGGCCCGCGCACATCAGCGGTTCGATCACCCACAGCACCGGCCATGCAGCGGCCATCGTCGCCCACAAGTCACAGTGGCGCGGGCTGGGGATGGACCTGGAGAACCTGCTGACCCTGGAGCGGGCGGAACGCCTGGCCGGGGAGATCCTCACACCGGATGAATTGCTGCGCATGGCCGCCGGGCCGCGGGAGCAGGTTGCGCAACTGGTGACGCTGACGTTTTCGGCGAAAGAGAGCCTGTTCAAGGCGCTCTACCCGATCGTGCAGAAGCGCTTTTATTTTGAGCATGCCGAGTTGCTGGAGTGGTCGGATACCGGCCATGCGCGGCTGCGGTTGCTGACGGACTTGTCCGCAGAATGGTGCCATGGCAAGGAACTGGAGGCGCAGTTTGCGGTGGATGAGGGGCAGTTGTTGAGCCTGGTGGCCGTCCAGGCCTAGACCTTCTCCTGATCCCGTGGCCAACTCAGGCTGAAACACGCGCCACCCAGATTGTTGCTCTTGCTGATCAACGCCCGGCCGCCGTGCCAATAGATGATCCGCCGCACAATGGATAACCCCAGGCCGTGCCCACCCGACGCGCGGGTCCGGCTGTCATCCAGGCGCAGGAACGGCGTGAAAATCCGCTCCCAGGCACTTTCCGGTACGCCCGGCCCGTCGTCTTCCACGTCGATGCGGCAACGCACTTGGCCCACCTGGTAACTGATCAGCACCTGCCCCTGGGCGTGGCGCATGGCGTTGCTCACCAGGTTTTGCAGGGCACGGTGCAGGTAACGCGGCTCGGCCTCCACCCATGCATCGTCCCAATGTGCCGAGGACAGGCAGATGCCCCGCGCCACGTTGATTTCCGGGCGCAGCGGTGACAGTTCATCAATCACCTGATCCAGCAACGCATTGAGGTCGACCCGCTGGAAATTCAGTGCCGGCGCCCCCTGTTCCAGCCGCGCGTAGGTGAGCATTTCGTCCACCAGGCCATCGAGGTCCTGGATGTCGCTGTCCATGCCCTCCATATACTTGCGCCGCGCTTCAGGCGTGGCCGCGTCGCCGATCATCTCCAGGCCGAACCGCAGGCGCGCCACCGGGGTGCGCAGTTCGTGGGACACCGCCCGCACCAGTTCGCGCTGAATTGCCAACAGGCGTTGCAGGTGCTCGGCCATGCCATTGAACGCTGCCGCCAGGCGCCCCACCGAATCGGCGCCGCGGGCCGGCACCCGCACTTCCAGGCTGCCTTTGGCGATGCGCGTGGCGGCGGCTTCCAGGCCACTCAAGCGCCGCTCCAGCTGGCGCACCAATAAATAGACGATCAAGCCGATCAAGGTCAGGCTGATCAGCGCAATCAGGATCAGCCATTGCGCCGGGTACGGATTCATCTGATACAGCGGGCCGATTTCCAGGACCCACGGCGTGCCGACCATGCCGGCAAATACCCGGATCGAATCCCCACCCTTGCCCAGGGCCATCACGGTATCGCCTTCGGACACGCGGCGGCGCTGGTCTTCGTCCATATCGGCCTGATTGAGCATCACCAGGTGCATCTCGAAACCAAAGCCCTTGGCTTCCTTCAGGTCTGCGAGTTTCTGCGGTTGCTCCGCCACCGGGAAACGCACCAGTTCATCGGCCAGCAGGTAAATCGTCGCGCGCGCCAGTTGTTCGCTGATTTGCTGCACTTCACCGGTCAGCAACAGTTGCTCCTGGTCACTGACCAAGCGCAGCACCCTGGCCGCATGAGGCCCGGTTTGCTCCACCAACACCTGGCCACGTTGCAGACGGCTACGCTGGGTCAGGTCCAGGTGCGCCTCGGCCACGGTCTGCAATTGCAGCGGGATACCCAGCAAGCGCTCCCACACTGCCAGGGCGCGGCGGCGCTCGATGGCACTCATGGGTTGCAGGTTGTCGCCCATCAGCGCGAAGGTGCCGTGGGCCAGGCGCTCGCGGTACTGGCCGCTGCGCACTTCATTGAGCAGGTGCAAGGCCAGTACGCCGAGCAACGCCACCAGAATCAGCGCCGCGCACATGCCGCCGTAGATGCGCAGGAAGATTGAGTTCACGGCGTCAGGTCAGCCGCAGCTTCGGGGACGAACAGGTAGCCTTTGCTGCGAATGGTCTTGATCAGGCGTGGGTGAATCGGGTCGTCGCCGATTTTCGGGCGGATGCGCGAGATGCGCACGTCGATGGAGCGGTCCTGGCCGTCATAGCCAATACCGCGCAAGGCGGTGAAGATTTCTTCCCGGGACAGGATCCGCCCGGCATTCGCCACCAGCAGCCACAACAGGTCGAATTCGGCGCTGGTCAGTTCGATGCCGCCTTCGTGCAGCCAGGCTTCACGCAGGGCGTTGTCCACCACCAGCGGGCCGAATTGCAGGCGCCGCTGTTTTTCGGGGAGTGCCGGCTCGACGCTTTCGCTGCGCCGCAGCAGGGCCTGGATGCGTGCCAGCAACAGGCGTGGACGCACGGGCTTGCATACGTAATCGTCGGCGCCCATGTCCAGGCCCAGCACCTGGTCCATGTCGTCGGTGCGCGCGGTGAGCATCAGGATCACCCCGTCGTAGTGCTCGCGCACCTTGCGGCAAATGCTCAGGCCGTCTTCACCGGGCAACATCAGGTCGAGGATCACCAGGTCCGGCTGCTCGGCGATGATCCGCGCCGCCGCGAGGGCGCCATTGCCTTCCACCGACACCCGCAAGCCGTTGCTCTCCAGGTAGTCACGGGTCAACTCGGCCAGTCGCTCGTCGTCCTCGACAATCAATACCTGCCAGGCTTCTTGCTCCATGCGTTACCTCGGTTCTAATTATTGTAGGGGCGGGTTTGCCCGAGAAAACTCGAGGGCGCCGCGTTTATTCAGGTTTCCAGCGTCATCGTTGACGTCCTTCGCGGGCAAGCCCGCTCCTACAGTTGTCATGTAGGCGAGGCATAAACTGTATGGATAACCGCCGATTGTAGCAACGGGCCGGCCCTCTGCCACAAGCGCGCAAATGCGTTCGGACATCGTGTTTTTTTGTGATAGGGTTCGCGCCCGCAAAAATCCAACCGGTTGTTTTTACCTCGGAATATTCGGTGACAAACGGCGCAATGCAGCAGTACTGCGGCCTACACGGCCATTCCACGTTTCATACACATTTTACCCACAGCGTTATCCACAGGTAGTCCGTTGCTAAGCCCCCCAAAACGCATTATCTTGTAGGTCGTCGCAAAAAAAACCCTACATGTAGGGTTTTCAGCGAAAAGACCAAACACAAATCAGACAAGAAACTCAAGCTCTTTCTTGCTCCTGTTTGGTGAACTTAAGCCTTTTTCAGAAGACCAAACCGCGCACGCGGATGGCAGCCGCTTTCTGCCCCGATCAGGCGAAAACGGTACGGGTGTTGCAGTACGAAACTGTCACCCACCAGGAATACGGTAAAGAGCCCCAAGGCTTGTAACCGAAGACTTCGGCATGGAAGCGGCGCGAACAGCTCCCTTCCTCCTGTCCCGAAGTTGTTATGCCAGGCCCCTGGCCTGTTGTAAGTGCTTCAGGACGGAACGGTGGGCACCGTGATGGTGCCCAAATAAATATAGAATGTGGAGACAACCCCCCATGCAAACCGACACAACTCGCGAGAACCCGCAGGGCTCCGTGCCGCAGGCCGCTGATTCGAACCTGGATCTGTCCGCCACCGCGCCCGGCCAATTGCGTGTGATCAAGCGTAACGGCACTGTCGTTCCTTACACCGATGACAAAATCACCGTCGCGATCACCAAAGCGTTTCTTGCAGTTGAAGGCGGCACCGCTGCTGCCTCGTCGCGCATCCACGACACCGTTGCCCGCCTGACCGAACAGGTCACCGCAACCTTCAAGCGTCGCATGCCATCGGGCGGCACCATTCACATCGAAGAAATCCAGGACCAGGTCGAACTGGCCCTGATGCGTGCCGGCGAGCAGAAAGTCGCCCGCGACTACGTGATCTACCGTGACTCGCGCGCCAAGGAACGTGCCGTACGTTCCCCGGCCGAAGAAGCTGCCGTACAAGCTCACCCGTCGATCCGCATCACCCTGGCCGACGGTACGTTTGCACCGCTGGACCTGGGCCGCCTGAACACCATCATCACCGAGGCCTGCGAAGGCCTGGAAGAAGTCGATGGCGACCTGATCCAGCGCGAAACCCTGAAGAACCTGTACGACGGCGTGGCCCTGACCGACGTCAACACCGCACTGGTGATGACCGCCCGTACCCTGGTCGAGCGTGAGCCGAACTACTCGTTCGTCACCGCGCGCCTGCTGATGGACACCCTGCGTGCCGAAGGCCTGGGCTTCCTGAAAGTCGCCGACAGCGCCACCCACCACGAGATGGCCGACCTGTACGCCAAGGCCCTGCCGGCCTACATCGCCAAGGGTATCGAATTCGAATTGCTGAACCCGATCCTGGCCACCTTCGACCTGGAAAAACTCGGCAAGGCGATCAACCACGAGCGCGACCAGCAGTTCACTTACCTGGGCCTGCAAACCCTGTACGACCGTTACTTCATCCACAAGGACGGGATCCGCTTCGAACTGCCGCAAGTGTTCTTCATGCGCGTGGCCATGGGCCTGGCGATCGAAGAGAAGCAGAAAGAAGACCGTGCCATCGAGTTCTACAACCTGTTGTCGTCCTTCGACTACATGTCGTCGACCCCGACCCTGTTCAACGCCGGTACCCTGCGTCCACAACTGTCCAGCTGCTACCTGACCACCGTGCCGGATGACCTGTCGGGCATCTACCACGCGATCCACGACAACGCCATGCTGTCCAAATTCGCCGGCGGCCTGGGTAACGACTGGACCCCGGTGCGTGCACTGGGTTCGTACATCAAGGGCACCAACGGCAAGTCCCAGGGCGTTGTACCGTTCCTCAAAGTAGTGAACGACACCGCCGTAGCCGTGAACCAGGGTGGCAAGCGCAAGGGCGCTGTATGTGCCTACCTGGAAACCTGGCACATGGACATCGAAGAGTTCATCGAGCTGCGCAAGAACACCGGTGATGACCGTCGTCGTACCCACGACATGAACACCGCCAACTGGATCCCTGACCTGTTCATGAAGCGCGTCTTCGATGACGGCAAGTGGACCCTGTTCTCGCCATCCGAAGTACCGGACCTGCACGACCTGACCGGCAAGGCTTTCGAAGAGCGCTACGAGTACTACGAAGCCCTCACCGAATACCCGGGCAAGGTCAAGCTGTTCAAGACCATCCAGGCCAAAGACCTGTGGCGCAAAATGCTCTCCATGCTGTTTGAAACCGGCCACCCATGGCTGACCTTCAAAGACCCGTGCAACCTGCGCAGCCCGCAGCAGCACGTGGGCGTGGTCCACAGCTCGAACCTGTGCACCGAGATCACCTTGAACACCAACAAGGACGAGATCGCCGTTTGCAACCTGGGCTCGATCAACCTGCCGAACCACATCGTCAACGGCAAGCTGGACACCGCCAAGCTGGAACGCACCGTGAACACCGCCGTTCGCATGCTCGATAACGTTATCGACATCAACTACTACTCGGTACCCCAGGCGCAGAACTCCAACTTCAAGCACCGTCCGGTCGGCCTGGGCATCATGGGCTTCCAGGACGCGCTGTACCTGCAGCACATTCCTTACGGTTCGGACGCTGCAGTCGAGTTCGCCGACAAGTCCATGGAAGCGGTCAGCTACTACGCGATCCAGGCTTCCTGCGACCTGGCCGACGAGCGTGGCGCCTACGAGACGTTCCAGGGTTCGCTGTGGTCCAAAGGCATCCTGCCGCTGGATTCGCAACAGATCCTGATCGAGCAACGTGGCCAGAAGTACATCGACGTTGACCTGAACGAATCCCTGGACTGGGCGCCGGTACGTGCCCGCGTGCAGAAAGGCATTCGTAACTCCAACATCATGGCCATCGCACCGACCGCCACCATCGCCAACATCACCGGCGTGTCGCAGTCGATCGAACCGACCTACCAGAACCTGTATGTGAAATCGAACCTGTCGGGCGAATTCACCGTGATCAACCCGTACCTGGTTCGCGACCTGAAAGCCCGCGGCCTGTGGGACTCGGTCATGATCAACGACCTGAAGTACTACGACGGTTCGGTGCAGCAGATCGAGCGCATCCCGCAAGAACTCAAAGAGCTCTACGCGACTGCCTTCGAAGTGGACACCAAGTGGATCGTCGACGCCGCCAGCCGTCGCCAGAAGTGGATCGACCAGGCTCAGTCGCTGAACCTGTACATCGCCGGCGCATCGGGCAAGAAGCTCGACGTGACCTACCGCATGGCCTGGTACCGTGGCCTGAAAACCACTTACTACCTCCGTGCCCTGGCTGCCACCAGCACCGAGAAGTCGACCATCAACACCGGCAAGCTGAACGCTGTTTCCAGCGGCGGCAACCACGGTGATGATTCGGTTCTCGCCGCACCTGCCGGCCCGGCGCCAGTGCCTAAAGCCTGCGCGATCGACGAGCCGGATTGCGAAGCTTGCCAATAAGCTGAGCACACCCTGGGTCTAACCACCCAAGGTTGAAAAACCCCCGATAGGCCTACGGCGTATCGGGGGTTTTCTTTTGCCTGGAACAACACCGTCGCGATTCGCGCAGGTATTTCACCTCCTTGAAAACATCGGTGGGCTTCTGGCCGAAGTGCATCATGGCGGCTTTTATCGCTGAAACAGTGATGCAGTTGCCGCCAGGGCCCTGACTGAATCCGCTCCAGATATCGCCCGGCTGGCCTTGTACCGTTCCGACAGCCGTGTATCCGCCTGTGACGCCCCCGCCTATAGGCGTTATCTGAACGTCCAAAAAAAAGCCCCTCACGTGAGGGGCTTTTCGGTAAAGCGAGTTAAAGCGACAACATCAGGTCATCTGAATGATGGTCTGCATGATGGTGCTTTGAGTGGAGATGGTCTTGGCGTTCGCCTGATAGTTGCTCTGGGCCTTGATCAGGTCCACCAGCTCGTTGGTCAGGTTGACGTTGGAGTTCTCCAGGGAGTTGGCCACGATCGAACCCAGGGTGCCGACTTGCGGGGTATCAAAACCCGGCTGGCCCGACGCGAAGGTTTCTTTCCAGGTGGTGCCGCCGGCTGGCTGCAGGCCCTGCTCGTTGTTGAAGCTGGCCAGGGAGATCTGGCCGATGGCCTTGCTCTGCTGGTTGCTGAACGTGGCGAACAGTACACCGCTGCCGTCGATTTTCAGCCCGGTGATTTGCCCGGTGGCGTAGCCATCGGTGGTCGGCGGGTTGCGGTAGGTGGCGGAGTTGTACTGGGTGATGTTCCCCATGTTGACGGCCACGCCGTCTGCGTTGGCGGCCGCACCATTAGGCGTCCAGACACCATTGACCAGGCCGCCCGGCTTCCAGTCGGAAATGGTCAGGGTGGTATTGGAAGCGGTGGCTGGCGGGGTAACGATCCCGGTCAGCTTGCCGGAGGTGTCAAACGACAGCGTCGAGGCGACTGGCGCCTTCACGTCAGTACCGGTGCCGCTGATCGGCGAGCCGTCAGGGTTGCGCCCATCGATCAGGGTGTAGGACTTCCAGGTGTTGGAGTCGGTCTTCACCAGGTACTGCACCATCGGATGCGCGTTGCCCTGCGTATCGTAGAGCGTGGTGGAATATTGAGTGGTGAAGCTGTCCGATTTGGTCGGATCAAACGGGTGCGCCGTCTGGTCGATCGCCGTCTCGGAGGAGTTCAGGTTACTGGTGGAATCCACCTTGCTCGAAGCCTTCGGCGGCAGGTACGACAGGTTGAGCTGCAGGTCGGTCAAGCCGCCCTTCTGGATGTTGCCATCGGCATCCGCTGCGTAGCCTTGCAGGCGCGAGGTGCCGGTGTTGTTGGTGATGTAGCCGTCCTTGTCGGCCCGGAACGCACCGTTGCGGGTGTATTCCAGCGAACCGTCGCTGCCCTTCTGCACGAAGAAGCCGCCGCCCTGGATCGCCATGTCGAGCGTGCCGCCGCTGTTGTTGACGTCACCCTGGGTGAACTGCTGGGACACGGCCGCCAGGTTCACGCCATTGCCGATGCTGTTCTGGCCGGTACCCAGCTTGGAAGCCGCGTAGATATCCGCGAATTCCGCACGGGACGACTTGAAGCCGGTGGTCGCGACGTTGGCGATGTTGTTACCCGTCACGTCCAGTTGTTTGTTGGCCGCATAGAGGCCGCTAAGGCCGATATTAAAAGACATTGTTCTCTCCTTTTGCCGTATTTAGCCGGCTCTATGTACCGATAGTCTGAATTTGCGACAGCTTGATACTGCCCAGGCCGCCCGCCAGGTTCAGCACCATTTCAGCGCCGTTCGTGCCCAGGGTTACGCTGGTCACCGTTGCCGGCAGCGAGGTGGCGAGGGCCACCGAGTCACCCTTGTCATTCTTGGTGGTGGCATTGAAGGTGTAGGTGCCGGGTGGCGCCGTCTCACCCGCATCGGTCTTGCCGTCCCAGACGAAGCTGGAGTTGCCGGCGCTCTGGGCGCCCATGTCGATGGTGCGAACGACGTTGCCATCCTTGTCGGTGATCTTGACGGAGACGTTGCCCGTCGCCGCCGTCACCGCCACGGAACCGGTCATGCTCTTGCTGGTATCCACCATCGCCTTGTCGGTCTGGGTGATGACCGAACGCCCCACCAGCGACGAAGCCTGCAGCGCCTGGGAGGAGCTGAAGTTGCTGGAAATCGCATTCACCGAGTCATTCAGGTTGTTGATGCCTTCCAGACTGCTGAACTGCGCCAACTGTGCGACGAACGCGCCATTGTCCTGGGGCGACAGCGGGTCCTGGTTTTTCAGCTGGGTCACCAGCAATTGCAGGAACGCGTCCTTGCCCATCGCCTGGTTGCCCGTCGCCGACTTGGCGGCGTCACCGACGCTGGTGTTATCTGTCGCCGTCTTGACCTTGGAATTAAAAAGGTCCTGGACTGCCGTGTTCGTCGAATTGTTATCAACAATGGCCATTATTTGGCGCCCCTTATCACTGACCCAGGGTCAGGACCTTCTGCATCATGGTTTTGGCGGTGTTCATCATTTCCGCGTTGGTCTGGAACGAGCGGCTGGCGGAAATCATGTCGGCCATTTCCTCGACCACGTTGACGTTGGGGTAGTACACGTACCCTTTTTCGTTCGCGGCAGGGTGATTCGGCTCGTAGCGGGCTTCGAGGTTGCTCTGGTCTTCGACCACACCGAGCACCTGCACGCCCTGGCCTGCGGCATCCTGGTTCTGGAACAGCGAATCGCCGCTGCCACTCTGGCCGCCCTGGCCGCCCTGGAACATGGTGGCGAACACCGGGTGCCGGGCGCGGTAGGTCTGGTCAATGCTCGAAGACACGGTCTCGGCGTTGGCGATGTTACTGGCGACGGTGTTGAGGCGCGTGGTCTGCGCACTCATGCCACTACCGGCAATATTGAAAACACTGGCGAGGGACATGGCTTATTCTCCACGCAAGGCTGACATCAGCCCTTTGAATTTGCTGTTGAGCAGGGTGAAGCTGGCCTGGAAGTTCACTGAGTTCTCGGCGTAGGCCGATTGCTCCAACTGGGCGTCCACGGTGTTCTGGTCGATCGACGGTTGCATCGGCGTGCGATACAGCAGCGACTCGTCACCATTGCCCAGGCCTTGCGCCTCGATATGACGGCTGTTGGTCATGTTCAGGGCGAAGGTGCCGTTCTTGGTCTTGTCTTGCTGGGCGGCGAGCACGGCAGAGAAGTCCAGGTCCCGAGCCTTGTAGTTCGGGGTGTCGGCGTTGGCGATGTTGTTGGCCAGGACTTCGGCACGCTGGGCGCGAAAGCCCAGTGCTTGTTCGTGGATACCGAGCGCTTTATCGAAGCTGATGCTCATGGCGGAAACCTTTAGGGGCTGACCTGCTTTTCGTAACAAGGATTTAGCAAGGGCCATGCCAAGTTGCTTGAGCCCCGTAAATCATGGGTTTGCGAGGGAATTGCCGGCGGCAATGCCAGAAAAGCGGCAAAGGGTTTCCGCGAAACGCCAGTAAAGCGGCAATGAGGGCTTGCCGCTTTGCGGCCATAAAAAAAGGGAGGCCTGTGCAGGCCTCCCTTTTTGTCCAAGCACTCGTCACTTGGCCTGGTAAATGATTCCAGGACTGCACTGCACCATCTGGTAATGATCCGGCAAACCGTTCAGCGCCTCGGAAGCCCCCAGGAACAGATAACCGCCACGCTTGAGGGTGCCGTGGATGCGCAACAGAATGTCTTTCTTCACCTCGGCCGAGAAGTAGATCAGCACGTTGCGGCAAAACACCATGTCGAACTTGCCCAGGCTGGCATAACTGTCCAGCAGGTTGAACGAACGAAACTCCACCCGGCTCTTGATCGGCGCCTTGACCGCCCAACGCCCTGCTCCCTTGGGATCGAAGAAACGCTGCAAGCGCTCCTGGGACAACCCGCGCCCCAGCGCCAGGCTGTCGTACTCGCCGGTCTTGCAGTTGGTGAGCATGGTGCCGGACAAATCCGTGGCCACGATTTGCGCCCCGGCCTTCAACTGGCCCATGTTGGTCCGCTCGAACTCATCGATGGCCATCGAAATCGAATACGGTTCCTGTCCCGACGAACAGGCGGCCGACCAGATGCGCAGGCGCTGGCCGGGAGCGGCCTTGATCGCCTCGGGCAGCACCTTGTTCTTGAGCACTTCAAACGGATAGGTATCGCGAAACCACAAGGTTTCGTTGGTGGTCATGGCGTCGACCACCATCTCCTTGAGCCCGCTGCGTGGCTGGCCCTGGATCCGTTGCACCAACTCCCCGAGGGACTTGATGCCTTGCTGCTCCATCAGTTTGTTGAGACGGCTGGATACCAGGTACTGCTTGTTTTCACCGAGCAATATGCCACAGGCCTTTTCCAGGAAGACCCGGAACTGTTCGAAATCCAAATTACCCGTAGACAATGATACCGCCTCTTAAATCGTGTGACCGCCAGGGAAAAGGCCCCTAGCCGTGATCTGCTGCCTTGATCCGGTCGACTACCCGGGATGCCAGGTCATCAGGGCGGAATTTGGCCAGGAAGTCATCGGCACCGACCTTCTTGACCATCGCCTGATTGAATACACCCGACAACGAAGTATGCAGGATGATATGTAGTTTTTGCATGCGTGGGTCGTTGCGTATCTCGGCCGTGAGGGTGTAGCCGTCCATTTCCGGCATCTCGATGTCGGAGATCATCATCAGGAATTCTTCTTCCGGCTTCTTGCCCTCATCCACCAGCTTGCGCAGGTAATCCAGGGCCTGGCGACCGTCATTGAGCGCGACCACTTCGACCCCAACGGTCTGCAGGCAACGGGACACCTGCTTGCGCGCAACCGAAGAGTCGTCCACCGTCAGCACCCGCAGCGAGATCGCCTTGTGCGCGGTTTCGGCGTCTACCACACCCACCGATATCGCCTCCGAGGTCGGGGCCACTTCGGCGAGGATTTTCTCCACGTCGATGATTTCCACCAACTGGTTGTCGACCCGCGTCACCGCCGTGAGGTAGTGATCGCGACCGGTGCCCTTGGGCGGCGGATGGATCTCTTCCCAGTTCATGTTGACGATGCGCTCCACCGAGCGCACCAGGAAACCCTGGGTCTTGGTGTTGTACTCGGTAATGATCACGAATGGGCTCTCGCGGTCCTGCAACCCCGCCGAACCGGTGGCCATTGCCAGGTCAAGAATCGGGATGGTCGCGCCACGGATATTGGCCACACCGCAAACCACCGGGCTGGACTTGGGCATTATTGTCAGCTTGGGACACTGCAGCACTTCGCGAACCTTGAAGACATTAATCCCGTACAGCTGCTTGCCGTCCAGACGGAACAACAGCAACTCCAGGCGATTCTGCCCCACCAGCTGTGTGCGCTGGTTCACTGAATCCATTACACCGGCCATGCCCAGACTCCTACGCTAAAACTTAGGGGTACGACGCGCACCCAACACTAAACGGCACGAGCTTTGCTTTTTTATTGGCCATGGACATCAAAACGACAGTTTCCCGACGCCTCCGATCCCCACAGTACCGCAGATTGCTCTGCGTCTCGATGGCGTTGCTTGCCTTGGCTACGGGCCAGCCGGCCCGCGCCGATAACGTCACCTTGCCTGATCTGCTTATCGGCGTCACTCAAGGCTTTCTTGAGTTCACTGTAGAAGATTATCTGGCCACGACGCAGACACCGGGCCGCTACGAAATCCAGGTCAACCAGCTGGATCCGCGCCTGCGCATGCCCATGTGCGACAGAGAATTGACAGCTTCCCTGGAAAGCCCCGCCCAGCCCATCGGGCGCGTGACCGTGAAAGTGCGCTGCGAAGGCGCCTCGCCCTGGACGGTGTTCGTGCCCGCCCAGGTCAAACTGTTTCGCGAAGTGGTGGTGGTGACGCGCCCGCTGAAACGTACCGGAATCATTGGTTATGATGACGTCGCGATGCGCGAGCGCGACATCAGCATGATCACCCAGAGCTACCTCACGTCCCTTGACCAGGCACTCGGGCAGAAACTTACCCGACCAATGGTCGCCGACCAGGTGATTACCCTGGTCCATCTCGAGCAGGCCGAAGTCGTGCGCAAAGGTGACCAGGTGGTGATTTCCGCCAGCAGCGGTGGCCTGAATGTAAAAATGCCGGGGGAAGCCCTGTCCAACGGCGGCATGAGTGAACAGATTCGCGTCAAGAACCTGAATTCCAACCGCGTGATCAAGGCCCGGGTGACTGCGCCGGGGCAGGTTGAGGTGGCTTTATAGATCACTGGCATCGGACGCCAGCTTTTCCTACACTGTGCGCAAAGCGGCATCGCGCATAGGTTTATTGTCAATCGAGCCTAAAGTTTGTCCGGGTATGGCCGAAAACATGGCAAGCGTCCAAATACCCAGAGGTTTTTTTAACATGGTCATCGATTTCAGTCGTTTGAATAACGCCCTGCCAACGCCCGGTTCTTCGCGCACCAACGGTGCCAAAGACAGCGTTGAAGCCAAGTCCCAGCCTCTGCCTGCCAAGACAGAACAGGCCGGTGCGAGCCAAAGCGGGGAATCGGTACACCTGAGCAATGAGGCTCAACAGTTGCAGAAGGTCACTGACTCGCTGAGCGATCAGCCAGTTGTCAATAAAGCCCGTGTGGCCGAATTGAAACAGGCGATTGCCGATGGCAGCTATAAGGTCGACAGCAACCGTGTAGCCAGCAAACTGCTTAACTTCGAAGCCGAGCGCTAGGCAAAGGCCTGCGCCAGGCTTTTGGACGCTTAAACCCCAAGGCCAGCCATGCACGACGAAAACTTGCTACAACTGATCATTGAAGACCTGCCTCCCGCACAGCAGCTGCTGGAGCTCCTTCGAGAAGAATCACTGGCCCTGTACGGCCGGGACATGCGCATGCTGGAAGAAATCCTGGCGCGCAAGCAATCGCTGATCGTCCTGCTGGAACAGCACGGCAAGAAGCGCAGCCAGATTCTGATCAGCCTGGGCCTCACGGCCGACCACAAGGGCCTGGAACAACTCGCCAGCCACTCCACTGTGGGCGACCAGTTGCTGGCCCAGAGCAAAGAACTCAACCAGTTGCTGACCCTGTGCCAGGAAACCAACCTCCTCAACGGCCAGGCCATCCAGCTTCAGCAAGCCACGACCGCCAATCAGTTGCGTATCCTCCACGGCGGCGAGCCTCCGGCTCTCTACAACGCTCAAGGCTCCACCTCACGCCTGGCCAAGCCAAGCACCCGCAGCCAAGCCTGAAACCAGTTTGAGCGCGCCCTATCCAAGTCGCGCCACATACTGGCAAAATGACAGCACTTGCGTGTAGTCGTATTTTGTCTGGAGATGGAAGAACCGTGTTCAACACCCTTAACGCGGAAGATGCTCCGCAGCCACCCAAGGTACTCACCACGCCGCTGGAAATCGCTGGCACCTTGCGGATGCTGCAAGAAAGCCATGATCCGCTGATCATCACCTTCCATGAACGCAACCAGCGGTTTCAAAGCTACCTGGTGGAAATCGACCGGGACAGCAAGACACTGGCCCTGGACGAAATGGTCCCGCGCGACGGCGAACGCTACCTCGAGAATGGCGAAGCTTTCCGGATCGAAGGTTTTCACGAGGGGGTGCGGGTAGCCTGGGAAAGCAACGGCACCCTGACCCTCGATGAAGCCGGCGGCCACCGTATTTACCGCGGCAGCATGCCTGGCGAGGTGATTTACCATCAGCGTCGCAACGCCTTCCGCGCGGCGTTGAAGCTGGCGCAACTGGTGAGCGTCGAACTGGGCGGCGACAAACTCAAGGCCCCCATCAGCGGCAAGTTGCTGGATATTTCCGCCACCGGCTGCAAATTGCGCTTCGAAGGGGATATTTCCGAGCGCCTGCAACTGGGCCAGGTCTACGACCGATTTATCGCCGCGCTACCCTTTGGCAGCATGACCACCTCGGTAGAACTGCGTTACCTGCACTTCGAAGAAAGGATCAACACCACCTTCGCCGGCCTACGTTTTCATAACATGAGCGGGCTGGTGCAGCGTCAGGTCGAGCGGTTTGTGTATCAACTGCAGCGTGAAGCGCGCCGGTTTGACAAGGACGACGACCTTTAAACAATAAAGGTCGCGACAAAAAAACGGGCAGTCCCTCAAGGGGGCTGCCCGTTTTTGCTTTCAGGGGCGCGCCCTGCTCAAGTCGTGGGGGTGATCATCCGGGTCCGGATGCTCTGGTGGCTCGGTGACAGGCTCCGGCTGATCCAGTTCGGGATCGACTTCCGGCTCGGGATCCACAACGGCGGTCTGCATCTGGTCCTGCACCACCTGTTCGTCCACTCGCGGATCGAGGCATGCTACCAGGGGCGAGCTGGACATGCTGTCGGGCATCGCCACGTGATGCAGCGGTGCGTCGTCCACCTGATGCAGGTTGGTGACCGCCTTGGGCCGGATGCGCCACACCAGGATCAATGCGCACACGCTGAAAAACGCATACAGCATATGGCTGCCGAACAGCTTCATCACCACACCGGCCAACAGCGGGCCGACACTGGCGCCGATGCCGTAGGTCACCAGCAACATCGCAGTGAGCGACACCCGGCGATCACCCTCGACGTGGTCGTTGGAAAACGCCACAGCCAGCGGGTACAGGCAGAACTGCACCAGGGAACAGAGAAAGCCCGCGACGAACAGCACTTCCAGTGGTACCTGGGTCATGATCGCCAACGGCAACGCGGCCACCGCCAGGCACAAGGCGAAACAGCGAATCAACAGCGCGCGGTCATATCGATCGGACAGCCAGCCCAATGGCCACTGCACCAGCAGCCCGGCGAAAATGCAGCTACCCATGAACAGGCCGACCTGCTCGGTGGTCAGCCCTTGCTGAGACGCGTACAGCGGCGCCAAACCGTAGAACGAACCGACGATCAGCCCGGCCCCCAACACCGTACTGAGGGACTGCGGCACCCGCTTGATAAAGAAGCGCGGCTCCATCGGCGCCGGATGCAGCGGCGCCGGGTGAATGCGGCGAGTCATGGCCACCGGCACCAGGCACAGCGCAAAACACAGCGCGACCAGCATCAGCAACTCAAGCCCCAACTGCGGGTGCATCACAAGGATCAACTGGCCCAGCACCAGGCCCAGGTACGAGGCGATCATATAGCCGCTGAACACCGCACCGCGCTGCTTGGCTTCAGCCTGTTCGTTAAGCCAGCTCTCGATGACCATGTACTGGCACATCATGCCCAGGCCGACAATCATCCGCAGCACAATCCAGGCTGGCAGCCAGTTGATCAGCCCGTGGCCCAACACCGCCGCGCCGACGATCCCGGCACAGGTGGCGTAGGCCCGGATATGCCCGACGCGGCCAATCAGGCGGTGACCGATCTTGCCCCCCAACACCAGGCCAAAATAGTTGGCGGCCATCAACGCACCGACCCACAGGCTGTCGACGTGATCTGCCGCCAGGCGCAAGGCCAGGTAAGTACTGAGCAGGCCAGAGCCGATCAGCATCATCAGGGAAGCAAAATAAAGGGCTCGAAAAGGTTTCCAGATCTGGCGCATCGGCGTTCCGAGCGGCTCCTTGCTGTGGGTGTCAGGACTACCGGAATGATAGTCCCGCGTCGTCGGGTCCGGACAGCCAAAACATGCGGTTGCCGGGGAATATTTTGCTCATGCCAATTGGCTACGTGTCAGACGCTCGCCAGTCACCCGCGAGGTACAGGATGCAGACGAATACTTGCGCCGCCCCGCTCTTGCCTCCCGTGTGAACCTCAAACGCGGGCAAGGTTCGGTTGGTGTTTGAAAAGACTGCCGCACTCAAACGCCCGGCCACAAAAAAGCCCCGCCAGATAAATCTGATCGGGGCTTGCGGACGTCGAGGCCGCTTGGGCAGCAACGGTGAAGTGGTGTCCCAGGGCCGGTTCGAACGGCCAACCTTCCCCTTAGGAGGGGGATGCTCTATCCAATTGAGCTACTGGGACTAATGACAGCCAACCGGCGATGGGCACGGCGACGGACGGCGTGCATGTTAACGGCGCAGGTGAATTTTGTCATGTCGTCCGTTGGCTTTTTGAGTGTAGGCCCATGCCAGTGACAGCCGGTGGTATTGCGCTCAACGATTACGGACGGTTCGGACCATCGTGCAAAATGCACTCCCCCAAAATGCCATCATTGCAAATTGCAACAGCATGGCAATCTGGACACTATATAAATGTTTGATTTTAAAGGATTTATTGTCAATTAAAGACTGGCACGACACCTGCAATCCTTTATCCTACAAATACAGTCCGGCCCAGCCATCTGCGGAGAACATGCACATGAACAGCGCACTTCTACTAGCCCTCAATACCGTTGCACTGGCTGCGCTGGTGATGTTCCATTTTCAGTCCACCACTTCCGACGACGCCGCGCAGGTCAGCCAGGCGATTCCCCATCACCTGCAACAGCGCCCGCAACTGGCTGTCATGAAGCCGAACATGCAATCCCCACTGCAACTGACCCAGGGCACTCAAGCTGCTCCTGCCACTGAACACTGGGTTTTCTGAACCGCTTACCGGAGCATTCCATGAACAAGTCCGCCTGGCTGTTTCTGACCCTGGCACTGGCCGCCGCCGGCGTCGGCCTGAACGTATTGTCGCAAGACGTACAGACAGTCTCCTTCGTCGCCGCCGGCGTGTTTGGCAGCCTGTGGGTATTGGCAGTCTTCATTGGTCGCCGCATCAAATTCGATCCCGTACTGCGCTGAATCCCCCCGCTCGTCGCCCTCGCTAAAATCGCTGCCACGCCTCGGCTCGTCCGTCCGGACAGCCGACCATATGTCGCTCCGCATTCGTAAATTGGCAATTTGCCACTAATCTTAAAGTTAAGGGCAAAAGGCCATATTGCTATAGGATGTGCGCCCGAAAAGCCTTTTGCGCCCAGGGTCTGCGGGCTCAACACTCATTTGGGTGCGTCCGCGGAAAGTTTTCCAACCAGTCCGCAAATTTTGAAATGAGTACTGGCATAAAGCCGGTAGCCGGTTCAATATTTGTCACAGAATTGACGCCAAGGAACTGGCAAATCTGAGGCATGATGCGGCCTCTTTGCAATTCAGGTTGAACATTTGGCAGCAAACCTTGTCCTAACATGCATCTTGCGGCCAATTCCAAAAACCGCTCCCCTGAACTAACCGGTTAAATATATGCGCCCATTGAAACAGGCAATTTATTCCAGCCGTACGGCTGACAAGTTCGTCGTACGTCTGCCAGACGGAATGCGGGAACGCATTGCCGAGGTGGCTCGCAATCATCACCGCAGCATGAACTCCGAAATCATCGCACGCCTGGAACAAAGCCTGATTCAGGAAGGTGCGCTGGGCGACGAGCTGAGCATGCGCCTGGACAGCCCCGAGCTGTCACTGCACGAACGCGAACTGCTGCAGCGTTTTCGTCAGCTCTCCCACCGCCAGCAAAATGCTCTCGTCTCGCTGATCGCCCACGACGTTGAGGCAGCTGCAGAAGCCAACTGATTGGCAACTGAAAGCTGAAAGCCAGCCATGCGCTGGCTTTTTTTTGCCCGGGATTTGGTCAGGAAAGGATCAAGGGGCAAATGCCCCCGATCCATGGAAAGGATCAAAGCAGGAAGATGGTTGCCAGGCCCAGGAAGATGAAGAAGCCACCACTGTCGGTCATGGCCGTGATCATCACACTGGCGCCCATCGCCGGGTCTCGTCCAAGGCGCACCAGGGTCATTGGAATCAGAACACCCATCAACGCTGCCAGCAGCAGGTTAAGCGTCATGGCCGCCGTCATGACCACGCCGAGCGACCAGCTGCCATACAGCAGGTACGCCACGATACCGATGACACCGCCCCACACCAGGCCGTTGATCAGCGCGACCGCAAGCTCCTTGCGCATCAAACGCTTGCCATGCCCGGTCCCCACCTGATCCAGCGCCATGGCGCGGACGATCATGGTGATGGTCTGGTTACCCGAGTTACCGCCAATACCCGCCACAATCGGCATCAGTGCAGCCAGGGCCACGAGCTTCTCGATGGAGCCTTCAAACAGGCCGATCACCCGTGAAGCAATAAACGCGGTAATCAAATTCACCGCCAGCCAGGCCCAGCGGTTACGCAGGGACTTCCAGACCGACGCAAAAATATCCTCTTCTTCCCGCAGACCGGCCATGTTGAGGACTTCGCTTTCGCTCTCCTCACGAATCAGGTCGACCATTTCATCGATGGTCAGACGGCCGATCAGCTTGCCGTTCTTGTCGACCACCGGGGCCGAGATCAAGTCATAACGCTCAAACGCCTGGGCCGCGTCGTAAGCGTCTTCGTCCGGATGGAAACTCACCGGGTCACTGGCCATGACGTCCGCGACTTTTTTGTCCGGATCATTGACCAGCAGGCGCTTGATCGGCAGTACGCCCTTGAGGATCCCTTCGTAGTCGACCACGAACAGCTTGTCGGTGTGGCCTGGCAGCTCTTTCAACCGGCGCAGGTAGCGCAGAACCACTTCCAGGCTGACGTCTTCGCGGATGGTGACCATCTCGAAGTCCATCAACGCACCGACCTGCTCCTCGTCGTAGGACAACGCCGAGCGCACACGCTCGCGCTGCTGGCCATCGAGGGTTTCCATCAGCTCATGGACGACGTCACGCGGCAGCTCGGAAGCCAGGTCAGCGAGTTCGTCGGCATCCATGTCCTTGGCGGCCGCCAGGAGCTCGTGATCGTCCATGTCGGCGATCAGGGTTTCACGGACCGAGTCGGATACTTCGAGGAGGATGTCGCCGTCGCGGTCAGCCTTGACCAACTGCCAAAGGGTCAGGCGGTCATTCAGCGGCAAGGCTTCGAGGATGTAGGCAACGTCGGCGGAGTGCAGGTCATCGAGCTTGCGTTGCAGCTCGACAAGGTTTTGCCGGTGGACCAGGTTCTCGACCCGGTCATTGTTCGCGCCTTCCTGGCGATGCGTCAGGTCTTCGACCACGCGCTGGCGCTGCAGCAGCTCGACGACTTGAGCCAGGCGATCCTGCAGGCTTTCTTGTGTTTTCTTTACTTCAACTTCGGTCATAGGCGAACTCCACTCCCAGCAGCGGGGCACGCCGGAAGGATCAATCAGTCAATTCATGATTGGTAAAACGGGGTACTGAGTAACTACTGGGTAAGTCCATGGAGGTGTTCCACAAGCCCCGGCGGGGCTGACGGGCGCAATGATACACCGGGCGGCCGCGTTTAACGTCAAAAAACTGGAAAGAACAAGCGCTTGCGACACAAAGCTGAGCATTGGCCACACATATGAACTGCGACGACGCAGCTTGAGAGGAAAACACATGGGAGGGAGAAAAAGGCGCCCCGGGAATAAAAACCCCAGACGGCAAAAAGCCCGCACTAGGCGGGCTTTTTGTTGTTTGGTGCACTCGACAGGATTCGAACCTGTGACCGCTCGGTTCGTAGCCGAGTACTCTATCCAGCTGAGCTACGAGTGCAGATTGTGTTTTTAGACCAGATCACAACTGGTTGAAGCCAAGCTACCTGCATTGCTGCAACTAACTCTTAAATGGTGCACTCGACAGGATTCGAACCTGTGACCGCTCGGTTCGTAGCCGAGTACTCTATCCAGCTGAGCTACGAGTGCATTTGTTGCCGCGCATTATAGGCCGTTCAATCTCTATGTAAAGCTATTTTTTCGTTTAGTTTCAACAACTTAGCGAAAAAACCAGATTGCAACGTACTAAGCAAATAATGGCGGAGAACGGGGGATTCGAACCCCCGACACCCTTTTGAGGTGTACTCCCTTAGCAGGGGAGCGCCTTCGGCCACTCGGCCAGCTCTCCGCAACACGGGGCGTATATTAACCAGCTTCATCCCCGTTTGCAAACATAAAAAACGATAAAAATTAATGGCTTGGTTCTTCGTCCTTCTCTTTCTTGATCCGCAGGTAGATTTCCTCGCGGTGGACAGCCACCTCTTTCGGAGCGTTAACCCCGATACGCACTTGATTGCCTTTGACGCCGAGCACGGTCACGGTGATTTCGCCATCACCAATAATCAGGCTTTCTGCGCATCGACGAGTCAGAATCAGCATACCTTTCTCCTCACGCATTTCATTTCGGGAACAACAGTCTGCAAAAAAAAGGCATTCGACCTACAACCAAATGGCCATAGCCCTACACGCCTAAGTATTGTCGAGCGCAGGTAAAAGAACAGGTCTTAACCACACACCCGGCAAAAAAATGAAAGGCGCGGATAACCGCGCCTTCCTGGCAACGCATCACTCGCCCTGTCGGGCCGGAGCGTCCAGCTCAAAAGCGGTATGCAGTGCGCGTACAGCCAGTTCCAGGTACTTCTCTTCGATCACCACCGACACCTTGATTTCCGATGTGGAGATCATCTGGATGTTGATGCTTTCCTTGGCCAGGGCTTCGAACATGCGGCTGGCAACACCCGCATGGGAACGCATGCCCACACCCACGATCGACACCTTGGCAATCTTCGTATCGCCGACCACTTCACGGGCGCCGATTTCCTTCGCAGTGTTCTGCAGGATCCGCTCCGCCGCATCGTACTCGTTGCGGTGCACGGTGAAGGTGAAATCGGTGGTGTTATCGTGCGAGACGTTCTGCACGATCATGTCGACTTCGATGTTCGCGCCACTGATCGGGCCCAGGATCTTGAAAGCCACGCCCGGGGTGTCTGGCACGCCACGGATAGTCAGCTTGGCTTCATCACGGTTGAAAGCGATACCGGAAATGATCGGCTGTTCCATGGATTCCTCTTCATCAATAGTAATGAGGGTGCCCGGACCCTCCTTGAAGCTGTGCAGTACGCGCAGCGGAACGTTGTATTTGCCGGCGAACTCAACGGCACGGATCTGCAACACCTTGGAACCGAGGCTGGCCATTTCCAGCATCTCTTCGAAGGTGATCTTGTCCAGGCGCTGAGCCACGGACACGACCCGCGGGTCAGTGGTGTAGACGCCATCCACATCGGTGTAGATCTGGCATTCGTCAGCCTTCAGGGCTGCCGCCAGGGCCACGCCAGTGGTGTCGGAACCGCCACGACCGAGGGTGGTGATGTTGCCGTGCTCGTCGACGCCCTGGAAACCGGCGACAACTACCACACGACCGGCTTTCAGGTCAGCGCGAATCTTCTGGTCATCAATCTGCAGGATGCGGGCTTTAGTGTGCGCGCTATCCGTAAGAATGCGGACCTGGTTGCCAGTGTAGGACACCGCCGGCACACCACGCTTGTTCAGCGCCATGGCCAGCAATGCGATGGTCACCTGCTCACCGGTGGAAATGATCACGTCCAGTTCACGGGGAACCGGTTGCTGATCGCCACTGATTTGCTTGGCCAGATCGATCAGGCGATTGGTCTCGCCGCTCATGGCCGACAGCACCACCACCAGGTCATCGCCGGCATCGCGGAATTTCTTAACCTTGTCGGCGACCTGCTCGATTCTTTCGACAGAGCCGACCGAGGTGCCTCCAAATTTCTGTACGATCAAAGCCATTTCTAAGCCGCCTCAGCCCGTAAAGGGGCGCCTGTTATTCAATCAACCAGCACTGACTGAGCCCGCGACTAGACCACGGGCTCATTAACAGCGTCTTAAATACCTGCCTCGACAAACGGCACGGTCAGGGCCAGGGCCGCGTCCAGGGCGCCGGCGTCAATACCACCGCCTTGCGCCATGTCCGGACGACCACCGCCCTTCCCGCCCACTGCCGCGGCGGCTTGCTTCATCAAATCACCGGCCTTGAGTTGGCCAGTCAGGTCCTTGGTTACACCGGCAACCAGAACGACCTTTTCCTCATGGACACTGCCGAGCAGGATCACTGCGCGGCCGAGCTTGTTCTTCAACTGATCGACCAAGGCCAACAGCGCCTTGCCGTCCTGACCGTCCAGGCGTACGGCCAGCACTTTCACACCCTTGACGTCCAGGGCAGAAGCCGACAGATCGTCGCCCGCCGCACTGGCCGCCTTGGCCTGCAACTGCTCCAGCTGCTTCTCCAGCTGACGGTTGCGCTCCAGTACGCCGGAGAGCTTGTCGATCAGGTTGTCGCGGCTGCCCTTGACCAGGCCGGCCGCTTCCTTGAGTTGTTCTTCTGCCGCATTGAGGTAGGCCAGGGCCGCAGCACCGGTGATCGCTTCAATACGACGTACGCCGGAAGCCACGCCGCCTTCGCTGATGATTTTCAGCAGGCCGATGTCGCCGGTACGGCTGGCGTGAATACCACCACACAGCTCCACCGAGAAGCTGCCGCCCATGCTCAATACGCGCACTTCGTCGCCGTACTTCTCGCCAAACAGCGCCATGGCGCCTTTTTGCTTGGCGCTCTCGATATCGGTTTCTTCGGTTTCCACCGGGGTGTTCTTGCGAATCTCGGCGTTGACGATGTCTTCCAGGGCCTTCAACTGCTCAGGCTTGATCGCCTCGAAATGACTGAAGTCAAAACGCAGGCGCTGGCTATCGACCAACGAACCCTTCTGTTGCACATGCTCACCCAGCACCTGACGCAACGCAGCGTGCAGCAAGTGAGTGGCAGAATGGTTCAAGGCAGTTGCATGCCGTACGTCGGCATCTACCTGAGTGTCCACCGGCGCGCCGACGGTCAGGTTGCCCAGCACCAGCACGCCGTGATGCAGGAACGCACCGCCAGTCTTGGTGGTGTCGCGCACTTCAAAACGACCGGAGGTGGAGCTCAGGAAACCACAGTCGCCAACCTGGCCACCGGATTCAGCGTAGAACGGGGTCTGGTCGAGGACCACAACGCCCTCGTCACCTTCGTTCAGCACGTCAACCGACTTGCCGTCCTTATAGATAGCCACGATCTTGGCCGAGCCAACGGTGGCTTCGTAACCAATGAACGAAGTCGCCACATCAACCTTTACCAGGGTGTTGTAGTCCAGGCCAAAGGAGCTGGCGGAACGGGCACGGACGCGCTGGGCTTCCATCTCACGCTCAAACCCGGCCTCGTCGATGGTCAGCTCGCGTTCGCGGGCGATGTCGGCGGTCAGGTCCATCGGGAAACCGTAGGTGTCGTACAGCTTGAACACGACGTCGCCCGGCACCACGGTGCCCTTGAGCTCGACCAGGTCCTGCTCGAGGATCTTCAGGCCGTGCTCCAGGGTCTTGGAGAACTGCTCTTCTTCAGCCTTGAGCACGCGCTCGATGTTGGCTTGCTGCTGCTTGAGTTCCGGGAAGGCATCGCCCATCTCGGCCACCAGCGCGGCAACGATCTTGTAGAAGAAGCTACCGGTGGCGCCCAGCTTGTTACCGTGACGGCAGGCGCGACGGATGATGCGGCGCAGCACATAGCCACGGCCTTCGTTCGACGGCAGCACGCCATCGGCGATCAGGAAGCCGCAGGAACGGATGTGATCCGACACCACCTTGAGCGACGACTGGTTGTCGTTGGCACAGCCAATGGCCGCGGCCGAAGCGCTCAGCAGGTTGGTGAACAGGTCGATCTCGTAGTTGGAGTGAACGTGCTGCATCACCGCACTGATCCGCTCCAGGCCCATGCCGGTGTCCACCGACGGCGCTGGCAACGGATGCAACACGCCATCGGCGGTGCGGTTGAACTGCATGAACACGTTGTTCCAGATTTCGATGTAGCGGTCGCCGTCTTCTTCCGGCGAGCCCGGTGGGCCACCCCAGATGTCGGCGCCGTGATCGTAGAAAATCTCGGTGCACGGGCCGCACGGGCCGGTATCGCCCATGGTCCAGAAGTTGTCGGAGGCGTAAGGCGCGCCCTTGTTGTCGCCGATGCGAATCATGCGCTCGACCGGCACCCCGATTTGCTGGGTCCAGATGTCGTAGGCTTCGTCATCGGTGGCGTAGACGGTCACCCAGAGTTTTTCCTTCGGCAGCTTCAGCACGCCGGTCAGGAAGGTCCAGGCAAAGGTGATCGCGTCTTTCTTGAAATAGTCGCCGAAGCTGAAGTTACCCAGCATCTCGAAGAATGTGTGGTGGCGGGCGGTGTAGCCCACGTTTTCCAGGTCGCTGTTCTTGCCGCCGGCGCGTACGCACTTCTGGCTGCTGGTGGCGCGGGTGTAGGCGCGCTTTTCCTGGCCCAGGAAGCAGTCCTTGAACTGGTTCATCCCCGCGTTGGTGAACAGCAGGGTTGGGTCATTGCCTGGGATCAAGGAGCTGGAGGCGACACGGGTGTGACCTTGCTCTTCGAAGAAGCGAAGGAAGGCTTCACGGATTTCTGCGCTTTTCATTAGGTTCTTCCACGGAGGCTGCGGCCAAAGGCCAGTGCTAAACGTCATCAGACGGAGCGACGGCAAAGGGCCGCATTATATCGGCCCTTTGCCCGTGGTACAGCGTGTTTATGTGATAGAAACAGTCAATTAGACGGTCTGCACTGTCATTTCCGGGAAAACTCGACAAATGTCGCGAGCACTTGCTCGATCTGCGCCCGGCTGACGTCCAGGTGCGTGACCATGCGCAGGCGCGGCGCCGCGCTCAACTTGATCCCGCGCTCGGCAGCAAACGCCTTCAAGGCCTGGGCTCGATCACCGATGTCGACGTAGACCATGTTGGTCTGCACCGGCTCCACCGTATAACCCGCCTTGCGCAGTTCATCCCCCAGCCATTGGGCATTGGCGTGGTCGTCGGCCAGGCGCTGCACCTGGTGATCCAGGGCGTACAGCCCCGCCGCCGCCAGCGAACCGGCCTGGCGCATGCCACCACCGACCATCTTGCGCAAACGACGGGCCTTGGCGATCAATGCCGTGGAGCCGCACAGCACCGAGCCGATCGGCGCGCCCAGGCCCTTGGACAGGCACACCGACACCGAATCGAAGTGCCGGGCAATTTCCCGCGCATCCACACCCAGCTTGACCGCCGCGTTGTAGAGCCGCGCGCCGTCCAGGTGCAAGGCCAGGCCGTGTTCCCGGGTAAAGGCTCGCGCGGCCGCCAGGTATTCCAGCGGCAGGACCTTGCCCTGCATGGTGTTTTCCAGCGCCAACAAGCGGGTACGGGCGAAGTGGAAGTCGTCCGGCTTGATCGCGGCCAGCACGTGCTCCAGGTTCAGGGAACCGTCGGCCTGCACTTCCAGGGGTTGTGGCTGGATCGAGCCGAGAACCGCCGCGCCGCCGCCTTCGTACTTGTAGGTGTGGGCCTGCTGACCGACGATGTATTCCTCACCACGCTCACAGTGCGCCATCAACGCCAGCAGGTTGCTCATGGTGCCGGTGGGCACGAACAACGCGGCGGCAAAACCCAGGCGCTTGGCCAGTTCGGCTTCCAGGCGATTGACGCTCGGGTCCTCGCCGTAGACGTCGTCGCCGCTGGCGGCCGTGGCCATCGCCTCGAGCATGCCAGGGGTCGGTTGGGTCACTGTGTCGCTGCGCAGGTCAATCACGTTCATCAAACTAGCCTCTAGCGGATTGGAGCGTTTCTTGTGTTGACGATTACTGCGGGCAAACCCGCGGAATATCAAGCCCCGTGCTTGCACAATCGAATACCAACCAAACAAACCGATATAGGTTATCGATAAACCAACCGTGCAGTTTCTGAAAAACCATGATAAAAACTCTCCGCCGCCAGGGTTCTGGCGGCAACGTTCTCAGGGCGGGGTGTAATTCCCCACCGGCGGTAATTGCACGCAATGTGCATAGCCCGCGAGCGCTTGGCGCCTCGAACTGCCTCGGCAGGACGGCGACAAGGTCAGCAGACCCGGTGTGATCCCGGGGCCGACGGTCATAGTCCGGATGAAGAGAGAACGGGATTGGCACCTAAGGGCCGCGCTGACGTCATGTTCACATGAGCCCGCTGTGCGTACCCTTAAATCCCATTCGATTCATAACGCCCTGTTTTTTTCTTAAACAGGAGTCAGAACATGCAACCCACCGCAATCGACAGCAAAAGCAAAAACCACCACGGCGAGCGCGTCGCGTTTATCCAGGCCTGCTGGCACAAGGATATTGTCGACCAATCCCGTAAAGGTTTCCTCGCCGAAATGATCGCCCAGGGCTACCAGGAATCGGACATCGATTTCTTCGAAGTCGGCGGCGCCTTTGAAATGCCCCTGCACGCCAAGCTGCTGGCCAAGTCCGGCCGTTATGCCGGTATCGTCGCGGCCGCCCTGGTGGTGGACGGCGGGATCTACCGTCACGAGTTCGTGGCCCAGTCCGTGGTCAGCGGCCTGATGCAGGTCCAGCTGGAAACCGAAGTGCCGGTGTTCTCGGTATCCCTGACCCCGCACCACTTCCACGCGGGCAGCGAGCACCATACGTTCTTCTATGAGCACTTCGTGCACAAGGGCCAGGAAGCGGCACGCACCTGCGCCGACACCCTGCACAAGGTTCGCGCACTGCGTCGCAATGAGCCACGGGCTCTCGCGGTTTAAGCAACACTGCAAAGCAAATGTGGGAGCGGGCTTGCTCGCGAAAGCGGAGTGTCAGTCAATACATGCCTGACTGATACACCGCCTTCGCGAGCAAGCCCGCTCCCACATTTGACCGAGTCGGTCTCGGGATTCAGGCCAGGCCGGCATCCGTGGTCGGCACAATCAATATCCCTGCTCGCAAGCCATTCTTGACCTTCGGGTTCGGGAAGATGATGCGCGCGCCCTCCTCCTCGATTACCCAGCGGGTCTTGGCAATGTCCTCGGCCAGCAGATAACCCTTCTCCAACTCCGAAAAGTTTTCCACGTCCGCCGGCAAATGCAGGACGAAGGTATCGCTGTGCTTGATCACTTCCCGGGAGACGCTGAACAGCTGCAGGCCATCCAGGCTCTCGGTGGCCGGCTCGTTGCCTTCGATGATCTGCGTGAGGCGGGTTTCCAGGCGCGATACGTCCACGCCCTGGTTCTGCCCGAACGGCCGGGCCTTGCCCAACTCCAGGGTGAAGGACTCGGCCTCCAGCTGCTCATAGGTAAACGCCGTGAAGGTGATCGACGTCTTGTTCTGCAACAGCACCGCCTCCAGGCCGGCGGCTCGCAGGCGCGCCAGTTCACGACGTGAATGCTGGCGACCGTCCTTCCACGGGTACAGTGCGAACTGCTCGATCTTCGAGCCACGGATGGCGGTGTGCAGGTCGTAGTGCAAACGGCTACGCCCAGGCACGCTGAAGAAGGTGCGGGCCAACTGCTCAAGCTCGGCGGCGCGCATGGCTTCGGGGCCGATGTTTTGTTCGTGACGGCCATTGAACAGCCGGTTGACGTCCAGTTCGAGGTAACGCTCGCCGCGGCGCATGGCCTCGGGGTTGCCGAACAGGAACAGGATACGGGTACGGGGCTTGATCTCCCCACGGGCGATGCCCTGCAGCAAGCGGTCAGCCAATTCGATCGGCGCGGTTTCGTTGCCATGGATGCCGGACGACAGCAGTACGTCGCTGCCGTTGTCCCGCGCCTCAGGAGGCCGCACTTCCAGCGCGCCCTCACTGAGCCAGCGCAGTTGCACGCCGTCGACAGTCAGTTGAATTTTTTGCGCCGGTTCGCGACCGGCGAGGGTCAGTTCAAGCAGTTTGCCGAGGGCGAGCATACGCAGCTTCCTTAGTGGTTGCAGCCAGGACCGTGGACGTGATCGTCGTCATCACCTTCAACGTCGGCCGGTTCCATTTCCAGTTGCAGGCTCATCAGGTTGGTGGCCAATGGGCGCATCAGCAGGTTGGCGTATTCCGCGTCGCCTTCTTCCACGTCCACGCCGATCAGCAGTTGGCCACGGCCGTCGTGCTGGATCCAGATCTCCTTGCCCTGCCACACCACGGCGACGCGGGTGCAGGAGGTTTCCAGCTGGGTGCCGTCGGTGTCTTCAAGGATCAGTTTCAGGGTGTCGGTGGTCATAAATAGTTCTCAGCCGTGCGGCGTTAATTGATCTGGAAAGGATAAACCGAGCCCAGTTTAAGGATTTGCGTCAGTTCATCCAGTGCCGTCCGGCACTCAAGCAGCAATTGCGGGTCAGCCAGGTCGGTTTCCCGCAGGCTGTCGCGGTAGTGCTTGTCGACCCATTGGGTCAGCGTGTCGTACAACGGCGCCGTCATGATAACCCCTGGGTTGACCGCCGCCAGTTCGGTTTCATTCAAGGCTACACGCAAGCGCAGGCACGCCGGGCCACCGCCGTTCTGCATGCTTTGCTTGAGGTCGAAGACTTTGACTTCGCGGATCAGCCCGCCGGAGGACGTCAGGCCTTGCAGGTACTGCCAGACACGCTCGTTGGCGCGGCATTCTTCCGGCACGATCAGCAACATCGAACCGTCGGCGCGGGTCAGCAGCTGGCTGTTGAACAGGTAGGAACGCACCGCGTCTTCAACACCCACCTGGGCCCGTGGCACGCAGATCGACTGGAAATTGCCGCCGAGCTTGCCGAGCTTGCCCTGCAATTCGCCGAGCATCTGATCGGTATTGAGGAACGCGTCCTCGTGATAGAACAGCACCTCGCCATTGCCCACCGCGATCACGTCGTTATGGAACACACCGGCATCGATCACCGCCGGGTTCTGCTGGGCGTAGACCACACCGTCATCCCGCAGGCCGTGCAGGCGCGCGACCGCCTGGGAGGCTTCGAGGGTCTGGCGCGCCGGGTACTTTTGCGGCGCCGGGTAGCGGGTGTCGAACGCACTGCGACCGAACACGAAAAACTCCACGCCCGCCTCGCCATAGTCACGGCAGAAACGCGTGTGGTTGGCCGCGCCTTCGTCACCGAACTGCGCCACGGCCGGCAGCGCGGCGTGGTGGGCGAAGTGTTTGCTATCGGCAAACATCGCCCCCAGCACGCGGCTGGTGGTCGGGTGTTCGATGCTGCGGTGGTATTTGCAGTTGAGGTTGGCGGCGGTGAAATGCACACGGCCGTCAAAGGTGTCGGCGCTCGGGCTGACGGTCGCGGCATTGGCCACCCACATGCTCGACGCCGAGCAACTGGCAACCAGCAGCGGCATGGCTTGCTTGGCGGCCTGCTGGATGACTTGTGCGTCGGTGCCGGCAAAACCGAGGTTGCGCAAGGCGGCCACATCCGGACGTTCCTGGGGCGCCAGCACACCTTGCACAAAGCCCATTTCCATCAGGGCCTTCATCTTCGCCAAGCCTTGCAGCGCCGCTTCCTTCGGGTTGGAGGACTGCTGGCTATTGCTTTGGGACGCGACGTTGCCGTAGGACAAGCCGCCGTAGTTATGGGTCGGCCCCACTAGACCGTCAAAATTGACTTCACAGGATTTCATCGGCGAGGCTCCACGAACATCTGTATTTTTATAGGCATCAAATTACTTGAACACACCACAAATCAAGTGTGGGAGCGGGCTTGCTCGCGAAAGCGGTGGTTCAGTCGCCTGAAATGTTGAATGACACACCGCCTTCGCGAGCAAGCCCGCTCCCACATTTAGATCAGCGTCACACCCGGGGTTAACGTCGCCGGTAGCACCAGGCTCGGGGTCTCAAGGGAGGCCACCGGGTACGCGCAATAGTCCGCCGCGTAATAGGCGCTGGCGCGATGGTTGCCCGAAGCCCCTACCCCGCCAAATGGCGCGCTGCTCGCAGCACCCGTCAGCTGTTTGTTCCAGTTGACGATCCCGGCGCGGCTTTCCAGCCAGAACTGCTGGTAACGCGCCTCGGAATCCGACAGCAACCCGGCCGCCAAGCCGTATTGAGTGTTGTTGGCCTCGGCAATCGCCGCCTCGAAATCAGCGTAGCGGATCACTTGCAGCAGTGGGCCGAACAGCTCTTCGTCAGCGCGTTCCGTAACCTCGGTCACATCGATAATCCCCGGCGTCAGCAACGCAGCCTGGGCCTGGGGTTGAGTCATTTCCAACAGCGCCACGGCGCCATTGGCCAACAGCAATTCCTGGGCATCCATCAACGCCTTGGCAGCACCGAGGGAAATCACCGAGCCCATGAACGGCGCCGGCGTTTGGTCAAATGCGCCGACTTCGATGGTCGAGCTCACCGCCACCAGGCGTGCGAGCAACGCATCGCCCCAGGCGCCTTCCGGCACCAGCAGGCGACGGGCACAGGTGCAACGCTGGCCAGCGGAGATAAACGCCGACTGGATAATGGTGTACACGGCCGCATCCACATCGGCCACTTCGTCCACCACCAGCGGGTTGTTGCCGCCCATTTCCAGCGCGAGGATCTTGTCCGGGCGCCCGGCGAATTGCTGGTGCAGATGATTGCCGGTGCGGCTGGAGCCGGTGAAGAACAGACCGTCGATGCCCGGATTCGCCGCCAGGGCGATCCCGGTTTCCCGTGCGCCTTGCAGCAGGTTCAACACGCCCGCCGGCAGGCCGGCGTCGATCCAGCATTGCACGGTCAGCTCGGCGACTTTCGGGGTCAGCTCGCTCGGCTTGAACAGCACGGTGTTACCCGCCAGCAAGGCCGGCACGATATGCCCGTTAGGCAAGTGACCCGGGAAGTTGTAGGGGCCAAACACCGCCACTACACCGTGGGGCTTGTGGCGCAACACGGCAGTGGCGTCGCCCAACGGGCCGCTCTTCTCGCCGGTACGCTCGCGGTAGCTTTGCACCGAAATCGCGACCTTGTTGACCATGCTGGTGACTTCAGTCGCCGATTCCCACAAAGGCTTGCCGGTTTCCTCACCGATGCAGCGGGCGAGTTCGTCAGCACGACTCTTCAGGTTGGCGGCGAAGGCTTCCAGCACGCTCAGGCGCTCTTCCAAGGAACGCTTGGCCCAGGCCGGAAACGCCTGGCGTGCGGCCTGGACGGCGGACTCGACCTGCTCGGCGGTGGCGCCATTACCCGACCACACCACCTGCTGGGTCACCGGGTTCAGCGACTCAAACACTTCACCCTGGCCAGCCAGCCATTCACCTGCGATGTATAGCGAATTCATTATTTCGACTCCCGGGCAGCGGACAACGGTACGGCACGCACTTGATCACCGGCGATCAGTTGCAGGCGCTTGGCGGTCTGTTGATCGACCACCAGGGTGCCCGCAGCCAACCGCGCCGGCGCGGCGGTGATGCGGCAATCTTCACGTTTGCGGTTATGGATCAGGAATGGCGTGGCGTCGTCGCCCGGCGTACCAATCGCCAGCACCAGCGCTTCGCTGTCGCGCACGGCGCGGATCTTGGTGGTTTCACACTCCACCGCCGGGCCCGCGTCGAAGATGTCGACGTAGCCCTGGTAGCTGAAACCTTCGCTCTTGAGCATGCTCAGGGCCGGCTCGGTGTCGGTGTGGACCTTGCCGATCACGTTGCGCGCGTCTTCAGACAGGAAGCAGGTGTACAGCGGAAACTTCGGCATCAGCTCGGCGATAAACGCCTTGTTGCCCACGCCGGTGAGGTAGTCGGCCTGGCTGAATTCCATCTTGAAGAAGTGCCGGCCGAGGCTTTCCCAGAACGGCGAGCGCCCGGCTTCGTCGGACATGCCGCGCATCTCGGCGATGATCTTGTTGCCGAACAGCTGCGGGAATTCCGCGATAAACAGCATGCGCGCCTTGGCCAGCATGCGGCCGTTAAGGCCGTTGCGGTAATCGGCGTGCAGGAACAACGAGCACAGCTCGGAGTTGCCGGTCAGGTCGTTGGCCAGAAACAGCGTCGGGATTTCACGGTAGATGTTCAGCTCCTGGGAGGCGCTGACCGTCAGGCCGACCCGGAAGTTGTACCAGGGCTCGCGCAGGCCGACTGCACCGGCGATGGCGGAAATCCCCACCACGCGACCTTCGTCGTTTTCCAGCACGAACAGGTAGTCCGCATCACCGCGCCCGGCTTCGCCGCGAAAGGTCTTTTCAGCCCAGCCGACCCGATGGGTCAGGCGCTCTTCGTTGGCCGGCAAGGTGGTGAGGCCGGTGCCGGTGCTGCGCGCCAGATCAATCAGGGCCGGTAAATCGCTGCTGCGTACGGGACGAACGATCATGCTATCTCCTCAAACGGGCCGCCTTGCAAGCCACCCGCGAAACTCATTCTTAAACCGCTACCAGTCGAACGCTGGCACCTTCGCCGACGCCCAGGGCTTCGGCGGTTTCCAGGTCCAGGGTCACTGGCTTGCCCGGCGCGTAGTCCAGCTCCAGCATCACCGCGCGGTAATCCTGCAACTGGCCGTTGCTCACCAGGTACTGGCGGCCGACACCCTTGACCATCTCACCGATCTTCACCGGCACCACACGGCTCTGGGCGATCGAGCGAATGCCCGAGACGCGCGCATGCAGGGTTGGGCCGCCGTCGAAGATGTCGATGTAATGGTCGGTCTCGAAGCCTTCGCGCATCAGGATGTCGAAGGTGATCTGCGCCCGCGGGTGCACCTGGCCCATGGCTTCCTGGGCTTCGTCGGGCAACAGCGGCACGTAGATCGGATAGTGCGGCATCAGTTCGGCGAGAAAGGTCCGGCTCTTCAACCCGCACAGGCGCTCGGCAGCGGCGTAGTTGAGGTCGAAGAAGTTGCGGCCGATGGCGTCCCAGAACGGCGAATCACCGTTCTCGTCGCTGTAGCCCACAATCTCGGTGACCACCGAATCGGCGAAGCGCTCCGGGTGGCCGGCCACGAACAGCAGGCGGCCACGGGAGTTGAGTTCCGACCACGGCGAACCCACCAGCTCCGGCACCACGTAGAAGCTGGTCAGCAGGCTGTTGCCGGTGAGGTCATGGCACTGCGAGAGCACGTGGATCTTGTTGTGGATCTTCAGCTCGCGGGAAGCGTGCACGAAGGTCTCGTTACGGAAGCTGTAGAACGGTTCCGAGTAGCCGGCCGAGGCAACGATGGCCGAACAGCCCACCAGCTTGCCGGCGTCGGTGTCTTCCAGGACGAAGAAATAGCTTTCTTCACCGTTGAAGCTGACCTCGGCGGCGAAGGACGCTTCGCTCGCAGCGATCTTGTCGCTCAGGCGTTCGACATCATCCGGCAAGGAGGTGACACCAATCGGGCTGTCCGCAGCCAGACGCTGTACCTCGCCCAGATCAGCCATTTGCGCGGGGCGCATCACCAGCATGGTGTCACTCCTTAACTCGAAAACTCACAGGAAAAAATGCCGGACACGATCTTGAAATCAGTGAGGTCAAGTGTGGGAGCGGGCTTGCTCGCGAAAGCGGTGTGTCATTCAACATTTCAGGTGACTGAGCCACTGCATTCGCGAGCAAGCCCGCTCCCACATTTGATCTTCACAGCTTCAACTAAAGAGTCCGGCATACAAAATTTGTGTTGGGCGCCCGACTCGCCGGGCACCCAACGGTCCATCAGGCTTGCGTCAGCTTTTTCACCGCACGTTCGAAGCGGTCCAGACCTTCCTGGATATCGGCATCTTCCACCACCAGGCTCGGGGCGAAGCGCACCACATCCGGGCCGGCTTGCAGGATCATCAAGCCTTCGCGCTCGGCGGCGTTGAAGATGTCCTTGGCCTTGCCTTTCCAGGCATCGCTCAGCACGCAACCGAGCAGCAGGCCCAGGCCACGCACTTCGGTGAAGATGCCGTATTGCTGGCCAATCTTCTCCAGACGGGAAACGAACAAGTCGTGCTTGGCGTTAACGCCGGCCAGCACTTCTGGCGTGTTGATCACGTCGATCACCGCTTCCGCCACCGCGCACGCCAGCGGGTTGCCGCCGTAGGTGGTGCCGTGGGTGCCGACCACCAGGTGCTTGGCCAGGTCTTCGCGAGTCAGCATGGCCGCGATCGGGAAACCGCCGCCCAGGCTCTTGGCGCTGGTGAGGATGTCCGGCACGACGCCGTAATGCTGATAGGCGAACAACTCGCCGCTGCGGCCCATGCCGGTTTGCACTTCGTCGAACACCAGCAGCGCGTTGTTCGCGTCGCACAGGTCGCGGGCACCTTGCAGGTACGACAGTTCTGCCGGCAGCACGCCGCCTTCGCCCTGGATCGGCTCCAGCACCACGGCGCAGGTCTTGTCCGAGACGGCGGCTTTCAGCGCCTCCAGATCGTTGTAAGGCACGTGGGTGATGCCGACGATCTTCGGACCGAAGCCGTCGGAGTACTTCGACTGGCCACCCACGTTCACGGTGAACAGGGTACGGCCGTGGAAGCTGTTCAGCGCGGCGATGATTTCGTATTTCTCGGTGCCGAAGCGGTCGAACGCGACACGACGGGCCAACTTGAAGGCGGCCTCGTTGGCTTCGGCGCCGGAGTTGCAGAAGAACACACGCTCGGCAAACGTGGCGTCGATCAGCTTATGGGCCAGGCGCAGGGCCGGCTCATTGGTGAAGACGTTGGACACGTGCCACAGCTTGTTGGCCTGTTCGGTCAGTGCACCGACCAGCGCCGGGTGGGCGTGGCCCAATACGTTGACCGCGATGCCGCCGGCAAAGTCGATCAGCTCTCGGCCCGCCTGGTCCCATACGCGGGAACCTGCGCCACGCACGGGGATGAAAGCGGCAGGTGCGTAGTTGGGAACCATGACCTGGTCGAAATCGGCACGTTGCACCGGGGCTTGCTCAACGGACATCGGAGTCTCCTGAAGAGGAACGCCTGCCTGAAACTGGCGGGCGATGCAGGGATTGTAAGGACAGTTTTCAGCGCGGCCTTGCCGCCAAGCGACAACTTCTTATAGCGCCAACCCGCGATTTTCGCGGGTTTACGCCAATGCGACAAATAGCATCGCAATGGCGCAGTTTAAACCGCCCGGGCCGGTTTTGGGCGGTCGGTGAGGCACAACTATCCAATGCCGTCGCCGATGGCCGTTTTGGTCTGCTGTTGATCTCATCCGCGCACAGGAACAGCGTCATGCCTGGAGATGCCGGCCGAGCACTGATGCCTAGCCGCGCTCGGACGGCACCGACGACAATTCGAACGGGCTGCTGCTGCGGCGCTGGTTGCGGTCTTCACGAGGGGTGGCGCCGAAGAAGTTGCGGTAGGCGCTGGAGAAGTGCGGCCCCGAGGAGAAGCCGCAGGACAGGCCGATCTGGATGATCGACTTGCTGGTTTGCATGAGCATCTGGCGGGCCTTGTTCAGGCGCAGTTCCAGGTAGTACTGGCTGGGGACACGATTGAGGTATTGCTTGAAGATCCGCTCGAGCTGTCGTCGGGACACGCACACATGCTGGGCGATTTCGTCGGTGGTCAGCGGCTCTTCGATGTTGGCCTCCATCAGCAACACGGCCTGGGTCAGCTTTGGATGGCTGGAACCCAGACGGTTTTGCAGTGGGATGCGCTGGCGCTCGCCGCCCTCACGGATGCGCTCTACCACCAGCTCTTCCGAGACTGCCCCGGCCAGTTCGGCGCCGTGGTCACGGGCCAGCACTGCCAGCAGCAGGTCGAGTACCGACATGCCACCGCAGGCGGTCAGGCGGTCACGGTCCCAGTCGAACAGATGGCTGGTGGCGATGACCTTGGGGAAACGCTCGGCGAAATCGTCCTGCCAGCGCCAGTGCACAGCGGCGCGATAGCCGTCGAGCAGACCGAGTTGGGCCAACGGATACACACCGGCCGACAGGCCGCCGATCACACACCCGGCACGCACCAGTTGCTTGAGGGCGGTGCTGAGCTGGGAGGCGATGACGGTCGGTGGCTCATCGGCCAGCAGGAACAGCTTTTGGAAACCTTCCAGCTTGCCAGCCCAGGGCTCACCCGGCAGTTGCCAGGCGCCGTCGATTGGCGGTTCGGCCTGCAAAAACGAGAGTTCGTACACCACGTCCGGATGCACCCGCTGAGCAACGCGCAAGGCCTCCTCAGCCAGCGCAAGCGTCAGTGCTTTAGTGCTGGGCCAAATCAGGAAACCAATTCGATGGGCAGTCATGGAGTGCTATCCGAAGCGAGTAACAGTAATGAAGACAAAGGCCAATGCTAGCCGGTAAACCAACACAAATCTCTAAAGCTGGTGAAGATCTAAATGTGGGAGCGGGCAACCTCAGGATTGTGAAGCTTGCACTAATTCAGTGCATAAAAGCAGTTCTGTTTACTTCAAGCTGCCGGAAAGAAACTGCTGCAAACGCTCGGACTGTGGGTTGACCAGCACTTCGCGCGGGTTGCCACGCTCTTCGACGATGCCTTTGTGCAGGAACACCAGTTGGTTGGAGACTTCACGGGCAAAGCCCATCTCGTGGGTCACCACCACCATGGTCCGGCCTTCCTGGGCCAGGTCCTGCATCACCTTGAGCACTTCGCCCACCAACTCCGGGTCCAGCGCCGAAGTGGGTTCGTCGAACAGCATCACCTCAGGCTCCATCGCCAGGGCACGGGCAATCGCCACGCGCTGCTGTTCACCGCCGGACATGTGGCCAGGGAACGCATCCTTACGATGGCCCACACCGACTTTAGCCAGGTAGTGCTCGGCCTTTTCCCGGGCGTCTTTTTTCGACATGCCCAAGACGTGCACCGGTGCTTCCATGACGTTTTCCAGCGCGGTCATATGGGACCACAGGTTGAAATGCTGAAACACCATCGACAGTCGCGAACGCATGCGTTGCAGCTGTTTCGGGTCCGCGGCCTTCATGGCGCCGTCCTTGTTGGCCACCAGTTTCAGCTCTTCGTTATTGAGCAGAATCTTGCCGGCGTGAGGTTGCTCCAGCAGGTTGATGCAGCGCAAAAAGGTACTTTTGCCCGAGCCACTGGACCCGATGATGCTGATCACATCACCGGCCGCGGCGGCCAGGGACACACCTTTGAGCACTTCATGACTGCCATAGCGTTTATGCAGGTCTTGGACTTCAAGTTTGTACATGCGGTCGGTTCTCACAAAAACAGTTGGTCAGTCGTTGAGCAAGCGCCCGTGCCGCAGCGCTTCGCGCCCCGCCACCTTGGCCAGCCAGAAACCCGCTTGGGCATAACGTAGCCGTTCAACGGCAAACAGCACCCCAGGCGTGCCCGCGCAAACAATGCTCACGCGGTCGGACAAGGGATCGATCACTTCAAATATCGGGTCGCCGGCTTCGACTACGTCACCGGCTTTACGCAGGTAGCTGATCACGCCGGCGTGGGGCGCGAACAACAACTCGGTGCCTTCGAAAGGCAGGCCTTCACAGGGTTCGTGCTGCGGCGCGGGCCATTCACCACGGATCAGGCCTTGCTCGGCGAGGAACGCCAGGATGCCTTCGGCGTGAAAAATCGCTTCGTCACGGCCAGTATCGGCCTGGCCACCCAGCTCCAGAGTCGTCGCCAGGCATGCCAGGGGAATCTGCGCCTCGGGGAACGCCCGGGACAGCCGCAGCCACGGCAGCGAACAGGCTTCGTCAAACGAACTGCCGCCGGAATCTTCCGCCAGCAGGCCGACCTTCACATTCAGGTGCGCCGACAGCGAACGCCACTGCGGCCAGTGTTGCGGCAGCGCGTACATGTGCAACGCGGCTTCGGCGTCGCAATGCAGGTCGAGGACCACGTCGGCGGTGCAGGCATGGCTCAGCAACACCCGCTGCATGCCTTGCAACTGGCTGCTCGGCGCCGGCAACGCATTGAGCGCATCGCTCATGGCCTGGCGGATCAAGCGCACATTGGCGTGAGGATCATCCCCCAGCTTGCCGTTGAGCAACTCGGTAACCGGCTCGCTCAACTCAACGAAGTCGCGGTTGAAATTCTTGCCGCTGCCGATCTCGAAACGGCCCTGGTGACTGCCTTGCAGCAGTTGCCCCAGGCCCATCGGATTGGCGACGGGAACCAGCTCGATCACGCCGTTGAGGGCGCCTTGCTGTTCCAGTTCCGTCAGGCGCTTTTTCAGCTCCCAGGCGGCGCGCATGCCGGGCAATTCATCCGCGTGCAGGCTGGCCTGGATATAAGCCTTGCGCTCGCCGCTACCGAAACGAAACACCGTCAGCTGGCGTTCGCAGCCCAGGTGACCCCAGGGCAACAGGTGATCGATACGTTCCATATCAATGCTTCCGTGGAGCCAGGTAGCTCAGCCAGCGGCCTTCGGCCAACTTGAACAGGCGCACCAGGATGAAGGTCAGGCACAGGTAGAACGCACCCGCCGTGATATAGGCTTCGAACGGCAAGTAGTACTGGGCGTTCACCGTGCGTGCGGCACCGGTGATGTCGATCAGGGTGACGATGGACGCAAGACTGGTGGTCTGGAGCATCATGATCACTTCGTTGCTGTATTGCGGCAGCGCCCGGCGCAGGGCCGATGGCAGCAGGATCCGGCGGTACAGCTTGTAGCGCGACATGCCCATGGCCTTGGCTGCCTCGATCTCGCCGTGGGGCGTGGCCTTGAGGCTGCCGGCGATGATCTCGGCGGTATAGGCGCTGGTGTTCACGGCAAACGCCAGGCAGGCGCAGAAGGTCGCGCTGGACAGCAGTGGCCACAGGAAGCTTTCGCGCACCGCTTCGAACTGGGCCAGGCCGTAGTAGATCAAGAACAGCTGCACCAGCATCGGCGTGCCGCGAATCACATAGGTGTAGAGCCAGGCAACACCGTTGACGATCGACTGCTTGGACACACGCATCAGGCCCAGGGGCAAGGCCGCGAGCAAGCCGAAGAACAGCGAAATGGCCAGCAGTTTCAGGGTGGTCAGCAAGCCGCCGAGGTACAGCGGCATGGCCTCCCAGATGACGTTGTAGTCGAAGATCATAGATCAGCCGCCTTTACGCCTACGGAGTAGCGCTTCTCAAGATGACGCAGGGCCAGCAACGACACGCTGGTGATCACCAGGTACATCGCCGCCACTGCGAGGAAGAAGGTAAAAGGTTCGCGGGTGGCGTCTGCCGCCTGCTTGGCCTTGAACATCATGTCTTGCAGGCCCACCACCGAAATCAATGCGGTGGCCTTGGTCAGTACCAGCCAGTTGTTGGTAAACCCGGGGATCGCCAGCCGAATCATCTGCGGCACCATCACCCGGAAAAACACCTGGAACGGGCTCATGCCATACGCCAGGCCGGCTTCGGCCTGGCCCTTGGGAATGGCCATGAAGGCGCCACGGAAGGTTTCCGAAAGGTAGGCGCCAAAGATGAAACCCAGGGTGCCGATACCGGCGGCCAAGGGGTTCAAGTCAATGTAGTCGTTGTAGCCGAGCAACGGCGCAACGCGGTTAAGCAGGTCCTGACCGCCGTAGAAAATCAGCAGGATCAGCACCAGGTCGGGGATCCCGCGGATCACCGTGGAGTACAGGTCGCCCAGCCAGGCCAACCAGCGCACCGGCGAGAGGCGCAACGCGACCCCGATCAGACCCAGAACAATGGCCAGGGCCATGGACGACAAGGCGAGCTGAAGCGTCAACCAAGCGCCATCGAGGATGACAGCCCCGTAGCCTTTCAACATGATTCAGGTCCTCGAAAAGGGGGATGAAAAAATGGCGCAAACTTCAGAGATCCTGGTGCTTGCGCCATTCTGGACAGACAGCTGCGACGGTTTACTTGGCTTCTGGGCCGTAAATGTCGAAGTTGAAGTACTTGTCCTGGATTGCCTTGTACTTGCCGTTGGCACGGATCGCAGCGATTGCAGCGTTGATGCGGTCCAGGTTTTCCTTGTCGCCTTTACGTACCGCGATGCCGATACCGTCGCCGAAGTACTTGGCGTCGGTGAAGGCCGGGCCGGTGAACGCGTAGCCTTTACCGGCTGGCGTGTCGAGGAAGCCTTCCTGCAACAGGGTGGCGTCGGCCACGGTGCCATCAAGGCGACCGGCTTCTACGTCCAGATAGATTTCGTTCTGCGAGCTGTAAGGAACAATGGTGGCGCCTTTGGGAGCCAGCACTTCCTTGGCGAAACGGTCGTGGATCGAACCGCGCTGCACGCCGATTTTCTTGCCTTTCAATTCATCCAGGCTGTCGCTGACGGCAGTGCCTTCCTTCAATACCAGGCGAGCTGGGGTCAGGTAGTAGCGGTTGGTGAAGTCCACGGACTTCTTGCGATCGTCAGTGATGGACATCGAGGACAGGATGGCGTCGATCTTGCGCACTTTCAGCGCCGGGATCAGGCCGTCGAATTCCTGCTCAACCCAGGTGCACTTGACCTGCATCTGCTCACACAGGGCGTTGCCGATGTCGTAGTCAAAACCGACGATGCTGCCGTCCGGTGCCTTGGAGGCAAACGGAGGGTAAGCCGCTTCAATACCAATCTTCAGTGGCTTGCCTTCGGCGAAAGCCTGCATGGACAGCACGGACAGCGCCAGGGCGCCCAACAGCACGAGTTTCTTCATCTTGGGACTCCATCGGTATAGGGCAAAACAGCAGTATGAGCCAGGGCCCACGATGCGAATGAGTGAAACCGAATAGCGGTGCTGCGTCCTGCGCCAGTTCAGCATCGGCGACGACGAGCGAGTGATCGGCATTCTAACGACAGGCCGGAAGCCGATATTTCCTCAATGCGACAACAATTTACAGAAGCACCGAGAAAGCGGTTCCAGCACATTGACAGCCTCTTGATTTTATGCAGAGGCAAAAGATATTAAACCTGTTAACGCTGCAAGTTGCGGGCCTATTATTCGCAAACCCTTCTAGCACGGCAAGTGTAGCGTTGGATCTAATTTTTCAGGGCGTCTAAGACGCGGGTTTTCGGGGCAACGGCGTAGCACTTTGCCTCATGTTTGGGCGTGGGGTTACACATTTGCCGGGCTCGGTAACATTCAGAAACTTCCTACAACACAATCCGATATTTATTGGCCTTGTGTAAGTCGCGCCACTGAATGACCAATCTTGGAATGCAATCAAAATGTGGGAGCGGGCTTGCTCGCGAAGGCGGTGTGTCAGTGGGTGATGTGCTGGCTGACACGCCGCCTTCGCGAGCAAGCCCGCTCCCACATGGGTTATAGGTCGCCTGTCCGATCGCACAAAAAAGCCCCACCCGGCCTACGCCGAATGGGGCTTCGTCCCACAAACCCGCCTTACGCCACGTTCATGGTCTTGTGCGTCTCGATCAAATGCGCCACCACACTCGGATCCGCCAGGGTGGAGATATCCCCCAACCCGTCGTATTCAGCGGTGGCAATCTTGCGCAGGATCCGGCGCATGATTTTCCCCGAACGGGTCTTCGGCAAGCCCGGTGCCCACTGGATCACATCCGGTGAAGCAATCGGCCCGATCTCTTTACGCACCCAGTTTTTCAACTCCAGGCGCAACGCTTCATTCGGCTCTTCGCCGTTTTTCAGCGTGACATACACATAGATGCCCTGGCCCTTGATGTCATGAGGCACCCCCACCACCGCCGCTTCCGCGACTTTCGGGTGCGCAACCATGGCGCTCTCAATCTCGGCGGTGCCCATGCGGTGGCCGGAGACGTTCAGCACGTCGTCCACCCGCCCGGTGATCCAGTAGTAGCCATCCTCGTCACGGCGCGCACCGTCACCGGTGAAGTACATGCCACGGAAGGTCTTGAAGTAGGTGTCCACAAACCGGTCATGGTCGCCATACAGCGTACGTGCCTGGCCCGGCCACGAATCCAGGATCACCAGGTTACCCTCGGCCACGCCTTCAATCAGGTTGCCGAGGTTATCCACCAGCGCCGGTACCACCCCAAAGAATGGGCGCGCCGCCGAACCCGGCTTGAGCGCATGGGCGCCCGGCAGCGGGCTCATCATGTTGCCGCCGGTCTCGGTCTGCCACCAGGTATCGACGATCGGGCAACGGGATTGGCCGACGTTCTTGTAGTACCAGTCCCACGCTTCCGGGTTAATCGGCTCACCCACCGAACCCAGCAGGCGCAAGCTGCTGCCATCGGCGCCTTCGCAGGCGGCGGTGCCGGAGGCCATCATGGCGCGGATCGCGGTCGGTGCGGTGTAGAGGATGTTCACTTTGTGCTTGTCGACGATCTTCGCCACCCGGGTGATGTCCGGATAGTTCGGCACGCCTTCGAACATCAGCGTGGTCGCGCCGTTGGCCAGTGGGCCATAGACGATATAGGTGTGGCCGGTGACCCAGCCGACGTCGGCGGTGCACCAGTAGATTTCGCCCGGGCGGTAGTCAAACACGCGCTCGTGGGTCAGGGCTGCGTACAATAGGTAGCCGCCGGTGGTGTGCTGCACGCCCTTCGGCTTGCCGGTGGAGCCGGAGGTGTAAAGGATGAACAGCGCTTCTTCGGCGCCCATCTCTTTCGGCGCACACACGGTGCCCGCCACTTTCATCAGGTCTTCGTACCAGATGTCGCGATGCTGGTTCCACTTGATGTTGCCACCGGTGCGCTTGCACACGATGACTTTCTGGATGCTGCTGGTTTCCGGGTTGGTCAGGGCGTCGTCGACGTTGGCCTTCAGGGAAATCTTCTTGCCGGCACGAATGCCTTCGTCGGCGGTGATCACCACCTTGGATTTGCAGTCGATGATCCGACCGGCCAGGGCCTCTGGCGAGAACCCGCCAAACACCACCGAGTGAATCGCACCGATCCGGGCACAGGCCAGCATGGCGACCGCGGCTTCGGGAATCATCGGCATATAGATAGTCACCACGTCGCCGCGGTGCACATCCTGGCCGCGCAGGGCGTTGGCGAACTTGCAGACTTCTTCATGCAGCTCGCGATAGGTGATGGTGCGGCTTTCGGCAGGGTCGTCGCCCTCCCAGATGATTGCTGGCTGGTCGCCACGCTCGGCGAGGTGGCGGTCCAGGCAGTTGTAGGAAACGTTGAGGGTGCCGTCGGCAAACCATTTGATGTCGACATGGTGATCGTCGAAGGAGGTCTGCTTCACCGTGGTGAAAGGCTTGATCCAGTCAAGGCGCTTGGCTTGCTCGCGCCAGAAACCGTCGGGATTGACCACCGACTGCTGGTACATGGCCTTGTAGGTCGCCTCATCGGTCAGCGTATTGGCTGCTACTTCGGGGCGAACGGGGTACAGAGAAGCCGCACTCATCTTTCTTACCTCGGTGACATAGTTGTTGTTGTATGACCCTGTTGTAGCCGGGCCGGACCTATAGAACCATTCGACGATGGTAGTAACAAGCCCCTACAAATTGCCCACCTATCCCCTGGCAGCGCTCTGGCCCGCGGCCCGTGGCGCTTTGCAGGTTTCTGAAAAAACCTTCATTTCGCGATTGTTACAAAAACCACCAATAGTGTTTATCAAAAGCACGGGTATATGAATATAACTCGGACGCCTAAAATCAACCTCGCCATCAAGGCACTGTGATTAACAACGTAACAGCCCCCACGAAGGCAACGTTAATCCGAACTTCCCAATCAAGTTACACACGTGGCCTCACAAGGGCCCCGTGACCCCTTTCGACCGCCAAAAGGTAAATAGTCAAATGAAAGCGTTATTAGTTATGGCCCTTAGCAGCTTGTGCGCCACCGCCGCCCTGGCCGACGAAGCCCCGACTGACGTAGCCAGCCAGAGCACCCCGATTGTTGAGGATTACACTTACAGCACCCATCTGGACGTCGCCAAAGTAGTGTCCATGAGTGAAGTCCCGGATGTATGCAAAGTTGTACCGGTAAAAATGGAATATGAAGACTCACAAGGTCAGCGTCATATTCTTCAATATCAGGTCATGGGTAACGGTTGCTCTAACGGATAATAACTTCGTTAGTTTGAACTGAACCTGATCTTACTCGCCGCAAGAAATCGTTCTTGCGGCAAAGAGCCGGCTTATCCCCTACCGCTTGAATCGAATGCTACGATTATGGCGCCGCCACCTCACCTGCAAGGCAGGATGCATTCATGCGAGCCAGTTTCGAAAAAATCCCCACCGAGGCGAACACCTCCTGGACCCTGCTGAACAGGCGTCTACCGGAGGCGATTCCGTTTGAATGGCATCACCATCCCGAATACGAACTGACCCTCACCCTCAACAGCCGCGGGCACCGCTATATCAGCAACGATGTGGCGCTGTACGATGACGGCGACCTGGTGCTGGTGGGCCCGAACGTGCCCCATAGCTGGTCTTCCGCCGAGCTGATCGACCCCGCCAAACCGCACATTGCCCTGGTCATCTGGTTTTCCGAGGCCTGGGCGGACTCGCTGGTGCAACTGTTTCCGGAGATGGGGTCGACGCGTGCGCTATTGGCTGCAGCGCGACAGGCGTTGAGTTTCAGTGATGCTACGTCCCGGGCGCTGCGCCCGGTGATCGAAGCAATGGTCGAGCAAGACGCTTCCCAGCGACTGATCTCGTTGCTCAGCGTGCTCAACACATTGTCCCGGGATATCGCCGCGCAGCGCATCGCGACGGAAAACGCCGCCCCTCACATCGTTGAAGACGCGCGCATCCGCCGCGTCCTGGACTACCTGCACGGCCACTATGCGCAACCTGTCGGCATTCCCGAGCTGGCGCAAATGGCCTGCGTCAGCGTTTCAGCCTTCCATCGCATGTTCCGCAAACATACACGCTGCACGGCGCTGGACTACATCGTCCGGCTACGCATCGGACATGCCTGCGCTTTATTGATGCAGGGCAACCTGGCGGTCAGCGCGATTTCCGAACAGGTCGGCTATGCCTCCCAGGCGTTGTTCAATCGGCAGTTCAAGGCGCACAAGGGCATGACGCCGTCACAGTTTCGGCTTCAACACGGGCATCACTTTCAATAAGCCGATTCTTCTATACGCCTTACAACAAACGCCACAATCGTACTGCTCAACGCGCCAAATCAGGCTGCCGCCCAGGCGGGCCGGGGTGATTCCATACCTGTATGCACACAACAACAAGACAGGTCACCCCATGAGCAACTACCACGCCTTCGAATGCGCCGAGCTGCCGGACGACTACAAGCGCAGCATCGTCGCGATGAAAAAGGCCCTGCGCGCGCAGATCGGCGATGTGCCTACGCTGTTCGCCGAGGTCAGCGAGTTCATCAGTACTGAAATCGCCTCGATCAAGGCACAGCAGTCCGCCTGGCCCGAGCTTGACTTTGAAACCATCGCCAACGGCCAGGTCACCGAAGCACAACGGGCAATCATCAAGCGCAGGGGCTGCCTGGTGATCCGCAACCACTTCCCCAGGGAACAAGTGCTGGGGTGGGACAAGAGCCTGCTGGACTACCTCGACCACAACCATTTCGACGAGGTGTATCGCGGCCCGGCCGACAATTTCTTCGGTAACCTCGAAGCCTCGCGCCCGGAGATATTCCCCATCTATTGGTCCGACGCCCAGATGCAAGTGCGCCAACACGAACGCATGGGCGCTGCACAGTCGTTCCTGAACCGCCTGTGGACCTACAACTCCCAAGGCCGGCATTGGTTCGACCCAGACATCAATGCGCTGTACCCCGACCGCGTCCGCCGCCGCCCACCCGGCACCACCTCCAAAGGGCTTGGCCCCCACACCGACTCGGGCGCCCTGGAACGCTGGCTGCACCCCGCCTACCTCAAGGTGTTCGACAAGATCTACCGCAACGACTTCAAGTCCTACGACCCCTGGGACGCCGCCCATCGCACCGAAGTCGATGAATACGCCTACAAGGACACGGTGAAATGCTCGGCCTTCCGCACCTTCCAGGGCTGGACCGCACTGTGCGACATGCAGGCCGACCAGGGCGTGCTGCATACCTTGCCGATCCCCAAGGCCATGGCCTACATGCTGCTGCGCCCGCTGCTGGACGATGTCCCCGAAGATGAGCTGTGCGGCGTTGCGCCGGGCAAGGTGCTGCCAGTTTCAGAGAAATGGCACCCGCTGCTGGTCCAGGGCATGACCCCGATTCCGGACGTGCAGGCCGGCGATTCGGTGTGGTGGCACTGCGACGTGATCCACAGCGTCGCCCCCGTCGAAAATCAACAGGGCTGGGGCAACGTGATGTACGTGCCCGCCGCGCCCATGTGCCCGAAAAACCTGCGGTACGCCAAGGATGTGCTCAGGGCGTTCGAGCAAGGGGCCTCACCGGATGATTTCGCCCGGGAGGACTACGAGAAAGAGTGGAAAGACCGCTTCATGACGCCGCAACTGAACACCCTCGGCCGCAAAGGGCTGGGGCTGGAATAAGCACCGCTCCCTAAAACAACAAAAAGGGTTATCCCACATGAAAATCCCCCATCGCCTTGCCGTTGCCATCTCCCTCGCCAGCCTTTGCACGTTCGCCGCTCACGCAGCCGACAGCAAAGGCACTGTTGAAGTCGTCCACTACTGGACCTCGGGCGGGGAAGCCAAGTCTGTACAGGTGCTGCAACAACTGATCGAGAAAGACGGCTTCATCTGGCAAAACAGTGCCGTGGCCGGCGGCGGTGGCGCTGCTGCCATGACCGTCCTCAAGAGCCGCGCCGTCTCCGGCAACCCGCCCTCTGCCGCGCAGATCAAAGCTCCGGACATTCAGGAGTGGGGCAAGCTGGGCCTGCTGACCAGCGTCGACAACGTCGCCAAGGCCAATCACTGGGACAGCCTGCTGCCCGAAAGCATTGCGCAACTGATGAAGTTCGACGACCACTACGTCGCCGTACCGCTCAACATCCACCGCATCAACTGGTTATGGATCAACCCCGAGGTGCTCAAGAAAGCCGGCGTGTCCAAAGCCCCGGCCACCCTGGAAGAACTCTACGCCGCCGGCGACAAACTCAAGGCCGCCGGCTTCATCGCCATCGCCCACGGCGGCCAACCCTGGCAGGACACCACCGTATTTGAAGGCCTGGTGCTCAGCATCCTGGGCGCCGATGGCTTCCAGAAAGCCTTTATCGACAACGACGAAGCCACCTTCACCGGCCCCAAAATGACCGAAGTCTTCGTCGCGCTGCGCAAGCTGAAGACCTACATGGACCCCAACGGCGCAGGCCAGGACTGGAACATGGAAACCGACAAAGTCATCAATGGCCAGGCCGGCATGCAAATCATGGGGGACTGGGCCAAGAGTGAGTGGACCGCGGCGGGTAAAAAAGCCGGGGCCGATTATGAATGCGTGCCCTTCCCCGGCTCACAAGGCATTTATAGCTACACCATCGACTCACTGGCCATGTTCAAACCGTCCAGTAAAAATGATACGCCGGGCAACAACGCGGCTCGCGACGACCTGGCCAAGATCGCCCTGGAGCCGCAATTCCAGAGCGTGTTCAACCAGAACAAAGGCTCCATCCCGGTGATCAAGGGCCTGGACATGAGCCAGTTCGACAGCTGTGCCCAGGCTTCCGCCAAGGACTTCGCCGAAGCCGAGAACGCCGGCACGCTGGAGCCGAGCATGGCCTTCAACATGTCCACGTCCCAGGCGGTGCAAGGGGCGGTGTTTGATGTGGTCAGCAACTTCATGAGCAATAAAGACGCGGACCCCGCCAAGGCTGGCAAGCAGATGTTTGCCAGCATCAAAGCCGCAGCCCAGTAACCCCCCGCGACCCGTTCTTGCGCCAAACGGCGCAAGAACTTCCAGACCGAATCTGCCCCAGTTCGGCGCGCTGAAACAAACGCCTACCGCCCGTCAAAAAAATCCAAGCCAGGCAAAGCCTTGTAAACCCGGACCTTGGCTGCAAACACCACCATTTTGGCCGCTCACCGAGACCATCCGCCGCAACACAAAGTCGAATTTTTCCCTATAATGCGCGGGTAAATCGGGCCTGCAATATCCCTTTACACTGGGACGAAGAGCCAGACCTGAGGCCCCCGCTGGAGCCAGTAAGCATTGCTCCGCCCCTCAAGCCTCAAGCAGAACACCCGTAACCCTGATTCCGTTTAATGCGTGCGTTAGCTGCAACAAACGATTCCTTAAGATCCACCGCGGCCTTTGGGCCGTGTGAACACCCCACCATCCGGTTTCACACGGGCACCTTAGAGCCCTCACGCAGGAGACGACACGTCATGCTGAGCTGGGACGAGTTCGACAAAGAAGAAGACGGCGAAGTAGTTGCCAAAGGCGCCAACGCCGGCCACGCCACCGAAGCCAACATGGACCGCCTCGACGGTGCCGGCGCTGCTGCCGCCATCGAAGCCCGCGCCGTCACCGCCAATGACTCCGCCGCCATCGTGCGCGCCAAGGCCGCCCTCGACAAACTCGACGTCGCCGAAGGCCTCGCCGAACTCGAAGGCTCCGCCGCCCGCGTCGCCGTTGACGAAAAGCGCATGATCAACTGCCGCGCCGACCTCAACCAACTCGTACCCTTCAAGTACGACTGGGCCTGGCAGAAGTACCTCGACGGCTGCGCCAACCACTGGATGCCGCAAGAGGTCAACATGACCGCCGACATCGCCCTGTGGAAAAACCCGGAAGGCCTGACCGACGACGAGCGTCGCATCGTGATGCGCAACCTCGGCTTCTTCTCCACTGCGGATTCGTTGGTCGCGAACAACCTGGTACTGGCCGTGTACCGCCTGATCACCAACCCGGAGTGCCGCCAGTACATCCTGCGCCAGGCCTTCGAAGAAGCGATCCACACCCACGCCTACCAGTACTGCATCGAATCGCTGGCCATGGATGAAGGCGAGATCTTCAACATGTACCACGAGATTCCATCGGTCGCCAAAAAGGCTGCCTGGGGCTTGAAGTACACCCGTTCGATCTCCGATCCGAAGTTCGAAACCGGTACCGTTGAGACTGACAAAGAGCTGCTGCGCAACCTGGTCGCGTACTACTGCGTCCTGGAAGGCATCTTCTTCTACTGCGGCTTTACCCAGATTTTGTCCATGGGCCGTCGCAACAAAATGACCGGCGTGGCCGAGCAGT